>NZ_JBHLVO010000050.1:0-18747 GCF_042433335.1 Metabacillus herbersteinensis
TGGCAACGTAGAAGTCAGCACATCCATGTGCAAGTAAGGAAGCGAAGAGAACGAAGACCGGAGTGTGCGGTATTGGCACATGAGGATCTGAGTGAACGAGCTGGCGCAGAGATTTGAAGCTTATCTCAAGCTGACATCGGAGTATGGAAGTTAAGCTCTCAACGTCGATGGATAAGTAATTAGCACATGATCATGTATAAACATACTAAAATCACAATTGAATTAAGACAAAATGGTCTTTAAAGGGAGTAAAAGCCTAATTATTTTCATTAATGGTGCATAGCTTCTAAGAACCATGCAGATTTCCCTTATCCGAGAGTACTTTGTAAAAATAATTGTGTATAGTAAGGAATCTTCCTTTTAACAACTTCGAGATATCTTAAAATAAATGGATAATCATCACTGTTTGTATTTAATAATAAATCATACCACCAATCAGTTTCGTATCTAGAAATCATGCTTAAATTATATAAAATTAAGTAATGTATCAAAAGTTCAGGAATCGTACTTAACATATCTCTAGAGGTAGGCAGTGAATAGGTGTTTTTCTCTAATTGAAAGATGTATGGCGCACAGGAAAAAGGTTGTAAAGGACCTTTAACCTTTAATGAAATTATTTCCTTATGATCTTCTGCTTGGAGTGGAGATAATGATGAATTAAGCCCTAATAGGTATTCCTTTAACCTATCAGGTGTCATATGATATAAATCAGCTATATTTGTTGGAATCGTCATGATCGCATTCTCAACTTTAATGTCTACGAGAATTGACTTATTTTGATGGAAAAGATAAAGATCCTTCATTTCTGCTACTTGACTTAAAAGAAAATCCATTGAATACTTATCAAATTCAGTATGTTTCATGTGAAACAAATGAAATGCTACATGTGAAAACAAGCCATTTTTTTGAACTTTTACTTCATCTTTTAAGAAGTGATATTGTTGTTTTTTTCTTTTTCTACTTGAAACGCCGTGTGCTAAAACAGATGAGGTTGAAGGGTATTCAGGATCAACGCTCAAGGTGCTTGCTTTGAGTAATTGTGATAGGCCGTAGAACAGCAATATAGGTTGTATTGCAGTAGGTGAAGATTGAGCTTGTTTGAAGAAATTCTCTCCGTGCTTAAGAAAATAAACGAATCGGTAACTGTTATCATAGGCGAGTCCACTCGGATTTTTTAGCGATAAGTTGTGATAGTTTGCTTGTAAGCGGCGCTGTACAGTTTCAGTCGAATGATAAGAACGTAAAGTTTCCCAAGGTGAAAGGTCCATAGTAATAAACACTCCAATTATTGAATTCTAAATATTTAAACACTTCATTACTTCCTTGACAGTCAGTCATGCAGTTGATACTCTACTAATAATATTTTGCTGAAAAAGAGGGGGATTTACTATGTGGGAACAAAAATTTGTAAAAGAAGGTCTTACGTTTGATGATGTTTTGCTCGTTCCAGCTAAATCTGGAGTTTTACCGAGAGATGTAGACTTAAAGGTTGAACTTACACCTACATTAAAGTTAAACATCCCAATTATTAGCGCAGGAATGGATACTGTCACAGAAGCTGAGTTAGCAATTGCCATGGCTAGACAAGGTGGTCTAGGTATTATTCACAAAAACATGTCAATTGAACAGCAAGCAGAACAAGTTGATAAGGTAAAACGATCAGAACGAGGCGTAATTACCGACCCATTCTTTTTAACCCCAGATCACCAAGTATATGATGCTGAACATTTAATGGGTAAGTATCGCATCTCTGGAGTTCCAATTGTAAACAACCTTGAAGAGCAAAAACTTGTTGGTATCATCACCAATCGCGATATGAGATTTATTCAGGATTACTCAATCATGATTAACGATGTTATGACAAAGGAAAATCTCGTTACTGCATCTGTAGGAACAACATTAAAAGAAGCAGAAAGCATCCTTCAGAAATATAAGATTGAAAAACTCCCTCTTGTTGATGAGAACGGTATCTTAAAAGGGTTAATTACAATTAAAGATATTGAAAAGGTAATTGAGTTCCCACACTCTGCAAAAGATAATCAAGGCCGATTATTAGTAGGCGCAGCTGTGGGTGTGACAGCAGATACAATGCTACGGATAAAAAAACTAGTTGAAGCAAGTGTTGATGTAATTGTTGTGGATACTGCACATGGTCATTCAAATGGTGTACTAGAAACAGTTAAAAAAATACGAGATATGTACCCTAATCTAAATATAGTAGCTGGTAACGTTGCGACAGCTGAAGCTACAAAGGATTTAATTGAAGCGGGTGCAAATGTTGTGAAGGTTGGAATAGGTCCAGGTTCAATCTGCACAACTCGTATAGTCGCAGGTGTAGGTGTTCCTCAAATTACAGCAGTATATGATTGTGCAACAGAAGCAAGAAAACACGGTGTTACAATTATTGCCGACGGTGGGATTAAATATTCTGGAGACATGGTAAAAGCTCTTGGAGCCGGCGGTCACGCGGTCATGCTGGGTAGTCTCCTTGCTGGTACTACGGAAAGTCCAGGAGGAACTGAAATCTATCAAGGTAGACGGTTTAAAGTATATCGTGGAATGGGATCAGTTAGTGCGATGGAGAAGGGGAGTAAAGATCGTTACTTCCAAGAAGAAAATAAAAAGTTTGTGCCAGAGGGAATTGAAGGAAGAATTCCTTATAAAGGACCTTTAACAGATACAATTTATCAATTAGTTGGTGGAATTCGTTCTGGAATGGGATATTGTGGAACAGAAAGCCTTCAACAACTTCGTGAGAATACACAATTTGTCCGAATGACTGGTGCTGGCTTAAGAGAAAGTCACCCACATGATGTACAAATAACAAAAGAAGCGCCTAATTATTCTTTATCATAAGGAAATAGGTCAATAATCCTGTAAATTATGACAATTTACGAAAAAATAGACAGAGTCTTAACTCTGTCTATTTTTTTTTTGCTATGTGTGATAGAATCGAATTTGTGTTTCTAAAAAATAAGACTAGAACTTATAAATAGATAAATTAAAAATGGAGGGTGAAAAATTGAACAATAAGATGTTTAAGCGTGTATTGATAACTCTTTTGGCATTGTTTTTAGTACTAACTATTTTTGCACCGATTTCAGGTGTACATGCAGAAGGAGAACCAATTGATGTAAGCGCAAAGTCAGCAATCATAGTAGAGGCTTCAACTGGAACAATTTTATATGGGAAAAATATAGATGAAATGCTTCCTATTGCAAGTATGGCGAAGGTCATGACCGAGTATTTAGTATTAGAAGCAATTAATAAGGGTAAAATCAAGTGGGATCAAACGTACACTCCGAGTGAATATGTTTACAAAATCTCACAAAATACTAATCTATCAAATGTCCCATTAAGACAAGACGGCTCTTACAACGTTAAGGAATTATATGAAGCAATGGCTATATACTCTGCGAACGGTGCAGCGATCGGTCTTTCAGAAATAATTGCAGGCTCTGAGTCAAACTTTGTAAAAATGATGAATGACAAAGCAAAGGAATTAGGACTAGAGAATACACAGTTTGTTAATGTAACGGGATTAGAAAACGGTGATTTACTTGGACAGCACCCTGATGGAACTGAAGCAGATGCAGAAAATAAAATGTCAGCTCGTGCTATGGCAAAGCTTGCGCAAAGCTTAATTCAAGATTATCCAGAAATCCTTGAGACATCCAGTATTCCAAAAAAGGTCTTTAGAGAAGGTACCGAGGATAAAACAAATATGCCAAATTGGAACTGGATGTTGCAAGATCTAGTTTTTGAAACTGAAGGTGTCGACGGTTTAAAAACAGGCTCTACTAAATCAGCAGGATCTTGTTTTACTGCAACAGCAGAACGAGATGGAATGCGTGTCATCTCGGTTGTCATGAACGCAACCGACAAGGAGGGTAACTTGCATACTCCAAGATTTGTTGAAACGGAAAAAATGCTTGATTATGCATATAAAAACTTCACAATCCAAGAAGTTTATCCAGCTAATTTCCAATTAGATAAAAAATCGACAATTTCAGTCGTTAAAGGTAAGGAAAAAGAAGTGAAGGTTCATACCAAGGATGCACTTACTTTAGTCGTTAAGAACGGTGAAAAAGACGCATACAAGCCAAGCTTTGTCCTAGATGAAAAAATGTTAACAGAGGACGGCGAAATTACTGCTCCTCTTAAAAAAGAAGAAAAAGTTGGAATTATGAAGGTCGAATATACAGGTAAAGGTGAAAAATTAGGCTACCTTGATCAAAACAAAGGAATGCAAGTAGATCTTGTTACAAAAACAGCTGTAGAAAAAGCAAACTGGTTTGTTCTTTCTATGAGAGGTGTAGGTGGTTTCTTTGGCGGCTTATGGGGTAGTGTAACGGACACTGTTAAAGGTTGGTTTTAAATAAAAATACCATTCCATACTTGGAATGGTATTTTTATATTTGTATAGGAAGTTACAAAATTCTTGAACTGTGGATAGCGTTTTTATGACCTCGAGGGCTAAGCGCAGAAACTAGATTAGATGCTGTCCGGTCCTTACATCGGTAAACGGACGCTTGCACTTTTTTAATTGCGGATAGAAAACAAATAATCTTAGAATCAACGGCACCCTGCGAGTTATAAAAAAGTCGTTATTTTTTGATTAATAAAACAGAAATCCTTCCCAATTGACAGTTATGCATCTTCAATATATGATAATGAACGGATTAAAATGTTCGCATTGCAATTAATGTTTTATATAGAAAGAGAGGTTGCAAAAAATGTCTGTAGATCACCGGAAAAAAATGATTATTCTAATGATTAATATGTTTATTGCGATTGGGAGTTTTGGGATCATTATTCCCATCCTACCGGCATATCTGGAGTCAATAAATCAAGGTGGTACTGCTGCAGGGCTAATGATTGCAATTTTTGCAGGAGCACAGCTGATCTTTTCTCCGATCGCTGGTAAATGGTCTGATCAATATGGTCGTCGAAAAATGATCATTTATGGTTTGACTGGACTTACTCTGTCCATGTTTATATTCTACGCTGTGGATTCAATATGGTGGCTGTATGCTTCGCGTGTAGTTGGAGGAATTGGGGCTGCACTTTTAGTTCCAGCTATTTTTGCTTATGTAGCGGATATAACATCTATGGATCAACGTGCTAAAGGAAATAGTTATGTATCAGCAGCAATGTCTCTAGGAATTGTAGTTGGACCAGGAGTTGGTGGATTTTTAGCTGATTTTGGTTTAAAGATGCCATTTCTTATCTCCGCAATTGTTTCCTTATTAGCAGTAGCATTTTCTATCATTGTATTAAAAGATAGTGAGGTAGAGAAAAAAGCAGTTACAGTTGATTTCACTACCGATGATGAGTCAATGGCTAAAAAAATTGTAAGATCTGTTAAAATGCCTTACTTCATTCCGTTAATTATCACTCTAGTAATGAGTTTTGGATTGATGGCATATGAATCTGTTTTGGGTCTTTTTGTTGACAATCAGTTTGGAGCAACTCCTCAGGAAATTGCATGGATGATTACAGCAACAGGTATTGTGAGTGTTATTGTTCAACTGTTCTTCGTCGAACGAATTGTTCGTCACTATGGTGAAGGTATGGTACTTAATATATTCTTAGGGGTTGCTGCATTTGGCTTCTTCCTATCACTATTTGCATCAAGCTATATCTTTTTCTTTGGTATTACACTGCTAATTTTCCTTGCTACATCAATTCTTAGACCCGTGCTTAATACATTAATTTCAAAAATGGCGGGCGAGGAACAAGGGTTTGCGATGGGAATGAACAATGCATATATGAGTATTGGGAACATACTAGGACCTACACTTGCAGGTTTGTTATATGATATTGATATTATCTATCCTTTTGTTTTAGGATTAGTTTTCTTAGTCATCACGCTTGTTATGACATTGATTTGGCAAAAGCGCGTTTTAAATCCGAAAAAAATTACAAAACTAAATCAAGTTTAAGTACTGTAGGGTAACTAGATTAAATCGAATCTAGTTACCCTTTTTTCATACATCAGAATTTATATAATGCTAATACTGAGCAAGCGTTACGGAATCCAGCTCAAGCGACTAGCCCCGACGCACAGGACGTGCTAGTGCAGTCATGGCGATTGACGTCGCGTTTTTGACTGCCTCGAGGTCATAAGTCAATTCTAAATTGAAGGCAAAGACCACCATCTACCCTAGAATCGCCTTATGCTATGCCTAAGGCTGACCAAGGCCTCGCTCTTTTTTTAAAAAAATATGATAAGCCTAGGCTCGTGGTACTAAATCAATCCTAACGGCAATCTTAAGGCTAGTCTCAAGTCTCTCTCGACTAAAAGATTGACTATAGATAATGTTCTTAGCCTATTAATTAAGAATTGTTTTACTATTCCCGTTTATTTTAATAGGATTTTATATTAAATTAGGATAAAATAAGCATAGATGAATTTATTGAGTCTATATTACAAATCCTAAACATAGGGATGAACTTACATAAGGGGGACATACAAAATGAGTATTGGTACTGATCGTGTAAAACGGGGTATGGCTGAAATGCAAAAGGGCGGCGTGATAATGGACGTTGTCAATGCGGAGCAAGCAAAAATTGCTGAGGAAGCTGGTGCTGTTGCTGTTATGGCATTAGAGCGAGTTCCTGCTGATATCCGGGCAGCTGGTGGAGTAGCTAGAATGGCTGATCCTACAATCGTTGAAGCTGTTATGAACGCAGTTTCAATTCCAGTAATGGCTAAAGCACGTATTGGGCATATTGTTGAGGCCCGCATTCTTGAATCAATGGGTGTAGACTACATTGATGAGAGTGAAGTATTAACTCCTGCAGATGAAGAATATCACTTGTTAAAAAGTACGTTCACCGTACCATTTGTCTGTGGTTGCCGTGATTTAGGTGAAGCTACTAGACGTATTGCTGAAGGTGCTTCTATGTTGAGAACTAAGGGTGAGCCTGGAACAGGTAATATCGTCGAAGCTGTTAGACATATGCGTAAGGTAAATGGACAAATTAGAAAAGTGGCTAGCATGAGTGAAGATGAATTGATGACTGAAGCTAAGCTTTTAGGTGCACCGTTTGAGCTTCTTCTTCAGATTAAACGTGAAGGAAAGCTACCTGTTGTTAACTTTGCAGCTGGTGGTATAGCGACACCTGCAGATGCAGCATTAATGATGCAACTTGGAGCAGATGGTGTATTTGTTGGATCAGGAATTTTCAAATCTGAAAATCCGGCAAAATTTGCTCGTGCAATTGTTGAAGCTACAACTCACTTTGAAGATTATGAGTTGATTGCCTCTCTTTCAAAAGGACTAGGCTCTGCTATGAAGGGCATTGAGATTTCAACATTACTACCAGAACAAAGAATGCAAGAGCGCGGTTGGTAAAAACATGTTGAAAATCGGAGTACTAGGCTTACAAGGAGCAGTAAGAGAACATGTAACTTCAATTGAAGCATGTGGTGCAGAAGCAATCGTGGTGAAGACACCTAGTCAATTAGATGAAATTGATGGGTTAATTATGCCTGGTGGTGAAAGTACGACAATGCGTCGATTAATTGATAAATATCATTTTCTAGACCCACTAAAGGATTTTGCAAAGCAGGGTAAACCTTTGTTTGGGACATGCGCAGGGCTCATCCTACTCGCAAAGAATATAGTTGGCTATGACGAGTCTCACATCGGTGTATTGGATGCAACGGTTGAGCGGAACTCGTTTGGTCGCCAACGCGAAAGCTTTGAGGCAGAACTTAACATTACAGACGTAGCAGATGACTTTGTTGGAGTGTTCATACGAGCACCGCACATTGTTGAAGTTGGCGAAGATGTTGAAATTCTATCAAAGCATAATGGACGAATTGTAGCGGCGCGTCAAGGACACTTACTTGGTTGTTCTTTTCATCCAGAATTAACAAATGATCACCGTATGACTCAGTTGTTTTTAAATATGGTGAAAGAGTCCAAGGAAAAAAATTACGTATAAAAACCTTGCATCCTTCAAAAACTTGTAGTAAATTATGAATTACTAAAATATACGAAAACGTGTTGATAGGAAGTAGTAGCAAAGTGACCTATCTTAAGAGAGCCGGTGGTTGGTGAGAACCGGTGATAGTAGCTTGTGAATCCATCCTTGAATGAATAGTTGAAATTGCTTTATAAGCAAGTGTATTCTATTCCGGTACTGGCCGTTATCCATGAGGTGGAAAATGCAGTCTCTCTGTGTTTTTAACTAGGGTGGTAACGCGGGTAACTCTCGTCCCTTTCATAGGGATGGGAGTTTTTTTGTATTCATTTTTTATAAAAAGGAGAATTTATTATGCTGGATATTAAGTATTTAAGAGCAAATTTAGAAGAAGTTAAAACCAAACTAAGTGCACGTGGAGAAAATTTATCTGAGTTTGATAAATTTGAGGGCTTGGATCAGAAACGAAGAGAACTCATTTCTGGAACAGAAGTGCTAAAAAGTAAACGAAATGAAGCTTCTGCACAAATTGCTGTTTTAAAAAGAGAAAAGAAAGATGCCGATGCACTCATCACTGAAATGAAAGAGGTTGGAGACAAAGTTAAGGTACTTGATGATGAGCTCCGCATCGTAGAAAATGAACTTGAGAAGCTGATGCTTTCAATCCCTAATATTCCTCATGAGAGCGTTCCTGTGGGTGAATCAGAGGATGACAACGTTGAGGTTCGTAAATGGGGAGAAGTGAAAGAATTTGGATTTGAACCTAAACCACATTGGGAAGTAGCGGATGAATTAGGGATTCTAGATTTTGAACGAGCTGGAAAGGTAACAGGTAGTCGTTTCGTCTTTTACCGTGGGCTAGGGGCAAAATTAGAACGTGCATTGATTAACTTCATGCTTGATTTGCACGTAGAAGAGCACGGCTATACAGAAGTTTTACCGCCATACATCGTAAATCGTGACAGTATGACAGGAACTGGTCAGCTTCCGAAGTTTGAAGAGGATGCATTTAAGATTGCTGGTGAAGACTACTTTTTAATCCCAACTGCTGAGGTTCCAGTTACAAACTTACATCGAGATGAGATCCTAACGGCAGATCAACTACCTATTAACTACGCTGCATTTAGTGCATGTTTCCGTTCAGAAGCAGGTTCTGCGGGACGTGATACAAGAGGACTAATCCGTCAACACCAATTTAATAAAGTGGAAATGGTCAAATTTGTAAAGCCCGAAGATTCTTATCAAGAGCTTGAAACTTTAACAGGGCACGCAGAAAAGGTGCTTCAATTACTAGAACTTCCTTACAGAGTCTTAAATATGTGTACGGCTGACTTAGGTTTTACTGCTGCTAAGAAGTATGATATTGAAGTCTGGATTCCTAGCTATGAAACGTATCGGGAAATTTCATCTTGTAGTAATTTTGAATCTTTCCAAGCACGTCGAGCAAATATACGTTTCAGACGCGAAGCAAAAGGAAAACCAGAAAATGTCCACACATTAAATGGATCAGGGCTTGCAATTGGTAGAACAGTTGCTGCCATCTTAGAAAACTATCAGCAGGAAGATGGCAGTGTAATTATCCCTGAAGTACTTAGATCATATATGGGAAATAAAGAACGAATTAGCAAGTAAAAAGGAAAGTTTGCTGGGCAAGCATATATATTGTTGCCCAGCATTATTTGCTAAAAGGCTTGTGTAATGTACATATTATATGAAGAGTAACTACTTATTTTATTAACGATAAATCCTAAAAAGTAAATTCTAAATAAATTTTTAGAACTTTGTTGACAAGAATAATCAGTATATGATATATTAATTCTTGTCGAAACGGAGGAATACCCAAGTCCGGCTGAAGGGATCGGTCTTGAAAACCGACAGGGGTGTCAAAACCCGCGGGGGTTCGAATCCCTCTTCCTCCTCCATTTTATAACTATACTTATCTTATATTTTAGCGCATAGAATATGGGAGATTGTTAAAACGTTACTTTATTGTAACGTTTTTTTTATACACCAGAATTTATATAATTCTAAGACACAGTAGGCGTTTCGCAAATCCAGCTCCAGCGCCTAGCCCCGACGCACAGGACGTGCTAGTGCAGTTACAGCGACAGGACGTCGCGGTTGTAACTGCCTCGAGGTCATAAGTCAATTCTAAATTGAAGGCAAAGAACGCCTTCTATCTACCCTAGAATCGCCTTATGCTATGCCTAAGGCTGACCAAGGCGCCCTGCGCTTTTGTTCTTTGGTTAGTTATCAAAAAATAAGAGGTAAACCCATATGGGCTTACCTCTTATTTCTTTAGTAACCTTGTTTGTTCAATAAAATGTCCAATTCGTTCAACAATTGGTTCTATTGAATGTTCACTTGTTACGAGATCATAATCATTAATATCTAACCTTAAAACTGGACATGCATTAAAATTATTGATCCAATTTTCATAGCGGCTGTGCATTTCTTCCCAGTACTGAACAGGAGTTTGCTGTTCCATAGGGCGACCACGCACTTTTATTCTAGATAAGATATCTTCTAAGCTTCCTTCAAGATAGATTAGTAAATCAGGGTGTGGAAAGTAAGGCGTCATGACCATGGCGTCAAAAAGATTAGTATACGTTTCATAATCAACTTCCGTCATTGTTCCCTTTTCATAATGCATTTTTGCAAAGATGCCAGTATCCTCATAAATTGAACGATCTTGGACAAAGCCACCACCATATTCAAAAATTTTCTTTTGCTCCTTAAATCGTTCAGCTAAGAAATAGATTTGCAGATGAAAGCTCCAACGTTGGAAATCTGCATAAAATTTATCAAGGTACGGGTTCGTATCTACCTTTTCAAAAGAAGTCCGGAAGTTCAGGGCTCTTGCAAGAGCATTTGTCATCGTGGACTTACCAACTCCAACGGTTCCAGCAATTGTTATCACAGCATTATGCGGGATGTGATATTTTTCTCGAAGATTCATTTTGATATTACTCCTTTTTGTAAAGATTGATCTAAGACTTTAAAAATGTAATTCAGATCATTCTCTTGTTGAACAAAATCTAGATCATCACCGTTTAATCGAATAATGGGAATGGACGGATAATCTTGTTCCCACTGTGACATAGCTGTTTCATAATCCTCAGAGAGTTGACGTAAATAAGAAGGTTCAATACTCTTCTCAATATCTCGTCCTCTCATAGAGATGCGAGTGAGTAGGGTATCCAAGCTTGCATTAAGATAGATAATCAGGTTGGGCTTTGGCATGTCACTCGTTAATATATCGTAAATTTTTAAGTATTTATCGTATTGTTTTTCTTTTAATGTTCGTTTCGCAAAAATAAGATTTTTATACACATGGTAATCAGCAACAACAGGCTTGTCTAGTTTTAAAAAATCTTGCTCGATATCTTCAAGCTGTTTGTAGCGATTACACAGAAAAAACATTTCTGTTTGAAAACTCCACTCTTCAATATTCGTATAAAACTTACCGAGAAAAGGATTTTCGTCTACGATCTCTTTTAACAAGTGATAATGATAGTGTTCAGATATTGCTTTGGCTAATGAGGTTTTACCGACACCAATCGGGCCCTCAACAGTAATAAAGGGTATTCCATTCATTACGTGTCCTCCTCTAAAACAACCTTGCATTTACTTAAAAACAGACAGATTTTATTGTACCATAGTGTCTCCATTTAGAAAGTAACGATTTACGAAAAATGACTAATTTCCAATAATTATGCTGAAAAATGACAATAGTCAAAGCGTATATCCGTACAAACCTAAAGATGACAAAAGAAAAAAGCGATCTACTGAATCGCTTTTTTCTCCACTTGAAAGTTATCTGTAATAAGTAGCCAGTTTTGAGGGAAGGAAAGTCCTAGCTTCCAATAACTAATTCCTCTAAGGTCCAATTCCTTTATTAAATCGAACTTCGCTTGTATCGATCTCGCATCCTCGAACCAAACTTTATGTTCTTTGCCGCTAGTATCTTGATAGTCGAAGTTGGGTGCTTGTGACTTTGTATCGTACTTAATAGGAACATTATATTGACTTGCAAGTTGGATGGCTTGTTGCGGACTTACAGCTTTTGCAAATTGACCACCTTGAACGAAAGGTAAGGTCCAGTCGTATCCATATAAATTTTGTCCCATCATAATTTTCCGACTCGGCATTTCTGATATTGCATATTCAAGGACATCTCTGACAGGACCAATTGGAGAAACTGCCATTGGAGGACCAGCACTGTATCCCCACTCATATGTCATTATTACGACAAAATCAACAATTTCACCATGGGCTTTATAATCATGCCCTTCATACCATTTTCCTTTTTGATCCGCACTTGTTTTAGGAGCTAATGCTGTGGAAAGGAGCCATCCCTCGCGCTTAAAGCGATCCTTGGCTTTACGTAAAAATTGATTGTAAGCCTCGCGATCTTGGGGTCTTAAGTATTCCATATCAAAGTGAATGTCTCTAAATCCGTACTTTTTCGCCGTTTGAACAATATTTGTTAGAAGTTTATTTTGAATTTCTTGGTTCGTTAAAATAATTCTTCCTAGTTCATCGTTGAATTGATCGTTTTCTAAATTCGTAATGGCCATCATTAGTGTTACATTATTTTGTCTTGCTATCTGAGGGAAGTTATTTAGTAATGGCTCTTTTAATGTTCCATCACGTTTAATCTGAAAGCTAAAGGGGCCTAAATAAGTTAAATAAGGAGCTGCACTCCTTGTTGCTTGCTCGATGGTAGTGGTCACTTGTTGACGTGGCTCAACATAGGCATTTGTCTCTACAGATCGTTTTGTCCCTTGAGGGATATATAATCTAAAGCCAACTTGGAGAGGCTGTGATGCTGATATGCCATTGATCCTAGCAAGTTCATTTGCGTTAATTCCATATCTCTGCCCAATTTTCTGTAGACTATCTCCTGGTCTAACCCAATAAAATTGCCCTTGAATTGGAATGACAATGGCTTGACCAACGACAAGGTTGTTAGGATTTTGAATTTCATTCGTTCGGACAATCTCTTGTACAGTGGTGCTATAAGCCTGAGAAATTCCCACTAAACTTTGCCCCTGTTGGACAATATGGATTTGCATATATGTCCTCCTCTGTATAGCATTTTTCTACATCTTATGAGGAGAAACCTGATTACATGTTATTTAAATTTAACTGCAGACTAGGTGTAACAGATGCTTTTAGGACATTTTTCATCATTGTTAGAGCATACTCATTATCTTTTATGTCATTTGAGGTTATACAATCACTAGGAACAATTAAACTATATTCTCGCATGTATGCATCGTTCGCGGTAAAAAGGACGCAAATGTTTCCCGCAATACCAGTAATAATTAATGTTTGAACCCCTAGACTGTATAGAAGAGTATTTAATGCCGTCCCGTAAAAGGCAGAATGCTTTGGTTTGATTAAGAAATAGTCATCGTTTTCAGGGTATAATAGATCAATAATTGGCTGGCTCAGTGAGTTCGTACATTTCTGGGCGATTTTTTCGTAGTTAGCCTGCCAAAGATCATAATGATCGTTAATATAAACAATAGGGAGTTCACCTTTTTTCATTTCTTTCTTTAACTGATAAATAGGCTGAGCAATGTCATTTGCACGTTCTGCTAATACCGTTCCATTTTCAAATTTAAAATTATTTATCATGTCGATAATAAGTAGAGCTGTTTTCTTTTTAGGTAACATATCAAACACTCCCAATGATCGGTTGACCCGAATACATAAAATAAATGCTTCGAATCACTTCTTATAAGGATAGAATGTGTAATAGAGCATGGTTATATAAGGAGCTTTTTTATGAAGAGTGATTATTACTACATGGAATTAGCAATAGAGGAAGCAAAGAAGGCTGAAGAGATTGGTGAGGTTCCCATAGGAGCTATCTTAGTGTCGGATGGTAAAGTTATAGCAAAAGCTCACAATTTACGAGAAATAGAGCAACGTTCAATTGCCCATGCCGAAATATTAGCAATCGATAAAGCATGTAAAAAGGCGGGAACTTGGCGGCTTGAGAATGCAACATTATATGTGACGCTTGAGCCTTGCCCTATGTGTGCAGGAGCAATTGTACTCTCGCGTATTAAACGTGTTGTATATGGAGCATCAGATCCTAAAGGTGGCTGTGCCGGAACATTAATGAATTTACTACAAGAAGAACGGTTTAATCATCAAGTTGAAATTGCAAAAGGTGTATTGGAAATAGAGTGTGGTGAGCTACTTAGCACATTCTTCCGTAAGATACGCGAGAAAAAGAAACGAAGCCGGGTGGAATAATCACTTGAAAAAACTTACAATTGCTAAGCGTTGCAATTTCTACAAAAAGCAGATATACTAATACAAGCGTCGTACTAAACGGCGCAACCAAATATGGTTTCAATTTTGCCGTGCTAAGCGGGGAGGTAGCGGTGCCCTGTACTCGCAATCCGCTCTAGCGAGGCCGAATTCCTTCTAGAGGTTAGTAAACTGTAGGGCTGCCTCAAGTAAGTGGTGTTGACGCCTGGGTCCTGCGCAATGGGAATCCATGAACCATGTCAGGTCCGGAAGGAAGCAGCATTAAGTGGAAGCTCCCATGTGCCGCAGGGTTGCCTGGGCCGAGCTAACTGCTTGAGTAACGCTTATGGTTTCTAATCGAAGGAAGGTGCACGGCAGTTTCCTTACATACTAACTCACTCATTTTATGGGTGAGTTTTTGTATTTTAAAAAAGATATGTAATGGTATTCTGAATTGGTTCAAACTAATTTTTGTTAGATAGAATAGTTACTTCGATTATGTGAATTTTCTTTTATAAAAAGGGTGTTTCTGAGACAACTCCTTTTGGAAAATACTAAATGGTTGCGTTATAATAGAAGAGAAGAATTTTGAGGGGGCGTTTACGTGAGTTATCAGGCTTTATACCGTGTCTGGCGGCCGCAGCTATTTCATGATGTGGTTGGACAGGAACATATCACAAGAACGCTACAGAATGCCCTCCTGCAGGAGAAATTTTCGCATGCCTATTTATTTTCAGGTCCCAGAGGAACTGGGAAGACTAGTGCTGCAAAAATTTTTGCGAAAACAGTTAATTGTGAAAAGGCCCCGGTTGCAGAACCATGTAACGAATGTGCATCTTGCAGAGGTATTACAGATGGATCAATATCAGATGTAATTGAAATTGATGCAGCTTCAAATAATGGTGTTGATGAAATTAGGGATATTCGTGACAAAGTGAAATATGCACCATCTTCGGTCTCATATAAAGTCTATATTGTTGATGAAGTTCACATGCTCTCTATCGGTGCGTTTAATGCTCTATTAAAAACATTAGAAGAACCACCAAAACATGTCTTATTTATTTTAGCGACAACTGAACCACATAAAATCCCGCTAACAATTATTTCCCGTTGTCAGCGCTTTGATTTTAGGAGAATTACCGCTGGTGCAATTGTGGGACGGATGCAAGAGGTTATACATAACCAAGATATAGAAGTTGAAGATGCTGCTCTACAAGTGATTGCTCGTGCTGCAGATGGTGGCATGCGTGATGCTTTAAGTCTACTAGATCAAGCTATTTCATTTAGTGAAGATAAACTAAGGTTAGAAGAGGCCTTGCTCATAACTGGCGCAATATCACAAGGCTTTCTAAGTCAACTCGTTAGATCAATTCATGAAAAGGATGTTACGACAGCACTGAGAGCGCTAGATCAACTCATGCAACAAGGAAAAGACCCATCTCGATTCATTGAAGACTTAATCTACTATTTCCGGGATATGTTGTTATACCAAACTGCGCCACAGTTAGAAGAAGTACTTGAACGTGTTACGATTGACAACGAATTTACCGCGTTAGCTGAGAAACTCTCGACAAGTGAAATCTACGACACTATAGATGTTTTAAACAAAAGCCAGCAGGAAATGAAATGGACCAACCACCCAAGAATATTTCTTGAAGTAGCACTTGTGAAACTATGTCAGGAATCTGTGTCAGCCGTCATAGTAACTGAAACAGAAGGATTTTCCACGCTATTAAATAGAATCAACTCCCTTGAATCAGAACTCACTCAAATAAAACAGCAGGGTATTACATTAGCACAACAACAACCTAGTGCCAGTAAAGAACCTAAGCAAAAAATGATGAGAAGCGGCTATAAGGTACCAGAAGGGCGAATTCATGAAATCCTGAAGGTGGCGACTAGAAATGACCTTGAAGTTGTGAAAAAACGTTGGGGAGAGCTCCTTGAAGTTTTAAGAAAACAAAATAAAGTATCCCACGCAGCTTTATTAACGGATAGTGAACCAGTTGCAGCTTCAGAAAGTGCTTTTATTTTGAAATTCAAGTTTGAGATTCATTGTAAAATGGTTGCTGAGAATAACAATAATGTTCGATCTAATATGGAGGCGATTCTATACGAATTGCTAGGTAAAAGGTTGGAAATGGTTGGCGTTCCAGACCAAGAATGGGGTAAACTAAGAGAAGAGTTTCTGCGATTCCAGAGAAGTGATGAAGACACAGATCAACAAGAAGATGGAGAAGATCCACTCATTGCAGAAGCAAAAAAATTAGTAGGCAATGAACTAATTGAAATAAAAGATTAATAATGGAGGAATTGACTATGAACCGTGGCGGAATGGGTAATATGCAAAAAATGATGAAGCAAATGCAAAAAATGCAAAAGGATATGGAAAAGGCTCAAGAAGAACTTGCTCTAAAAACTGTTGAGGGTACTGTTGCCGGTGGAATGGTCACTGTAACAGTAAATGGACAAAAGGAAGTTCTAAGTGTAACAATTAAAGAAGAAGTAGTAGATCCTGAAGATATCGATATGCTTCAAGACTTAGTATTAGCAGCAACAAATGACGCTTTAAAGAAGATGGATGATTTAACAAGTGATACAATGGGACAATTCACCAAAGGAATGAACTTGCCTGGAATGTTCTAGGATAGGAAAGTGAAAATGTTTTGATTTAGTTTGTGTTTTTGAATCCAGCTCTAGCGCCCAGCGACTTATGGCTTCCTGTCACTCTACGTCGCTAAATGGGCGCTTGTTCTTTTTTTTATTACTAACAGAATTTATATAATTCTAAGACTCAGTAAGCGTTTCGCAAGTCCAGCTCCAGCGCCTAGCCCCGAGGCACAGGACGTGCTAGTGCAGTCATGGCGATTGACGTCGCGTTTTTGACTGCCTCGAGGTCATAAGTCAATTCTAAATTGAAGGCAAAGAACACCTTCTACCCTAGAATCGCCTTATGCTATGCCTAAGGCTGAACAAGGCGTTTGTGCTTTTTTAAGGAGGAGTAAGAATGCATTATCCTGAACCGATATCAAAGCTAATTGATAGCTTTATGAGATTGCCAGGAATAGGGCCGAAAACAGCGGTTCGTCTGGCTTTTTTTGTATTAAATATGAAAGAAGATGTTGTATTAGATTTCGCAAAAGCTTTAGTTAACGCTAAAAGAAACTTATCTTATTGTTCAGTTTGTGGCCATATTACCGATCAAGACCCATGCTACATATGTGAAGATGACCGTCGAGATAAAAGTGTAGTTTGTGTTATTCAAGATCCTAAAGATGTAATCGCGATGGAAAAAATGAAAGAATATAATGGCCTTTATCACGTATTACATGGGGCAATCTCTCCAATGGATGGAATAGGACCTGAAGATATAAAAATTCCTGAACTTTTAAAAAGACTCCAGGATGATCTTATTCAAGAGGTCATCTTAGCAACAAATCCCAATATTGAGGGAGAAGCTACAGCTATGTATATATCAAGACTCTTAAAGCCAACAGGAATTAAAATAACGAGAATTGCACACGGCTTGCCAATGGGTGGAGACTTAGAATATGCAGATGAGGTTACTTTATCAAAAGCTATGGAAGGAAGAAGAGAAATTTAAAAGGGGGTACTTCTATGCTTTTTCGCCGAAAAGGTTGGTTAAGAAATCAGTACGACCAGCTTCTTCTTGAAAGTCTACTATCAGCGAAAAGTGAATGGAACCGGCAAAAGCAGTTAGTTGATAAGAGTGTTGAACCCTCTTCTGAAGTGTTATATGAACTTAAACTTGCAGAAGCTAAGTACTTTTTTCTATTTAAAGAAGCAAAAAAGCGCAACATTACATTTGGTAAATATCGAGGTTCTTTATAAGGTTAACTTGTTAAAAGGACGAAACAGCTTGTTCTATTTTGCGACAACTTTCATATCTTCTTACTATTAGGAAATGAAAGTGAGTGATAACGTGGAACCAATTTTAGTTTTTTCTGTCCTTGGCGGCTTGATCTTGGTCCTACTATTTGTGGGCGCTCCAATAAGACCGCTAAGATGGGTTGGACAAGTGCTCGTAAAAATTACAGTCGGGGCTTTATTACTTTTTTTCGTAAATGCATTTGGAACAAGTTTAGATCTTCATATACCAATTAACTTAATTACATCTAGCATTTCCGGGTTATTAGGTATCCCTGGACTACTAGCGTTAATCGTCATTAAAACGATGATTACGGGATAAAACAAATGGGAAACCATTTGTTTTATTTTTTTTGTTGACAGTATAATATCTAAGTGATATATTTATGTACGTCGCTGATGCGGTTCAGTAACTTTATAGAGTTACTTCTTAAAAAAGTTATTGACACGATTTGCGTGTTTATGATATACTGACGAAGTCGCTTTTAGGCGAATGAGTTAAAAAGTTCTTTGAAAACTAAACAAAACCAAGCGTGCCAACGTTGATTTAATCAACAAAAGCAACAAAGTTTTTTTCGCACATTTGTGTGCAAAAGAAGAGCTAGTCAAACAATCTTATTGGAGAGTTTGATCCTGGCTCAGGACGAACGCTGG
>NZ_JBHLVO010000051.1:0-14663 GCF_042433335.1 Metabacillus herbersteinensis
GCATCATTCATCACCTCAAGATTTTTATTACTTCTATTTTAATACAAAAAAGACTGTAGGCAAACTCGATAAAATCGAGTTTGTCTACAGTCTGAAATCTTCTTATCATACTATTGATAAGAAGATTTTTTTCGTTTGGAAGGGGAAAAGTATGGTTAGAAAGTGTTTTTTATTGACTTGTAAATAAGTAAATTTTATAATTAATTCGAATTCGAGATATACTAAATTGAACTATTTTTTTACATAATTCACAACATTACTAACCACTTACAGTAGAGATGAACATGTTGAAAGTCGATATGAAAAAAGAAACGAGGTTTTTTTATGAAACATATATTTGAAAAAGGTGTTAACTCAGATCGAACATTACTTCTTTTACATGGAACCGGTGGAACTGAATCAGACTTAATCCCTTTAGGTAAGATGATTGATTCTGAAGCAAATATTTTAAGCTGTCGTGGAAATGTATCTGAAAATGGAATGCCTCGTTTTTTTAAACGATTAGCAGAAGGTGTTTTTGATGAAGAGGATTTAATTCTACGTACTAAAGAATTAAATGATTTTATTAGAGAAGCATCAGATACCTATCAATTCAATCGTGAGGAAGTTGTAGCAATTGGTTATTCAAATGGGGCAAACATTGCAGGGAGTCTCCTTTTTCATTTTAAAAATTCACTGAAATGTGCAATTCTACACCATCCGATGGTTCCAAGAAGAGGGGTCCAACTTCCAAATATGGTTGATTTACCAGTCTTTATTGGTGCTGGAAAAAATGATCCAATCTGTAAGCCTGAAGAAACAGAAGATTTGGCTGAGCTTTTAAAAAAAGCAGGTGCAACTGTATCCATTCATTGGGAATCCTATGGTCATCAGCTAACAAAGTCAGAGGCTCAAGCCGCTGCCGATTGGTACAAAAGAGAAATAAAATAGCCACAGTGTTCCTGCGGCTTATTTTTATAACCAAGTAGATACTTTATCGACACTCATTCTGCTACTTTTATGTGCGGGTTTAACTGCTTTTCCTATGCTTATTAACATAATTGGCACAAAACGCTCTGAAACTGAGAACTCTTTTTTTAGCTGATCGACATTAAATCCACCGATTGCACACGAATCATAACTCTTTGCTTTTGCAGCAATCATTAATTGCATGGCAGCTAGAGAGGCATTACTAAATGCAGCATCTCTTGCATAAATACTATTTTGATAAGCTCCATGAATTTGTCCAGCTAGGTTTTCTTTAATTTCATTTGTCATATATCCTGCTTGAACAAGTGGCTCATAGACTGGATCCGTATTTTTATCTGCTTGCAAGTCACCGAGGATCGCAATAACTGCCGACGACTCGACGATTTGCTTTTGATTATAAGCTATTGGTAAGAGTTTTTCTTTAGATTCATCACTTTTAAATACAAGAAAGTGCCAATGCTGAAGATTCCATGCAGATGGAGCCTTAGTAGCAGAATCTAAAATCTCTGTTAAATCTTCCTCACTGATTTTTATTGTTGAATCATAGTGACGAATTGACGTACGATTATTTATAACCGAAAGTAAATCATTTGTTAAAGTTGTAGTCATTATAAACCTCCTAGTTGTCTTCTGGTTGAGTTGTCATATATAATAAACAAAAAGTAACAAACTAACTTTTTGTAAGTTTGACTTTGCTATCTTATAAAATATTGTGCGTTTAGTCAAGAAGTAAGTATGTGAGGGTGATAAAAGATGAAAATCGGTCTTTGTCCAAAAATGGAATCTGCTTTTAGCCTCCTAGGTAAAAGGTGGACAGGAATAATTGTTCACGTTCTTTTAGATGGACCAAAGCGTTTTAAAGATTTAACTGATACTATCCCTAGTATTAGTCAAAAAATGCTAGCTGAACGGTTAAAAGAGCTGGAAAATGAAGGGTTAATTGAACGCGTAGTTTTAGCTGAAACACCTGTAAAAGTAATTTATCAATTAACTGAAAAAGGAAACAGTTTAGAAGGAGTTATGAGAGAAGTTCAGCTTTGGGCAAATCAATACTGTCAAAAGGGAGAGGATTGAATGGTACAAACGGTTATTGTTACTGGTGGTTCTAACGGAATAGGAAAAGAAATAGTTAGAGTTTATGCAGAACATGGTCATAATGTAATTTTCGCTGATGTTGATCTAGAAGAAGGTCACTTACTATCAGCGGAGTTAAAGAGGAAGAAATTAAACGTTGATTTTTTCTCAACTGATGTTCGATCACTCACCGATATAAGAAACTTAATTGAATTTGCAATTAATCGATACGAAACAATAGATGTTTTGATCAATAATGCAGGTAAATCAGTTTGGGTGTCTCCTTATGATATAACTATTGAGCAATGGGAAGATGTTATTCAGACAAACTTAAGAAGTGTCTTATTTGCTTCAAGAGAAGCAGCTAAAGCTATGAAGAAAAACCTTAGAGGTGGATTAATCGTTAACATTTCTTCTACAAGAGCAACCATGTCTGAACCGAATTCAGAAGCTTATGCAGCGACTAAAGGGGCTATTATTTCCATCACACATGCACTAGCTGCTTCACTTGGTCATGATGGAATTCGTGTTAATTCGGTTTCACCTAGGTGGATAGAAACTGGTAATTATGACGAATTGCGATCAATTGATCATGCTCAACATTTTTCTAAGCGTGTTGGAAAGCCTGCAGACATTGCAAAAGCCTGCATGTATTTAACAGAACCGACCAACGACTTTGTGACCGGAACGAATCTCGTTGTTGATGGTGGAATGACAAAAAAAATGATCTATGAACATTAACAAAAGGACCCTTCCCTTGAAGAGTCCTTTTTACATTTTGTTCAATTTTGTATGTCACTACAAGTGTTTTACAACACAAATGAAGGGTACATGTACACTAAATCAAGGAAGGTGATAAACATGGCTTGGTCTAAAAATGACTATCCAGAGTCAATGAAAAACTTGCCCTCAAAAACCAAAGATAAAGCAATCGAGATTGCAAATGCTTTACTTGAAGAAGGCTATCCAGAAGGAAGGACCATTCCAATTAGTATATCGCAAGCGGAAAAGTGGTCAAAAAAAGATGATTTTCAAGACACTTGTCATATTGAATACGGAAGCAATCAATGGAACCTGAAAAAAGAAGGAAATAAACAAGCAAGCTTCTCGTTTAATACTAAGGATGAGGCAGTAAAAAAGGGGAAAGAACTTGTGAAAAAAAGTAATGCATCAATTATTGTTCATCGTCTGGATCACTCAATTCAACAATCAATAGATGATTAATAAAAACTAAAACATCCTGTGATAGCTATTCGCCCACTCCATTCTTTACCTAGTTGAATACCTTTTAGTGTAGGTAATATACGAGGAGGTAAAGAAATGAACCCATATATGATGCGATATGATATCCGTCGCCCTTATTACGGATATGGAAGAAGTCCATTCTTTTTTGGTGGCCCTTTTATTGGAGGTCTGTTTGGAGGATTAGTCGGAAGCGCTGTTTTTAACTATTCTAGACCAAGACCTTATTACCCACCATATCCTTATTATGGCGGTGGCTCTCCATATGGTGGCTCGCCATATGGTGGTTCCCCATATGGTGGCTCCCCATACGGTGGCTCTCCATATGGTGGCTCGCCATATGGTGGTTCCCCATATGGTGGCTCCCCATACGGTGGCTCTCCATATGGTGGCTTCCCATATGGTGGTGGCTACCCACCTAAATGATTAATAAAAAAACTACCTGCAATAGTAGGTAGTTTTTAAACTATTTCAGAAAGTATATCCTTTTAAATTAAGTATGCGTTTCTACATTCAGCTCCAGCGCCTAGTCCCTAGAGGTCATAAGCCAATTATAAATTGAAGGCAAAAGGCGCCTTTTATTTATTATCGTCTTATGATATGCCTGAGGCTGATCAAGGCGTTTTTCGCTTTTGTTAATCCTGGTTTCTAATTTCAATCTCTGAGATGTGATGATCCTCATGCTTGATAAATCTTATTTCGAGCATTCCATTTGTGACAACAGCTTTTGTTCCTTTACGTTTCACTGTCGATGGAAGCATGAACTTTCTTTCTTTACCATCATTCGGATAATTTAATAATAACAGTTGACTGTTTGTATGCTGTATTCGAATGGATTGAATCTGCTCTGCATTTATTGGCAACCTTACATAAACATATTCCGATGTTTCGAACAGTTCACTTTTAATGGAACCCTGATTTTTTTCGCCGGAAGAGCTATGAGAGGGAAGGTCGCCTTGAAAGGGAAAGCTAGATGAAAAATCTCCACCAAAAACGTTTTTCATCACATTTTGAATGTACCCTTCTACTTCTGCAGGTTTCATATTTTTAAAAGAATCTGTAGAATTTGTGCCCTGAAAGGGAAATTGTTTATTCCACGGAAACATACTTTCACACCCTTCTACAATCATATAGATGCTTCAATATATGCGCACATCCTAGAATTGTTAGTAAGTCATTCCTCTTGTAAGACATGTATATAGGTGGGTATAATTAGCGCTGGACTATTAATAAAGCTAATTTATTTCACCTTAGAAGAAAAGAGAGGGCATCTTATGCACAACCAAGAAATGAGTACATATAAACAGGGTATACTTTATACAGCAGGATCTTATTTATTATGGGGAATTTTGCCTCTTTATTGGAAAATGCTTGAACACGTTTCTCCAGAAGAAATTTTAGCACATCGAATTCTTTGGTCATTTTTATTTATGATATTGTTGCTAACCTTTACGAAAGAGTGGAAAAGCTCGTTTGTTACAATTAAGCGAATGATTAAAAAACCTATGTTAATTATATCTTTAATCGTTTCATCCTTGTTAATCAGCATAAATTGGTTTGTTTATATATGGGCTGTTAATAATGAACATATGGTCGAAGCAAGTCTTGGCTATTATATAAACCCATTAATAAGCGTATTCCTTGGGATGATTTTCTTGAAAGAAAAGTTGACACTTTGGCAAAAGATCTCATTTCTTTTAGCTACTCTGGGTGTGTTAATCACGACGCTTCATTATGGAGGAATACCATGGGTAGCGCTAACACTTGCGATTAGCTTTGGATTATACGGATTAACAAAAAAGGTAACAAAGTTAAGTTCAGTTATGGGACTAACATTTGAAACAATGGTAGTTACACCTCTTGCAGCTGTGTATTTACTATCACTTATAAACAAAGGAGAATCGTCGTTTGTTGACTATCAACTTGCGACAAACTTACTGTTAATTGGAGCTGGTGTTGCTACTGCTATCCCTCTGTTGCTTTTTGCAAGCGGTGCACGTAGAATTCCATTAT
The DNA here is from genome assembly GCF_042433335.1 of Metabacillus herbersteinensis. Taxonomy (NCBI): domain Bacteria; kingdom Bacillati; phylum Bacillota; class Bacilli; order Caryophanales; family Bacillaceae; genus Metabacillus; species Metabacillus herbersteinensis. Next base: position 5,299 of record NZ_JBHLVO010000051.1, read on the forward strand.
TCATGGTCGGAGTTCTTCAATATATCGCACCTTCCATTACACTTGTTATAGGTATTGTGATTTATCACGAACCGTTTACCAACATTGAATTTATCACCTTTTCCCTTATATGGAGTTCATTATTTCTCTTCAGTTTATCGCACTCTCGCTACTTTAAATCTGCAGAATTTAAAGAAAAACGAGCCAGTTAAGGCATCTTTCTTTATTTTAACAGGGTCCACAGCTAAAATAAGGGTAAGACTAGTTGAAGGAGTTTATCATGAATTATCAACAATTATTAATTGCTTATCGAAATCTTTGGAGAAGCCGAGAATTACCCATTCGTTCAAATGAAGAAGAAACTCTCAAATTTGCGATCGTAACTGATATTAAGGACGATATGACACACCCTAGATTGCGAAAAACACCACTCCAAAAATTTCAACTAGCTAGTAAAAGAATAATTGAATCTTCATTGAAACCTGACGAAAAAGTTCAATTAATTCAGATGCATTTAACTCAATTAGAAAATATAGAAGAGCAGTAAACTATAAAGGAGCATTTAAATGTACCCAATTGTAAAGCAAGAGGTTCAGAACTATTTAGAGACCTTTCTAAATAAAAAGATTTATGTGCATTTAGAAACGACAACAGGTGCATATTCTGCGCATCTTAATAGTGAAAACATGACGGTTGTTGCGTTTATCCGTAATGCGAATGTTTCGTTTCAACAAGCTAAAATTACTGGCGAAGGCCCTTATCGAGTAGGACTAAAAATTGATAATGGATGGATTTATGCTGAAGGTTTAACAGATTGGGTATTTGATGAAAATAATCGTCTCTTGATGGCTGGTCATGATAAAGATGGAAAGTTAGCTATTGCATTGCAAGTAAGTGAAACACCATTTCCGAATTAAATACAATTGAAAGGAGGAAGACAATGAATAAACATGTTTTGGTCGTACTACCACATCCCGATGATGAAGCGTTTGGAGTTGCTGGTCTTATCGCATTAAATAGAAAAGAAGGAATTCCAGTTACATATGCTTGTGGAACTCTAGGTGAAATGGGAAGAAATATGGGGAATCCCCTCTTTGCAAACAGAGAAACTCTCCCTTTAATTCGAAAACGAGAGTTAGAAGATGCTTGTCAGGCAATGGATATCCAGGATCTAAGAATGCTAGGGTTAAGGGACAAAACATTAGAATTTGAAAATATCGAGCATTTAGCAGATATTATTGAAGAAATCATCAATGACGTAAATCCGTCACTAGTGATCACATTTTATCCAGGTTTCGGTGTACATCCCGATCATGATGCTTGCGGAGCTGCTGTCATTCATGCCCTAAAGAGACGGCCAATTGCTGAGCGCCCTGTCACATATTGTATCCCAATTACAAGAGATCGAGTTGATATACTCGGAGAACCAGATGTTACGATTAATATCACTTCTGTTGCCGATATTAAAATGAATGCTTTAAAAGCACATCGCTCTCAAACTGAGGGAATGTTAAAACAAATGGAAGAAAAGATCATTTCTAAAAATCCAGAAGCCATGCAGTGGTTTGAAAAAGAGGTTTACTGGACGTATAAGTGGGATGACTAAAAAAAGCACTATTCAAAAAACTGTCGACAACTCCCACGAAAAGGGTTTTGTCGACAGTCTGAGACATTCCTGTTAGGAATGTCTTTTTAATTATTTAATTTCTCTTTTTCATTTATATCCTTTACAACATCTTCAAGGGTTACATTGCCTAGTGTTTTCTCTAAGGCTAATTGAGCAAATGTAAACAGTGGAACTATTGTGTCTTGAATATTCCTGCCTACGGTACAAACCGGATTAGGGCTTTCATGTATACTAAACAATTCTTTCTCCTGTACAACATTAACCGCCTTATATACTTCAAGTAATGTGATTTCAGATATATTTTTAGCAAGTTTGGCCCCCGCAATACCAGGATGTACCTCTACTAACCCAGCTTTTTTCAACATCCCCATAATTTTTCTTATTACGACTGGATTCGTGTTTACACTTCCTGCTATATATTCTGATGAGTTTATTCCATCTTTATTTATTTCAATAAGAGCTAATATATGAATGCCCACGGCAAATCGGCTGCTGATAGACATAATCAGTCACCTTCCTTACGTTTTTTACAACAAAATAATTTCCTAATTTTATCATGTAATTCTTTTGATTACAACCTTATTATACTCTACCTTAAGATTCGTACATAATAAATAAAGATTTTTGTATTTGTTGACAAAAACACTAGAAGTAATTATTATGATTACAGGTAATCAAATCGGTTACAAATCATTAACCAAGATTTTTAAAAAACATATTGGGGGAATAGATTATGAAAATGTTAGTCACAGGTGCAACTGGAAAATTGGGAACGAAAGTTGTAGAAACGTTATTGAAAACTGTACCAGCGAGCCAACTGGCTGTCAGTGTTCGCAATCCGGAGAAAGCGGAAGGATTTAGGGTTCGTGGAGTAGAAGTCCGGCACGGAGATTTTGACCGTCCAGAAACATTGGAAACGGCTTTTGCAGGTATCGATCGCTTATTAATTATTTCTGCGGATGGTGATAATGAAACAAGAATCCAGCAGCACACAAATGCAGTAGCAGCGGCTCAACGTGCTCAAGTTAAATTTATTGTTTATACCAGCCTAGGAAATGCAAGTGAAAGCAAACTGTTCCTTGCCCCACCACACCGTGCTGCTGAAGAAGCCATCTTGAAGACAGGTATTCCTTACTCCTTCTTACGAAACAACTGGTACTTAGAGAACGAAATTGCAAGCATTCAAGGAGTGATGGCAGGGGCACCTTGGGTGACATCTGCGGGATCCGGCAGGATAGGATGGGCACTGCAACAAGATTATGCAGAGGCTGCGGCAGCAGTCCTGTCTGAAAACGGACACGAGAATACAATTTATGAGCTTTCTGGTAAGCTGATGACACAAGAGGGATTCGCATCTGTTCTTGGCACTGTATTGGACAAGGAAGTGCCCTTGCAACAGGTCGATGATGCGACTTATTCCAACATTATGAAAGGTGCTGGCGTACCAGATTTTATCATTCCTATGCTCGTTGATATCCAAAAAGGCATTCGTGAAGGATCATTGGAGATTGGGAGCCAGGATTTCGAAAAGGTGCTCGGTCGTCCAACAACACCAATCAGCCAGGCACTAAGTCAAATTGTTAATGAAATCACCGAAACAAAAAATTAATCTGCAAAAAGGCCGACCTTTCTGAACTAAGAGAGAGGTCGTTTTTTAAACTTTGTAATAGGTGTCCATAAGCGTGGAAGTTCCAGTACGATCGGGCGAGATTATTGAAAAACGAAATTCTTATTTTATCGTAGTCAAATCTTAATGTTGTTGTAGTAAATGAGATTATATGTAGTACAAAAAAGGATAGATAAAGCTGATAGACTTCAGCTTTTATCTATCCTTCTATTTTACCTAATAACATGTGTGACATTATATATTACTTCTTTGTTATCAAACCATTTCAAGATAACCTTGACTTTTAATAAAACGTAATGGCTGCTTTTTAGTTTGAATCAAATTGTATGTTTTTTTGTTTCTTCTGCACGTAATACAACCGGAATGATAAACCAACAGCTCCAACTGCAAGTCCACTTATTAATCCAATCCAATAACCATAGGGTCCAGAGTTAGTGAAATTAGCTAGTACATACCCAATTGGCAATCCGATCACCCAAAAGGATACTAACGCTGTGAAAAAAGTGAAATTAACATCTTTATAGCCTCTTAATGCCCCTTGAATTGGTGCTGCGATTGCATCTGAAAGCTGAAAGAACAAAGCATAGATTAAAAAGAGCTGCATCATTTCAAAAACAGCTGGATCAGAGGTGTAAATGGAAGCAACTTCTGGTCTAAAGAAATAGATAATGGCGCCTGTTAATAACGATAACCCAACCGCTATTCCGACTCCTAAAAAACTATACACTTTAGCATGTTGAAATCTTTTTGCGCCAATCTCATGGCCTACAACAATCGTTAATGCCATTGAAATGCTTAGTGGCAACATGTATAAAAATGAAGCAAAATTAAGAGCTGCCTGATGGGAGGCAATTGTGATCGTGTTATACCCACTCATTAATAACGTAACTGCAGCAAAAATACTTGTCTCAAAAAAGATAGATAACCCAATTGGAACTCCAATAAGGAGGATTTCTTTCCAAGCTGAAAAGGAAATTCGAAAAAACGTTTTAAAAACGTTAAATTCTCGAAAAGGTTGTTTTTTTATAACAATAAAAACAGTTATTCCCGCAATACACCAGTATGTTATGGCAGAGGCAATACCAGCACCAATTCCTCCTAGCTTTGGTACACCAAAGTGTCCAAAAATAAATAGATAATTAAGTGTGAAATTGATTGGCAATGAACATAAGGTAATGATCATAGATACTCTTGTTAGCCCAAGAGCATCTATGAAGCATCTTAAAACACTGTAGATAAATAAAGGTAAAATACCAAAAGAAAGAGCAATTAAATAGCCTCTAGCGATCGTTTTAACAGACTCCTCAAGTCCCATGTTATTTAGAATGGGATCAAGGACAAGATAGCCCAAGATGGCAATGACAATCGATAATAAGATAGCTAAATAGAGACCCTGAATAATAGTAAACGAAACTTTGTATTTTTCTTTCGCACCAACTAATTGAGCTACAATTGGTGTTATTCCTAATAAAATCCCACTTAGTCCGGTGTAAACAGGTACCCATAAACTTGATCCAATCGCGACTCCAGCTAAGTCTGCGGCACTTACTTTTCCCGACATCGTTGTATCAAAGAAATTCATCGAAAATAAACCAAGCTGGGTAATTAAAATGGGTAATAAAATAATTGAAAACTGTTTTATTTTTTCTTTATACGTTCGTGTTTCTTTCATGTTAGATCCTCGATTTCCTAAAGTTAACTTTGAGAATTATAACATGAATTAATTCATTTGTAGTTTATTTTGTTTGATCATCTGATTTCGTTCTTTCCGCTTTAAACATCTGAAAATAAAAGAATCCCAATGTAGTTATTCCAAGAATACTAAACAGATACTGGAAAATTTTTTGAGTAATCATTTGAAAACCTCCTCAATCTAGTGTTTGAAAAGAATGGAAAAAAATACATTTTTAATGAACGAAGTGGCACTTATTTCTCACATTAAGTAATAAAACAAGAGACTATATAAGAAACTACAAGGAAATACAGGGAAAAGGACGTTAAAATAATGAATGAGACTGTGATGTTTGAAATGATTAAAAAAGAAATTTCCAATAATCTAGATAAAATTATCAAGGAAGCCTCACTGATGAAGAAATCATTAAGTAGTAAGGATTATTGTTTGTTATGTGAGTTAGAAGAAATTAAGGGGCATTTTCAAAAAATCCAATCAACTGCGTCCTCATTTTATTTAGAGGCATATTTAGCGATGTACACACCAAATTATTCTGCTTTAGCAAAAGCCAGTCAAAATTTGTCCGAGAGAAGACATGGTGGTCTAATTGTCGTTGAGAGAAGTCAATCTGTAGAACCGTTCATTCAAAAAGGAGTTCAACTACAAGCAGAACTGTCCTCAACCCTTCTTGAGTCTATATTTTATCCAGGTAACCCACTACATGATGGTGGAGTAGTTGTGAGAGGAAACGCAATTTTTTCTGCAACTAATGTGCTTCCACTTTCATCACAACGTTTTACCTTTAAAGTAGGAACTAGACACCGAGCCGCGATAGGTTTGTCTGAAATTTGTGACGCTTTAATATTAGTTATTTCTGAGGAAACCGGGAAAAAGTCATTTGCAATAAATGGTACGCTATATCCAATTAGTACAGAGTAAGGCTTTGCAATATAGGTGAAAATTTCATTATCAAAGATAACATTTCGTGTGGCGAAATAAATACTGAGGTGATATAGTTAAACTATCTTAAGTGGAAGAAGATGAAAGCTGATGTGGAAAAATAAAAATGTCTGGATTCTCCTGGTCGGCGAGTTAGTGGCAGGTCTGGGCTTGTGGATGGGAATTATCGGAAATCTTGAATTTATGCAAAAATATGTACCATCTGACTTTCTAAAATCGCTGATTCTGTTTACTGGATTACTTGCAGGTGTATTAGTTGGGCCTTTGGCCGGTAGATTGATTGATTCATATTCTAAGAAAAAGATATTAATTTATTCAGGTATTGGGAGGATGTTAAGCGTTAGCTTCATGTTCTTTGCTCTACATTTTGAATCCATTACATTTATGGTCCTTTTCATGATTAGCATTCAGTTATCTGCGGCATTCTATTTTCCAGCTCTTCAAGCGGTTATTCCATTAATCGTTAAAGATGAGGAACTCGTGCAAATGAATGGCGTACATATGAATGTAGCGACGCTGTCTCGGGTTGCAGGAACAGCGCTAGCAGGTGTGATGTTAGTTGTGTTAGATATTAAATTCTTATATATAGGTTCAATGGTTGCTTATGCTGCTATTTTAATAACAACCTTCATGCTTCACTTTGAAGAAGACCAGGAAACATTAAATAATAAAGGTAAGTCTGGTAGCTTTAAAGATGTAATACCTGTTATTAAAGGTGTCCCAATTGTTATTTCGGCCCTTGTTTTAACAATTATTCCAATGCTCTTTATTGGTGGCTTCAACTTAATGGTCATAAACATAAGTGAAATTCAAGATAGTATCTCTGTTAAAGGTCTGTTGTATACAGTGGAAGGAGTCTGCTTTATGATTGGCGCGTTTTTTGTAAAGCGAATTACTCATTTATATCCGCCGGTAACACTTATGTTTGCATTTTCTTTTGTTATATCAATCGCACATTTGTCGCTATATTTTAGTAACTATTTTAGTATGTCTCTTATTTCATTCGGAGTGTTTGGCATAGGAGTAGGATGTTTCTTTCCTATTGCTGCTACAATTTTTCAAACAAAAATCCCAAAAGAATACCATGGAAGGTTCTTTTCTTTCCGTAATATGATTGATCGTGTTCTTTTTCAGGTCGTCTTATTAGGAACTGGATTATTCTTAGATACCATTGGTCTTCAATTTATGGTTGTGATTTTCGGAGCCTTATCACTATCCGCTGTCCTCTTTTACGGCTGGAAACATATCCGAGCAACGGAATCAGTCCCAGAAGGAGCCCAAATAACGGCTGGAAAATAACTCAAAAAAGGTGTCAGGGATTATTTATGCCGACACCTTTTTTGAAGTTTCAATAAAAAGGAAAATACTAAGAAAAAAGTAGCAAAATGTCAGATTCATAGATTTTATGTTGTCTAAACTTGTAATTATATGTATGATGAAAAGGTAAGCTTAAGTCTATATAACTATGAGACTTATTGACTATAATTCCGTTCGCTAAATTAGTAACTTTTTAGTTATTATTTATACACACTATTTTAAAAGTCCTATAGGAGGTTAACATATCGATGAAACAGAAATTGATTGGCTTAACAGCAACAGCGGTTGTTAGTTCATCTTTGTTTGCGTCAATGGCTGCTGCTGATAGTGTTAAAGTGAAAAGTGGAGATTCATTGTGGAAACTTTCACGAGACTATCAAACAACTGTCTCGGCATTAAAAGATGCAAATAATTTAAAAACTGACTTACTTCGTATTGGACAAGTTCTCGAAATTCCAACAAAAAATAACTCAGATTCAAAAGCAACAGCACCACAAAAGGTAAGTGTTTCGACAACAACAAAAGAAGCGATATATACGGTTAAATCAGGCGATTCCTTATCGGTAATTGGCCGAAATTATAAGCTAACAGTGAATGAATTAAAGCAACTTAATGGGCTAAAAACCGATTTAATATTAGTAGGTCAAAAGCTTAAAGTCAAAAATCAGGCTGAGGAAAAAGTCGTTGAACAGGCTCCAACTGAAACTGCTAAAGCACCAAATCAACAACCTAGTGGCAGTAAGAATACTTCTTACCAAGTACGACCAGGAGACTCACTTTGGAAAATTGCGAATAAATATAGTTTAACAGTCGCTGAAATCAAAGTTAAGAACGAGTTAAAGTCGGATATTATTTATGTAGGTCAAAAGCTAATTTTATCTGGAGAATTGGTTCCATCTAAAACAACTCCGGTTGAGCAGACTACTTCAAACGTAAAGCTAGATAAAATGATTAGTGAAGCAAAAGCATTGATTGGAACACCTTACCGTTGGGCAGGTAATACTCCTTCAGGATTTGATTGTAGTGGATTTATTTATTATGTCCTAAATAAAGTAACATCTGTATCTCGTCTAAGCACAGCGGGATATTGGGATATCATGAAGCCTGTTAGTGCACCTTCAGTTGGAGATTTTGTTTACTTTACAACATATAAAGAAGGTCCTTCACATATGGGAATTTATTTAGGAAATAATGAATTTATTCATACGAGTAGCTCACAAGGTGTGTCTATTTCAAATTTAAATAATTCTTATTGGAAACCAAGATACTTAGGCGCAAAACGATTTTCAAATTAACTGAATTAACTATGGATCCTTTTTAAAGGATCTTTTTTTTATGCCTTTTAATAATACTTACCCTTATTTTGAGGAATAAAACGATTTTGTTTTTGTATTTCCTTCAAACATGTCAAGTGTTTATATCCGTAATAATTGGAAAAGATGCTAGTGACTGTTGTGTAGAAGGGAAGATGTTTTGAATGAAAGTAAAATGGTTAATGATTTTAAGTGTGGTCTTTGTGTTATCTGCATGTACGTTGAATAAGCAAGAAATAACAGAGAGAGAAATCTACCAGGATGCGATACCGGTAAGTGAAAAAACAGAGGAACACGTCATTGTTGAATTAAAAGACGCGACTGACAAAAAGGTAGGACAGGTCGTACTTTTTGAAAACAACACGGGTGTGACAGTACGTCTTAAAGCTGAAAACCTTCCTCCAGGCAAACGCGCCTTCCATATTCATGAAACGGGAAAGTGTGAAAAACCTGATTTCAAATCTGCTGGAAGTCACTATAACCCTTATCAAAAAGAACACGGCTTTGATAACCCAAAAGGTCCCCATGCAGGAGATCTTCCGAACATTGAAGTAGGAGCAGACGGTAAAGTTGAAGTAGAATTAAATGCACCTCTCGTTACACTCCAAGAGGGAAAAGAAAATTCGTTAAAAGATCTAGATGGCAGTGCTTTTATTATTCATGCTGGTGCTGACGATTACTCAACCGATCCCGTAGGTAATACAGGCGAACGTATAGTTTGTGGTGTACTTCAAAAGTAAATTAAAAAAGTCCGACTCCTCTTGAGTCGGACTTTTCAGACTGTAGACAAACTCGATTTTATCGAGTTTGCCTACAGTCTTTTTTGTATTAAAATAGAAGTAATAAAAATCTTGAGGTGATGAATGATGC
>NZ_JBHLVO010000052.1:0-12867 GCF_042433335.1 Metabacillus herbersteinensis
TACATAATATTCACCTCTAGAATATTATGAAGGTATGTCACCGAATCTGTACATCCTTAAGCAATCATTTATGTACATTCTTATGCTAGCATTTATATGATTTAAATACTTTTGTATTAAAGCCATTTTTTTAAACTTTTCCATGGTAATAGACGGCACTTTTTCATCCATTGGATGTCCTATCTTCGTTTTCACCGCTTCCCATTCTAATAATACTAACTTTCCACCTGGCTTTATAATCTTAGAATTAATCCTACTTATGTATGACGAAAGCTATTAACTCTTTATCTATACTATTTTTTTCTAGCAAAACTTTTGAGACCTGCATTAACACCCCCAAAAAAAGACTTTCCTGTGTGGAAATATAAAACTGTTTGTTTAGACATCAGGATTTTCAAAGGTAGGACCATTTCTAATTACCACAATTTAGGTTAGGTAATCCTAAATTGAAAGATCATTTTCTTCCTCAATAACTAGAGGTAAATAGAATTTATATTGTCGTACAGCTATAATTGTACTTACGAAGCCTACTAGACTAAAGATTATTCCAACTATGATGCCAATTATTGAGAGGTCAAGAAACAACTGGTTCAATCCGTAGAATCCTATAAATAAACCCAGCGCAATTCTGGATTTTGTTGATATCCATTTTTTTTCAATAGGTGAATTACTTTTAAAAAATGTCACCTTAAAATAAAGATAATAAAATAGAGAACTCAAAATTAGGATAACTAGTACATTCATTTTTAACACCTCTTAGTTATTATTTAATGTTTAAATACATGACTGTTTCTCTATCAGATGTAGTTGGAATAGAAAAGTTCTGCTTATAACATTCAGGGCCCTTTCCAGTAATGACAATCCATTCATTACTACTGCTATTCTCGAGTGCATATTTTATAGCTTTTGTTCGATCATTGATGATCATTCCTTTTGCATTCCCAAATTCCTCATTTAATTCCTTAAGTGTGGCACACATTTCTTCAAATGTAACCGCGTTTAAATCATCCAAGGTTAAAATATATCTATCGCTTAATTCAGAGGAAATTTTAATCATTTCTTCTCTCTTTTTCTCATCCCTATTCCCCCTAAAGCCAAAAACGTGTGTGACCTTTGCCCCTAATTTTTTAGCTGTTATTAAACAATGAAAGATTGCGTCTGCGGTATGTGCATAATCTATAACAACAGTAGAACCATTTTTGTATTTGATTATCTCAAATCGTCCAGGGACTCCAGTGAAATTGGAGATCGCCAAAAGAATATCATCTTTTTTATTATGAAATTGATTTACAGTCGCAAAGGCAATAACTGCGTTATATAGATTATGAGTACCTCCCATCGAAAAGGTAATTTCATAATTTTCACACTTTTCCTTTACCTTTACACTTGGATGTAAAGATGAATTTAGTTGAAGGATTTTAAGGTTATTTTGAGATGATTGCCCAACTGAATAAACAGTCAACCCTTCCCTTTTCAAAATCCCCTCTAATTTCTCACCCCAAAAATCATCGGTATTTATGATTGCTCTTCCATTGTCTTTCATTTTTTTAAATAATTCTGTTTTTGTTGCAAAGTAATTTTCCATCGAACCATGATAGTCTAAATGGTCATGAGTTAAGTTTGTAAATATGCAATAATCAAATTCTATTCCTTCTAGTCTGTATTGGGCTAATCCATGGGATGAAACCTCCATAATAACAACATCATCTTTACTTTTTGAAAGTAATTCATTTATCACAAGTGAACTTGGAGTCGTGTGAGATGTTTGAACATCCACCCCATTTATAGAATTCTTTATAGTTCCAATTAAAGAGCATGAAAAGCCAATTTGTTCAAGGATGTATTTTAATAAATAACTAATTGTTGTTTTTCCGTTTGTTCCTGTAATTCCAATCATGATTTTCTGTTTTGAAGGATCCCCGTAAAAATTTTTAGAGACTATACCAAGGGCTTTTCTACTATTTTTAACTTTTATGTAAGGCTTTTTAAGATTTTTCATTTCATGTTCCCCGATTACAGCAATAGCTCCATTATCTAGTGCTTCTTTTATATAATTATGTCCATCCACATTTAATCCCTTAATCGCTACGAAAAGATACCCCTCTTTTATCTTGTTTGAGACATCAGTGATTCCATTGATAGAAAGACCGTTTATTTGATTATAAGTTTCTTCTCTAATATCAAAATCTTTTACAAGATGCTGCAAGATCATATGATTGTTTGACTCCTCGCTGAATGAATGTTATTAGCATTCTAACTAATAATTGTGAAGATATTGTGGAGTTTGGAGTGAGGTAACATTTTTAAAAAATTTGAAATAATATATGTGATTTCACTAGCGTTGCATTAAATAAAAACCAAAATGTCAAGTATTAATTAATTTCAAGTAAAAGTAATTATTGGGAATTTATAGTCTTCAAAGAAATGAAAAAATCCTTATAATTAGATGGCAGAAGGTTCAAAGTCCTGTCCATATCCTAATTATAAGGAGTTCACATGGACAAGAATATCACAAAATCAGTTTTTAAGGAATACCTCAAACCTACAGAAATGAAAGTCATTTCTAAAATCATCGATCAGATGAAAGTTGATAAATATGTTAAAAAACTAGATAGTCTTACCTTTACCAAACTATTTATTTATGCTCAATTGAAACAATTATCCAGTCTTAAAGAAATTAGTTTCAAGGTGCGACACAAGAAGAAATTGCAAAAGGAACTTGGGTTAAAAAGTATAAGTAAATCCCAATTATCTCGTAAACTCTCTGATCTTTCTCCTGAGATTTTCCAAGTCATTCTTCAACATCTGATTCAACAGATTCATCAAGAATTCGGAGTTGGAAAGGGAAAATGAGTTGCTTGAGAAGATCCATCTAATTGATTCAACGACTATTTCCTTTTGCCTCAGCCAATATCGATGGGCTGATTTTAGGAATACAAAAGCTGGGGTAAAGATTCATACTCGAGTCGTTTTCTATGATGGAGAGATTTCTCCAGATAAGATCATCGTCACACCTGCCAGACCAGCTGATGCAACACAATTGGATGCATTGATGGTAATAGAAATGGATGCCCTACATGTGTTTGATCGAGGTTACTTTGACTTTGAGAAATTCGATCATTACTGTAAGAATAATATACGGTTTTGTACTCGAATCAAAGAAAATACGATTATCCACGTCATTGAAGAACTCCCTGTTGACCCATCATCCGCTATACATCGGGAGGCTGTGGTCAAGTTAGGAAAGATGAAATATCCTGTTCGGTTAATCGAAACAAAGGATAGTCAAGGGAATCCCATCACAATCATCATCAATGATGCGAAGATGAGTGCACAGGAAGTAAGTGATCTTTATCGAAGTCGCTGGCAAATTGAGTTGTTCTTCAAATGGATGAAGCAGCATTTAATTCTAAAAAAGTGTTACGGAAAAAGTGCAAATGCCGTCTACAATCAAATTTATATCGCTATGATTACTTTCTGCTTAACTTTATTACTAAAGAAGAAAGTACAATATCTGGGAACTCTCCTTGATATGCTTGAGTTTTTAGGTGAGTATTGGTCAAAAAGCTTCTCTGTTTTTCTAAAGGAACTTTTTAAAAAGCCAGACCGATCGTCACGAGGTCGAAGGCAACTCGATCATGACCGAATTTATAATGAAATCTTAGTACAATTTGAAAGAGGCGACACCGAACATTTAAATGACACAACGTATGACCCTATTTTCTAATATGTAAAAAATTGGATAAGGACAACCTTCACCTAAGCCCCCTTATCCTTTTGGCTCTATTACCCAGAAGTAATAAAAACTGAAGATTCAGTTAAGTTATATAATGGAATATTATTGATAATTATTCCATTTTTGAACTCTTGAATATTTCTTAAATTTTTTGTGCAACGCTAGTGATGTGATTTCTAGTACATTGTAATTTAGTTTTAATTTACTAAATACCCTGAGGTTTTTACCAGATATGGTGAATTTGGAAAAAATATATTATTCAAAAAATAACGAATCTCCTAAAAAACCTATACTGATTTTTAGGAGAAATTTGCAGTTGTTGGACAAATTGTTTGTGAGAATAGAATAGATGCCTCTAATGGATCAACAGTATTTAAACGAGTTGTATTTATTGGTTGTGAGAAATTTCGCCTTAGCATTTTCATTCATCTTCATTGGGGGCATCGCAAACTCTTCAAATTTTCGCTATTATTTTGAATTCTTCACCTTCCGTATCTTCAATATCTTGAACATCCATATCATCTAAATCATTGTTGAGTAGCCACTAATAATGCTGATAACGAAATAGCAGTCATTTAAACTTTTGTTTCATTTCCTAAACTTCCTCTAATCTATATTCAACTAAACTCCCCCATATTATTATGCAGATTCTGTGCAAAAGTATTTAAACCATTAGTGGATCTAAAATAATAATTACCTGTTTATCGATTTCAATACAAAAAACGTTGACATCAGTCACTCCACCGATAGCCAAAGCCCCTAACTGTCAATAAGTAAGTATCTACCGGAAAATCTGAGTGTCTTAATTTATCACGAATGTTGCGAATGTGAGAATCAACCGTTCTAGTTTCCGTATACTCATATTCCCAAACTTGTGAAATTAATTCCTCTCTAGTAAATACCTTGTTGCGATTACTTAAAAAATAGTCAATAAGCAAGTATTCTATTCTAGTTGTATTTACTACCTGATCTTGATATCTCACCTCACATGTATCTCTATCTATTACTAGACCTTTAACATTTGATTTTTGGGTATTTCTTATATCACCTCTTCTTAAAATCGCTTTAACCTTAGCTAAAAAAACATCATCATCAATTGGTTTTACCATAAAATCATCTGCCCCATTATCTAGTCCTTTTATGATAGATTCTTTATCAAAACACTCTGTTAGAAAAATAATTGGGACATTTGAATAATCCCTAACCTTTTTACAAGTTTCAATCCAATCAAAAGGTGAGACCATCTGATCTAGAATAACTAAATGGATTATCTCATTCTGTATCACTGTAATTGCCTCTTCCTCGCAAACCTTTCTAATACTCTTAAATCTATTTTTAGCTAAAATTAAACTTAATCGATCTATTTCTTTCTTATTTTCAACTAGTAAGACTGACTGCATAATAACTCCTCTATCCATAAATATAATTTTACGTATTTTCCATTATGGAAAGAAATTGTGCAGAAATAGTGTAGTTTGGGTATTTTCTTTTTTATTAAGTTTCAACTGGGAAATACACCAACATATAAGATGAGGAATTTCATTACAAAAGAACTTTCATGAATGTATTAAAGCTTGTTTGGAGTGTTTAGAGGTATGTAATCGTTGTTATGACAAATGTCTATCTGAGGAGGATGCAAATATGATGAAAGAGTGCATTCGTCTAGATCGCGAATGTGCTGAAACTTGCGAAGCTTGCGGAAAAGAATGTCAAAAACACGATCACGAGCATTGTAAAGCTTGTGCAGATGCATGTGGTAAAATGACCTCTTTATGATAAGTACTAAATGACTATCTATAGAAGCTGATATCACAAACTTTCAAGAACGAGGAGAACCCACGGTGAAAAATTTATTTTCTCTGTGGATCTTTCAATTCCTTAAATTTTCTTGTTGAACCATGCTATTTTTTTACCGCCTGCTTTAGGTTTCTGAAATAGTAAACAATGATATATTAATATTGAGGATACTAAGAACCTAAAAGGAAGTGATCATTGTTTCACAAGAAGAACCAAAATTATATTCGTTACCCGCAATAAATTGGATTTCTCATATGCCTGACCATTTCAAATTCAATTTCCTTTGCTAAGTATAAGAATGAAAAGACTATGTTTGGCTGGGGTGCAACTAATTCAATATTAGGTTTCTCTTTTATTTCAACAAAAACTCCTGAATTGGCGATCATTGCAGCGTCTTTAGGAAAACACACTCCGATGATTTTTCTCGAAAATGGTGAACTCGATGAGGGTATATATACTTTTCTTGCTGAATTAAAACCAGTGTACCAAAAGGGACAAAACGGTGGTTCTTCTATCCATGCTTTCATCAATGGAACAGAAGAAATAATTCCATTTAAACCACAAGGAATAATTGACGAAAAACTAGGATTTGTTTCTAATAATGAACAGGAGATTATTTCTGATGAAGAGATTGATGATGGACACAGATATTAAATCGGTCTATAACCGTCAATGCTAATTATACGGAATTTTTTATTCTTTTAAATGGCCTTCCCTCCATATCGTTCAAAATACAGATATTTACTATTAATAAGTCTCAGTGTACCTAGTAGAGCTGCCGCTTATTTTTTGTATCTGGTAAACTTATTTAACTAGTAATTGTGCTACTATTGTTCATGACAAAAAATTATTTACTATTTTCGTTAAGCTTTTTTCTCTAATCTCTTTTTAGGTTCAATCAATTGCATAACAACCTCCCAAATGACAATAATTCCGACTATATATTTGGCAGCAATTTATTATTGTATAACAAGGTATTGTCATCACTGGAAAACTCTAAACATTAGGTGTCAAAAACTATCAAAAAGCTGGTTAAACCTTAATAAAACCACAAAATGACGTGTGCCAATGCACACGTCATTTTATTATTTAGAACCTTAAAACGGAACACTTTTCATTTAAGGAATAAGCTCTTAAGATGGGTTAAAAATATATTCATTTTGTTCAAATTTTATTCAGCGGCTGACAGTTCACTTTCTGTTACCCATTTATGATTTTTAACTTCTTCTCCACCGCTAGTCGGAGTGAAATCAACCATATATACAGTCGTTTCTTCAGCTGAATCAATTTCAGCGGTTGCGCCGTCCATACCTTCCATATGATCTGCATTTACTTTAACTTCTGCTCCAGGTTCTAAAGGTGTATCACCCGCATCTTGTAATTCTTCATGAATAACCCATTTATGGTTTTCTACTTTTTCTCCACCTGTTGTAGGAGTATACGAAATAGTATAAACGGTAGTATCATATGCGCCCACAATCGTTGCCTCAGCACCCTTCATACCTGCCATGTGATCGGATTGAATAATTGCTTGACTTCCAACTTCATAGGTTGGATTTTCTGCTACTTTCAAACCTTCAGGAACTTCACCTGTGCTAGACATGTCCATATTACCGTGATCCATACCTTCCATATTTTCTTCCATGTTTTCATCTGTATTTTCTTCCATGTTCTCTGTACCTTCTTTGTTTTCATCATTTGCATTGGCACAGGCTCCCAATACTAAGAAAAGTGCTACAAATAGGAATACTACTGGTTTTTTCATTCTTTTTTTCAACATGTAAATAACTCCTCCTTTGACGTTTAGCTATATCATACCAAGAAAATGTGCAGAAAATAAGGAGTATGCTCAACTGAAGAAATAAAACAGGGCACTTTACTCTGTTTCCCCATTTAATAATATTTTATTCAACTTTTCTTCCAGACCCTCACTATATAGATACCATTTTTTGAGGTCATTATCATCATTTCTCCATCTTTTAAATAATTAAGGTAGGTTTTCTTTATCAAATGAAGGAGCAGGTAGTAGAGTATTCTATTGCTCAATGTTATTTCATGAAGGCTACTTTATCATTTTCAATAATAGATTAGATCATCGAATCTTCCTTGAAGGCTAAGGAAGTCACCGTAGCCTTTATAGGGAATAGTGAAAAATCATCCCCATTTTAAATTTTTCAACAACTAATCTTTTACTGCATTATGATTTTTTTCCTACTAATACAAAAATCGTTATTCCTTGCTAACCCACTTATATCCAACTCCCCAGACAATTGAAAGGTATTGATCAATAGGAAAGTCTGCTTGCCTAAGTTTTTCACGGATATTTCGCACATGGGAATCAATCGTCCTATCTTCTGTAAAAACGTTATCTCCCTAAATGGTTTCCAGCAAATGTGAACGCGAAAAGACTTATTTGGGTTTTTCAAAATAACCGAGTAAGGAAAACTCTTTCGGAGTGAGTTGAATCATCTGTTCTTTATACGTTAATTCATGGGATTCCTCATCCCACCACAACCCCTTAAAATGAACTCCCTTTTCTTAATCATTCATTCTCCTGAATATGGCATCTATTCTGGCCAATAATTCTCCTTCATCAAATGGTTTCGTCACATAGTCGTTCGCACCTTAATGCAATCCCTTAACTACATCTGATTTTCCATTTCTAGCTGTCAGCATAATAATAAGGACATTAGAGAATTTTCTTACTAGACTGCATGTGCTCCAGCCATCTAATTCCGGCATCATCACATCTAATAAAATTAATTCTGCATGGGACTTTCTCATAAAGTCAATCGCTTCTAAGCCAGAATTTGTTTTTATACAACGATACTAAGGTGATAAGTAAATACTTAATAAATCAAGCATTCTCTCTTCATCATATACAAGTAATATCGTTTTCATTCTGTCATCTTCTTTATCTTAAGCGTAAACGTGCTTCCTTTCCCCGGTTCACTCGTCACCTCAATGTTTCCTCCATGTGCTTCTATTATTCACAATGGATAACCCTAAACCAATACCTCCGGAATCCCTAGAACGGGATTTTTCAACCCTGTAAAATCGCTCAAATATAAAGGGCAAGTCGTCTTTAGGAATTCCGTGTCCCTCATCCTTTATAACAATTCGGTACCTTCCCTTTTTCTTTTTTAACAGAGATTCTAGTTTTGGTATGAGACTTTGAGTATTTAAGTGCATTATTCAACAGATTTAAAAGTATCTGTTCAAATCTCATAGGGTCTATCATGACATTGATGTTTTCTCTACAATTTAATTCTAGTTCTATTCCCTTCTCCTTAAAAGCAGGGAGCACCTTTTCGTAGATGGCATACAAGTAGGAGCAAAACTGTATGTTTACTCGATTAATGGTAAACGTGTTTCTATCTATCTTAGCTAGATCAAATAAATCCTTTATCATGCCCGATAACTTTTCGGATTCCTCATAAATAATACTGAGATAATAAACTCGATCTGTATCTGCAATAATTTTTCGTCTAGACACATCTGCAAAACCTTTGATATAGGTCAGTGGAGTTCGCAGCTCATGAGAAATGCTAGCTAAGAACTCATTTTTTCCTCTTCAGCTGCCTTTTACTCCACTATTCATCAAATCTTATTTCCCCCGATATTACAAATCTGACGGGTAGCATTTAGACTGCTTCTCATACACACTCTATAAAATACCAATTTTGTGGAAAATCAGGAAATCCCATAAGAATGTGCTTTCAATTCTAAGGAAGCCTATTATGAAGAAACATTTAAATAGCAAAAATTTAGATTCTTTTTTTAAACTACATAATTTCTACAAAATAAAGAGTTATATTATCAAAAGTAATAGATTATGAATTAATAGAGGTGGAAATTTTGTGTGGTTTTGTTGGAGTATTATCAGATAATAAACAAGAGGTTACTACTATAGATCATCAATTCGAAGAAATGAATAACTTAATCTACCATCGTGGCCCGGATGATTCTGGCTATTACGTAGATCATTATATTCAACTTGGTTTTAGAAGACTAAGCATTATTGATGTTGAAGCCGGACATCAACCTCTTTCATATGAAAATGGAAGGTTCTGGATTGTTTTTAACGGAGAAATATATAATTACATTGAGCTTCGGAAAGAGCTCGAGAAAGAAGGTTACACATTTAATACGCTGTCTGACACAGAAGTACTACTAGCATTATACAGAAGTAAAAAGGAAAAAATGCTTTATTCTCTTAGAGGAATGTTCTCCTTTTTAATATGGGATCGTGTTGAAAATCAGCTATTTGGTGCACGAGATCCTTTTGGCATTAAACCACTCTATTATCTAGAATTGGGGGATAAAGTCTATTTTGCTTCTGAAAGAAAAAGTATTGCTCTAGGAACTGATCATGAATTTATTAAGGGAGAATCTCTTCACCATTATTTAACATTTCAATATGTCCCTGAGCCTTCAACTATGTCAAGAGATATTATGAAAATAGAGCCAGGACATTACTTTATTAAAAAACCAAACGAGCCTTTAGAGATCAATTGTTATTGGAAACCAATATTTAAACCTGTACTAAACGAATATACTAAGTTGAAAAGTGAACTACAAGAAGCACTCTATGATTCAGTAAAAATGCACATGCGAAGTGATGTTCCCGTAGGTTCTTTTTTATCAGGTGGTATAGACTCTAGTTTTATTGTTTCCTTGGCTAAGGATATTAATCCAAACATAAAAACATTCTCGGTAGGCTTTGCCACAAAAGGATACAGTGAAATAGATATCGCAAAAGAAACTGCTAATGCACTTAATGTTGAAAACATTGATTATATTATTCAGCCAGAAGAGTTTATTAAAGAACTACCAAAGATTGTATGGCATTTAGATGACCCACTTGCTGATCCCGCAGCAGTTCCATTATATTTTGTTGCTCGAGAAGCTAGAAAGCATGTTAAGGTTGTATTGTCCGGTGAAGGTGCAGATGAACTTTTTGGAGGCTATAATATTTATAGAGAACCTTTTGATCTGAGAGTATTTGAAACAATCCCTCAATCAATAAAGGGTGCACTAAATTTCTTTTCCAGAATCCTACCAGATGGAGTTAAAGGAAAAAGTTTTATTGAAAGAGGATGTACTCCACTTGAAGACAGATACATTGGGAATGCAAAGATTTTTAAAGATGAGGAAATAAAGAAAATACTTAGAATGTATTGGGATAATGTTACCTTTAAAGATATAACCCTTCCATTTTATAATGAGGCCAAAAGCTATGACAAAGTGACAACGATGCAACATATCGACATCAATACATGGCTGAGGGGAGATATCTTACTTAAGGCCGACAAAATGACTATGGCTAACTCTTTGGAATTACGAGTACCATTTCTTGATAAAGAAGTTTTTAACATAGCTTCAAAAATTCCTACAGAAATGAAAATTGCAGAAAATACAACAAAATATATACTACGAAAAGCAGCTGAAGGAATTGTTCCAACACATGTGTTAAATCGAAAAAAATTAGGCTTCCCAGTTCCTATAAGAAACTGGTTTAAAAATGAAATACATGACTGGACAGTAAATTTAATTAAGGAAAGTGCAACGGACTATCTTTTCAATAAAAATCAAGTTCTTAACCTGTTGCATGAGCACTGTGCTGGGCAGAGAGATAACAGTAGAAAGCTTTGGACTATCCTTATCTTTATGATATGGCATCAAGTTTTCATAGAGAAGATATATACTTTTAATGACGATGCCTTGAAAGAATCTTCATCTAAATCCAATGAAATTTTGTTCATTTAAAAGTTTCAAAGTGATATTCCGTAGTAATTAGCAATTCTTTAATTAAATACATTATTAGAAAAGGCCACCTGGATGTAATGCACCAGGTGGCTGTTTATATTTATCCCTAATACTCAAGCTAAAGCTTGATTTCCTCTATAGCCAGATATGTGAATTGATATTTAATCTATCAACGTGTCTTATAACAATCCTTAGGTCACCATATTAATTCAAGGCTTCCTGAAGTGTATCTATATTTTTACGCATTATACTAAAATAATCTTCATTATTTTTAATATCCTCATCGGTTAAAGCTTCTAAATTGTGTACTGTTAATGCCTCTGCACCGATTTCCTTCCTTACAACTTCAGCTACATTGTTGCTAACATTCGGTTCAAACAAAATATACGATATGCTGTTTTCTTTAGAAAAGTCAATAAGCTCCTTAAGTGATTTTTGAGAGGGCTCCTCTGTCGGAGAAAGACCACTTATTCCAATTTGTTTAAGGTTATAAGCACTTGCCCAATAACCATATGCAGAATGGGATACTACGAATGTTTTATTAGAAGACTGTTGCACCATCTCTTTAAAAGCAAAATCTAAGTCTTCCAAATCTTTTTTTACATCTAAATAATTTTTTTCAAAGTATTCCTTTTCTGCCGGATAAAGCTTTATGAAAGCATTCTTAATATTCTCCGCAAGTTTAATTGATTTAATTGGGTCGAGCCATACATGAGGGTCAAAATCCCCTTGCTCCTCCTCTTCTCCATGATCTTCTTTATCATCATTTTGTTCATCCAGTTCCTCTACAGCTTCTATTAGTTCTATACCCTCAGAAGCTTTTACAATATCAACTTCATCATTTTTAAGCGTATCTGTAACAGAATTAGTAAATCCTTCAATCCCAGTTCCCATGTATATAAATAGATCACTTTCTGCTATTTTAACCATATCCTTGGAAGTTGGTTCAAATAAGTGAGCATCTGCACCAGGTGGGATGATCGTTTTAACTTCTACAAATTCACCACCGATCTTTTCTGAAAAATCTTGAAGAGGATAAATTGTGGCATAAACTTCAATAGTAGCTTCATTATCAGTTATATCCTTTTCAGGTTGCGTTAGAGATTTGTTACACCCCGCAAATAAAAATATAAAAATTAGAATAACAAAAATGATATTTACTTTTTTCATCATATATTCCCCTTTTCGTAATTATTACGATTTATTAACCGAAAATTAACATAAATCAATAAAATGTATATTCCATTTGGAAATAATACAAGTGCATTTTCTTCCTTCTCAATTAATTTCAATAACAATCTAGGAAGGAGGCCTTTTCATCTAAATGATACCAGAAAATAAAGTTCATTAAATGACAAGGACATGTATTCTAATAAAAGTGGTGACCGTGATAATTTGATGTATTTTCTGCCAATTTTAATAAATTTGAGCGTAATATTTTTTTCATAACTGTTCTTGCTCTTGGTAGTGTATTTGATAATCTAAATTTGAGCCACTTTCCAAGAGTTTGATCACATAAAAAGTGAGCCACATGATTTCCAATTCTATTAACCTCTTTTATGATT
>NZ_JBHLVO010000053.1:0-12724 GCF_042433335.1 Metabacillus herbersteinensis
CAGAACATTGGAAGGTTATTTGACATGTCTAAATTTAGTATAGCATGAGATATTTTAAATTTTTATTGAAAAATATTGACAAACTATTAGCTGGTTTAAAGGAATAACTAAAATAGGACCTTATCAAAAAAAACACTTATTCTACTTAAACTCCGTTACTTGAAGAAAGAACACATAAATTTTTTGATATACTCTTTTCACATTTTATAAATCCTAATTAAGTCCTTTACAAAACGATTTTTACTTTCCTTCCCAATTGTATATGAATAAATGTATAAAAAATTGGTTCAATTTTTATATTTATAGCTAATGACCGGTTGTATTCTAGCTTAAAAGGAATATAATATTAATGAACCTTGATTCGGAGGGAAAAAATGGAATACGACCTGTATTTACAGGATAAAGATCTATTTAAGGAAATTATTTGGGATCCTCATATCGAACAAATTGTCATATGGAAATATGGAGAATGGTCTACTTTTTCATCATTCGATTATGAGAAGAGAATTAAAGAGGAACAACCAATATTTATAGTGAATTTAAAGGATTTTTATTTAGAAATTGATCTTTCCTATAATTCAGTTGATCATCTTATTATTAAAATTGAAGATATATTAAATGGAAGAATTGATAAAGAAAGTAATTATTGATTAATAGATTTAGCTCCGCATAAGAAAAAAGCCAAATTTCTATAAATTCAAGAAATTTGATTTTTCCTTTTGACACGTATATTTATTACATTTTCAGTGGTTCAATGCATTTAAAGATATAGAAACATCTTATTTTGAATGATAATTATTTGTTTCAGACTCATTGATACCCTTGAAAAATGGCGTTGACTTTTTCTTCATCCCAATCTGTTTCCAGTCTGGATACTTCTTTACCGCCTTTAAAAACAATTAGAGTTGGAGTCGATTTAATTTTATAGGTTTCATTAAAATCCGGATTAAATTTAACATTGGCTTTTACCCATTTTTGCCTAGATTCTGTTGCACTAGAAACAACCATTTTTTCATTTTTTTTACACTGGGAGCAGTCTGGGGTATAAAAATATACAAATAATAGCTCTTCTTGCTTAATTGCTTCAGCCAATTGTTCAGTTTTAAGCTCGCTTACTTGCTGTCCTGATGCCGATTCATGGTTCCCAAGATTATATAGATACCAACTACTTACTAATCCCATTACCAGGACAATCCCCATTAGCAGGTAATAAAACCATTCTTTGTTTTTTATCTTCATTACTGTCTCTCCCTTACTCTGGCTTAAGGTTACAAAACAATTAAAAGTATTTCTTTCTCCAGAACAAGAGTGTGGTTACGATCGTAATAGTTGCCGACATAATCATAATGATACCAAATGCCTTCGGATTATCCTGAAATGGCAGTGCAACGTTCATACCATAGTAGGTTCCGATTACCATAGGCATCGTAATAATGATTGTAATTGCGGTTAGTAATTTTACAATATGGTTCACGTTGTTAGAAATAACGGAACCAAAACCGTTCATAATGTTTCCTAGAATTGCAGTATACATCTCTGTCATTTTGATTGCCTGTTTAATTTCGATTCTTACATCTTCAAGTAATTCCTTGTCCTCTTCATACATTTCAAGATAATTTCCGCTTAAAAGTCTTATGTTCACCAAACTGTTTGTTTCCAATGAAGTTGAAAAATAAACAAGGCTTTTTTGCAATTCAAGCAAGGACAATATTTCATTGTTTTTCATTGATTGCCGTAAGGATGTTTCGAGAGTTTCCATTTGCTTGTTAATTTTCTTCAAATACTGCAAATAATAAAGTGAAGTAGTGGACAGAATCTGCAAAACGAAACGCGTTCTCATGTGAGTGTAAAAGTTTTTCACCTTGCCTCGGATGAACTCATTGATAACTGCCGTTTCTTCCAGACAAACAGTTAGGAAATAATTTTCCATAACCAAAATGCCCAACGGAACCGTAGTGTAGACTTCCTTCGAGCCTTCCTTCGTTAAGATTGGGATGTCAACAAACAGCATAACTCGGTTTCCATCCTTATCAATACGCCCGATTTCTTCTTCATCAAGGGCATCCTGAAGAAATTCAAGGTCGATATCTAACTCATTCACCAAACGCTGCTTTTCCTGTTCGGAAGGATTAGTAAGATGTATCCAGCACCCTTTTTCAAATTGATTAATTTCATTTATTTTTCCAGCAATTTCTGTTTTAAAAATTTTTAACATGGTTTCTCTCCCTTTCGCAAAGTAATTAATAAAAACTTTTTCCGTAATCAGAGTGAGCTGCGAAAGTTAAGGCGACCTTGTTACGCTGGCAAATTAAACCATCATACTTAAATACACTCGTCCTGACGAGATGTATCAATAGAAAAGTATGGGGAACATGCAGAAGCGCCGCAAGAATCACAGTCTCTCTGTACAGTATTTTGATTCCAATGACATATTCGACAACTCGGTTCCGGACTACTATCCATTTGCATGTTCCCCCCCCCTTTCAAAGTAAAAACCCTCTAGATATATTCCTAGAGGGTTAGATAAGCATACCAAAAAAGCACTTTATCTTCTCCCCCATAGTCGAGCTTTGGCACTATACAACGTAAAGGATAATTCCTTAGCTACCTTAAGAAAAGCCTTAATTCGGCAGTTCCTGTTCTACCCATTGGCATCTTTCGATATTTCCGGGCAGTAGCCTATGTTTGTATAGGAGCCTCACCTAACGAGGATGTATATTGACATTGATATCGTACACCTGCCATTTTGAATAGTCAATAATAAATTTTTAACCCTCAAAATATTATATTCATACACTAAGATATAGCATAGACTAAAGGCTATCTTTATAACTTTGTTTAATGGTATTAAAAAGGTGTTATGAATAGTTTAATCTGTGTTTCTTTCTTGGAAAAACAAATTTTTTGAAACCTTTCTGATTAACAATAAAATCAAAACACATTTCACCAAGCTTCTTACATACATTTTAAAAACCGATGTTACTTTTAAAAGATACATCGGTTTTTTACAAATAAATTTATTTAAACCATCCTTTCCCCCATAACCATAGTAACATACCAGAACCTACTCCAACCATAACCCCTAGTACGCCAAAATAGCCCCAACGCCAAGTAAGTTCAGGCATATATTCAAAATTCATACCATAGATACTTGCAATAAATGTTAAGGGAATAAATATAGATGTCATAACAGTTAATGTCTTCATAATCGTATTCATTCGATTTGAATTTAATGAAATGTAGCTGTCTCTTATATCATTCGTCATTTCTAGATTCGACTCAATCATTTCGGAAAGTTTCAACAAATGATCGTAAATATCCATAAAGTAAACTCGCTCTTCTTTGGGTATTATCAGCCTCTCCGAATTTAAAATTCTATACAGTAATTCTCTCATTGGAAATATGGTTCTACGTGATTTGAGTAACTGACTTTTAATCTTAAATACACTTTCGATTAAGTCTTGATTCGCCTCTTTTGTTTCAAGTTCGTTTAAATTATCTTCAATTTTATATAGGTTAGGGAAATATTCATCTACAATTTTATCCATTAATAAATAAAAAATGTACATAGCCCCTTTTTTAAGAACATTATCCTCTTTTATTAATCTCTCTTGAACCATCTGAATTTCAATTGATGACGAAAGGTGAAAAGTTACAATAAAGTTTTTCCCAACAAATACATCTACCTCTTCAGGTGTAAGCGTAGTTTGGTTTAATCTATGTAGAACAAAAAAATCATATTCTCCATAATAATCAAGTTTTGGACGTTGCAAAAAATGCAAACAGTCTTCAATAGCAAGTGGGTGAAAGTCAAAATGAGATTTTAGCAACTTTGCTTCTTCATCTGTAGGAATATCAAAATCAACCCAAAACCATCCAACGTCAGTATTAGATAAATGCTCCAATGGAACATTCTTTTTTAACTTAAAATCGTTTGTCACTACAAAAGTACGAATCATTTGCAACCATCGCCTTTACATAATTAAATTAATGTTTTCAATAGAGTATTTTGCATTTGATACAAAGATAATATTCCACAAGACATACATTAAAATTAATCGAACTATCAGAAACCATAGATTCGGATAAGGGGTTATTAAACTAAACTCCGTTTACTTTAACTTCACAATCTCTATTTAGTAACATAATATCGAGATTAACTTCCGAGTGATATTCAATTATCTGGCTCTTTAATGGAATAAGAAACGATTATTGTTTCTCTTCCGACAGCTTTTTATATAATGAAGCCCTAGACACATTTGTAATTTCACAAATCATTGCTACTGTTTATTCAAATGGGTATGATAATATCAAGGCAAGGGATTACGCCTATAAATGGTGGGATGGAAGAAACCCTGCCTATGATTACTATGCCTATAAAGCAGGTTGCAGCATTTATGATAAGAGTTGTTGGAGCAAGTGGAACGATTGCGCGAACTTCGTTTCACAAGCCTTATATAACGGTGGCATGAAAATGAGGTACGGATCATCTTACACTTCATCAGCGTCTTGGAGCTATGGTGTTGTGCCGTCATATACTTGGGGTGGCGCACATAATTTCTATACCCACTGGAAGGCACGGGCAGGCGTAGCGAGTTCGGTTTCAGCGTTGCAAACGGGTGATGCTGTAAATGCTGATTTCACAGGTGATGGCAGTATTGACCATACAGCCCTCATTACGAAGAATACGGGTTCATACAGCAGCAATAAATATTTAACGCAACATACAACTGATAGAAAAGAGACAACAACTTTAGCAAATTGGTATAATAGTGGCTATAAAGTATATGGTTATGAAATGGACAAAGCATCAAATTAATCATTTAGAAGATTTAAAAGCGCAAACTGTGAGTTTGCGCTTTTGGTTAAAATAGTAAAGAAGTTTATGGAGAAAGGGGGATATGAGGTGAACAGAAAATGGGTTATCACAAGCGTGGTTTTAATTAGCATTGTACTAATAGCAATTTTTATTTATTTTAATCAGATGCGTTATCCAGCCCTTCCGGCAGATGTAGAATCCACCCCGAAAGAAGCTGTGCAGAAGTTGAATGAATCGGATCAACCATTAGTGCAGATTTCAAAAGACGATGAGGCAACATGGTACATCATGAAGAATTCGGAAGACGTCAATAAACAGATTCAAGATTTAATCAGCAGCAAAGGTTGGATTTTTAAAGAGATAGACGGTAATAGTCTATTTTTTGAAAAAGACGATGATACATTAATCGTAAGCACAGAAATGTGGACCAAAAAGTATCGCCTTGTTAAAGTCCCTGCTCATTTTTGAGATGACTAAAAAAAAATCACTAAAAATGAAAAGCCGGAGATTTCCTCATCGTAGGAGACATCCGGCTTTTTGTGTTGAAATTTGCCCTTTTATACGCTCAGTCATCTTCCAGGTACAGGTCATCGAGTTTCGCTCCGACTTCCTGCAGGTTCGGCGTGGTGTAGATCATCGTCGTTTTCGGATCATCGTATATCAATACACTCATGATTCAATCTGTATTATCAGAAAAGCAGTGGCAGGATATGATGACACCTGAAGACTTAAGAGCATTAAGTCCACTTATATATAGCCATGTAAATCCTTATGGTATCTTTAAATTGGATATGATGGAGAGAATCCCAATCGAAGAAAGGCAATCAGAAATAGAAAACACTTCGCATATTTAACTTTATTCCTTATTGCGGGTAGTGACAGCTTCGCTGGTACTACCCCATGCCCATCAAGCTAAGGCAAATAATTAACCCCCTACACGAAAAAAGCGCTATCCTTTCTGTAATATGATGGAAAGGATGGTGTTTTTTATGTGCCGAGATGTTTCAGATGAACTGAACCTCTTTTCGCTGGAATTACAACAATCTTTGTCTCCTCATGTACTCAAACAATTGGCCAAAGAGGTAGGTTTTGTTCAAAGAACTAGTAAGTATCAAGCTAAAGATTTAGTGGCGTTGTGCGTGTGGTTAAGCCAAAAGGTAGCGAATACTTCCTTGACTCAGCTATGTAGCTGTCTAGAATCTTCAACGGGTGTATTAATGAGTCCAGAAGGACTCAATCAGCGATTTAATCCTTCGGCTGTCAGGCTCCTACAAAACGTATTCACTTCCTTGCTTACTCAGAAGATGCAAACTTCTCAGGCTATTTCTCATCGTTATGCTTCTCAATTTCAGCGTATACGAATTTTGGATTCTACTACTTTTCAACTTCCAGATGTTTTTGCCTCTACCTATCAAGGATCTGGCGGGAGTAGCCATACAGCTGGCGTGAAGATCCAATTGGAATACGATCTTCTCAGTGGCCAATTCTTGCATGTTCACTCTGGCCCAGGTAAAAAAAATGATCGAACCTACGGTTCCACTTGCTTACAAACGGTCCAAACAGGTGACTTATGTTTACGCGACTTAGGATATTTTGACTTGGAAGATCTCCATCAAATGGATGAGAAAGGAGCGTATTATATCTCTCGCTTAAAATTAAACACTCGAATTTATCAGAAGAATCCTAATCCAGAATATTTTAAGGATGGGAGAATGCAAAAACAGTCGGAGTATATTCAATTAGACATGGAAGATCTCATGTTACAGCTTCAACCAGGACAAACCCACGAAATTCACAAAGCCTATATCGGATTGTATCAAAAGCTTCCAACTCGAGTGGTCCTGCATCGATTGACAGAAGAACAAACACGGAAACGTTGGGGAAACCAGGCGTTGAAAGAGAAGAAGAAGGGCATTGTCATGAAAGAACGAAGTAAGCGTTTAAGTGCGATGAACGTTTATATTTCTAATCTTCCGGCGGAAGAAGTCCCGACGGGACACATTCACGATCTTTACTCCCTGCGTTGGCAGATTGAATTGCTGTTTAAAACATGGAAATCCTTTTTTAAAATTGACCATTGTAAAGAAATCAAACGAGAGCGATTAGAATGCCATCTCTATGGCCAATTGATTGGCATCCTTCTTTGTTCTTCCACTATGTTTCAAATGCGGCAATTACTCCTCGATAAGAAGAAAAGGGAACTTAGTGAGTACAAAGCGATTTATATTATCAAGGATTACTTTCCTCTTCTATTTCAGGCGATACAAAAAAGCACCCAAGAATTATCAAAGATCCTGCTTCGCCTATTTATCCTCCTACAGAAAAACGCGCGAAAATCCCACCGTTATGAGAAAAAGACAGTCTTTGATATTTTGGGTGTTGTCTACCATTATACAATGTGTCACAAGAAAGCAGCATAGCGTTAAAAAATGACTTGTTTAAGGTTTATTTGGCATGCCTTTATATCAGTTGCATAGACGACTGGCTTGTGGAAACAGCTCAACTCAAATATTTTTAGGTATTAGCTTGATGGGCATGTGGTAGGACCCCTTATAAAGCAAAAAGTTCTAGTTTACGAAAGGTAAAAACAGATATCATGGATCCCCAATCACCTCTGCGAGCTGTATTATAAAAGGATTTAGAGCCTTATAAAAAGCGTGGTATCCAACTTATGAACTTACGTCATCTTACGAGACAGCACGATAATATTAGAGGCATGTTTGTACAAACCTAACTACAATTTCAGGAAGTTTTGGATCAAGTTTTTCCTGAATATAGTAAGGTTTTTGGAGACTTATATTCGGATGTTTCTTTAAAAATATTACAAGCATTTCCTACTTCAGAAGAGGTCTTGAAAGCTGATACTGAAACATTAGCAATTAAAATAAAAGAATTCTGTAACACTCGTTCACTACAATGGGCAAACAAACAGGCTGAAAAGCTAATTACTGCCGCAGCTCAAAACCCTTTTCAGAAGACTTTATACTCTAGTCTTGCCCTAAGCTTAGATATGGATATTAATATGCTCTTTGAACACAAAAAACATCTATCCATGCTTGAAAATGAGATAGATGCTTTAGCAAAAAGTATTGAAGAATCTAAGATTATCCGATCAATTCCCGGTATTGGTGAAAAGATCGCAGCCACGATTATTTCTGAAGTTGGGGAAATTGAAAGGTTTAATCACCCTAAGAAACTAGTGGCATTTGCCGGTCTTGATCCAAGTGTCTTTGAATCTGCATTCAAAGGTACTTACAATCGAATTTCCAAAAGAAGCTCTAGCAGACTACGACAAGCTTTGTATATGGCTGTTAAATGTGCTATTCGTGACTGTCGCAAACAGAAAACAACGATGAAATCCTTCCTCGTAATAAGAGATTACGAGCGTTTTATGATAAGAAACGGGAAGAAGGAAAACCTTTTAGAGTAGCTGTGATAGCTTGTGCAAACAAACTCTTACATTGGATTTATGCACTTTTAACAAACAAAACTTCTTTCCAAGATTTATCCTGATTTAACAATTTAACCAAGCAAACCAAAACTTTCCAAACATAGTATTTGGGAGGTTATTTGGCATACTCATTTTTAGTATATCATGTAAGTTTTAAACTTTTTATTGAAAAATGTTGACAACTATTGGCTGGTTTGCGGAAGATTGAAAAATTTAAAAGAGCATCAAAATTAATCTTTAGTTATTGTGCTAATGCACCAGTTAAATAAATCTTGGTTAAGATAAGTCCTTACAAATCATCAATAAGTTACCATCGGGGTCTTTAAACACAAAATAAACCCTAAATGTTTACATTAGATGATTTCCTTTTCCTTTTATAAATTGATCTCAATCTCATTCGCTAAATTACCTCTTTAGGATAAAGTTTACCGTTATTTAAGATAAGGTTCTATGCAATGTATATCTAAATGAGGTTTTTAATGATGATGGATGAATTGTGAATCAATTAATCGCCGCGATTACCTGAAAGATGTTTCCTTTCGTCGCAGACGATCTAAGCATGGCAACGGTTAGACGACGAAAGGCAGACAACAACAGTAACCACGATCTGGGGCTGTAATCATACAGCTGGTGTGAAAATTCAATTAGAGTACGATTTATTGGGCGGTCAATTTTTTGCATGTCCATAAAGGACCTGGAACACATAAAGATATCGAACAAAACACCAGATACCTGAGAAATGATAGTTTATTGCACGCTTTTTTTGGGAAATACAGTCCTGAATATTTCTTTTGGTTTTCCTGGTTATAATAAGGATAATCAAGGAGTGGAAAATATGAAAATTATTAAATATTTTTTTGTTTTTGTATTGATCATTAGCGTTAGTATTTCTACGTGGTTTTATTATCCTCAATACCAAATTCAAAAAATGAAAAAACACGTTATTGAAGTGAGTACGGAAGCTACTAAAGTTTCTTATATAGATTATTTTCGAAACACTGTAGGAACTCAAATTTATCATCTAGCAATAGGCGATTCTATCATTCGCGGAGTAGGTGCCCAACAGAATGAAGATCTAGTCTCCCAATTTTCTACCAGATTAGGAAAACAAATTCATAAAAAGATCCAATTCCAAAATGAAGGTATAAATGGAATTACAAGCAGTGAATTAAAGGAGTTGGTTCAAGAGGGCAGGTTTGACGAGGAAATTAAGAAGTCGGACATTGTAACGATTAATGTTGGCGGCAATGATATTCTTCGGATAGCAAAGGGACGGGACTTCCATAGCATACTCCAAACATTTGATCAATTGCAATCAACCTTTTCGAAAAATCTGTCAGACATAACGGCGAGAATTAAAATGTTAAATTCCAACGCCACCATCGTATTCTTAGAATTGTATAATCCATTGTCTCCAGATGATCAAGTGTATCCCCTTGCTGATAAATTACTACCAAACTGGAATCTGAAAATTTATGAGGTTGCCAATCAATACTCATCCTCCATTGTAGTAGAAACGACGAAGGTTATTAACAGGGAAAACCTACAAAACTTATCACCCGATAGTGTCCATCCAAATTCGGTGGGTTATATGGCAATTTCAAAGCAAATTATTTATCAATTTAAGCATCAATATAGAAAAAAGGCGGTTTAAAACGAAGGAGACCTATCTCCTTCGTTTTTTATACCTTACATATCACGGTAGCAAGCTACATTCTAACATTGAGTTATGTAGGATTCGAGTTAGGCAATTGTAATTCTTTATAGGGTCTCTATTTATCAACGACACTTTTCTACTTTCCATCATAACGATAATTACAGTTAGGTTTACTACCAGTATTAAACCTTAGTGAAGATATCAAAAACGATTAATTTAAATTAATTGTCACATTCAGAATTGAGTGTTATTAATGCTTGGGATTGGTTTTTTCGCCCTTTGTCGTAAAAGTTTATTGTTGATATATGAACATGGGATTTTCTTTAGTGACACTCTATATACATTTTTTGTTTTTTGGGTGGCTTAAACGTTTGGATATATAAATTAAGATGAAAAAAACAACAAAAAAACCTGAAGATTTCCAGGTTTTTTTATCCATCTGTAATAGCTAGCAAGAGATTAAAGAGACTATTCCCTTTTAGTGGAACCAGCCATCTGAATTACTCGTCTTTTCTATTTTCATCATCTATATCTTCTGGATCTTCTATTGGATCTTCTGGATCTGCATCTGCATCTTTTTCATCATCATTTAACATGTTATCATTTTCATCAACGCCAGGAATGTTTTCTTCACCTTCGATTATATCATCGGCGTTGTTATCATTATTATTTGCTCCATTGCCATTGTTTGCTCCATTTTCATCAGCACCATTGTTATCATCTGGCGGTGCTGGATCTGGATTTAAATCACATCCTACTGAAACCATTGCAGCTAATAAAATACTTGTGATCATGAGAAACCATTTTTTATTCATGTTATTCCCCTTTCTTAATTTATGTATGACCTTTTAGGTCTTTACTTATCGTCCCCCATATTGATGAAATTATGAGTGATTTTTCCAAAATGAAATAAAATCTAAGAGAAGACTTTTCATAATAACTCACTTAATTAATAAAAATGTAGTTTACATAAAGTAAAAATGAAGATACCTCCCAATTAATATTAGAAGGTATCTCCGAAAGGTGCATGAATAAAAAATGGTTTCTTTCTGTAATTAGATTGTTCATTTTCTATTAAAATTCTCAGGTATCGTCAGTAAAAATAAAAATTTGCCACGTTAAACATAAAAATCCTTTAAAAACTAATAATGTCAATAATATTTCTTATTTTTAATGACCTACGTATAGCTTACATCCTTTTGGGTAAAAAGAAATAGGAAATTCAAGGAATTATTGGCTGGATAGCAAGCCTAATAACAGGTCGTGATATTCCAGGAGGTATTATCGGAAATATTATTGCTGGTTCTATTGGAGCATGGTTAAGAACACTTGTCTTATATACTGATTTTCTGATGGGGGCAAAATCAATGGATGCTTTGAAGATGCTTTGGAATACAATAAGGGCAACTATTCCAGTCACAGAGTATTTCGTGGATACAGGGGTCCCCTAGAGGCTAGACGCCTTTTAGGTATCTAACCTTATAAGTAGGTTATAAGAATTAATTTTATTCTCTTTGTTAGATACAGGAGTTCTTTTACTTTCTGAAAGATTATTCATGCTGAATAGTTTCATTTTTTTGCTGTTTCTTCTGTTCTTCTACAATCAATATTCAATCCTTTTACCAACGAAGTCCCAGGTATGTCCCAATCAGGGACACAACAACAACCTTGTTGATCTTTATTCCCCCCTTATTTATCATAAAACTATTAATTGGACACTACTGTAAAATCTAATCCATTCCAACAACTGCCAATAATGTCCCAACAATTAATAATATCAAAAACATTAAAGCCTTACCTATCTTCACTCAATAATAACCTCCATCCCTTATTTTTTTTCACTCACTCCTCAACTTCCTAACATATCCATTTTATCATTAACAGATAACATATTCCCTGTACATTAATATTTATTATTTATATTTCTTAAAGAGCAGAGCAAGGGGACGAACTCACAGATGCCAGTACTAGTAGTTCTACTGTTGAGAATGTGGTATTCCAATTACTTACATTTCAAATTCTAATATAGTAGGTAAGGGTGTACAAAGTGAGTAAAAAAGTCTAAAAAGGCAACCTGAATACGAGAAAAACAGGTTGCCTTTTTTACAATTAACTTATCTGATTCCAAATCCGATCCAGATTTAAGGGGACATGTATTTTATCTCCTTGTATTTCCCTATGTATAATAGGAGTTTCAAAGTATTGATCCAAATTTTCTCTTTCTTTTTTTAACCTTGCTCTCTGTTTTACTCCATACAAATTTCCTCCAGAAGATTTCATAAGTTCTTACTCCTTTTATCTTTTATTAAAAATAACAGAATTTATTATAATATAACTGTTTTGGTGCGATCTCAGTAGCAGATTGTTTGATTGCTTCTTGAGCTAAAGTTAGATCAGATGAAGACTTTTCAGGTCATTAGTAGATCTCCTTTTTAATCTTTGGAATAAGCTACTTCTATATATTGACCTAACTCGTATTATTTATTATCAATGTAAACTTCCTATAATTAACAATTTCTTACTTAAATATTATTACATTAAAGACTTCTAGATTTTGCTTACGAAAAAACAAATAATGCGTAAAAAAACCTTAGGGAATAGAAGGTTTTTACGCATTTATAATAAATCATGATTTCAGCTGATAAAGTGCCTGAGTAACTTGTCCATTTGAACGGTTAACCGTTTCAATAAACCTTCCCTTATAAATGCTAGCATAAGAATGTACATAAATGATTGCTTAAGGATGTACAGATTCGGTGACATACCTTCATAATATTCTAGAGGTGAATATTATGTA
>NZ_JBHLVO010000054.1:0-10549 GCF_042433335.1 Metabacillus herbersteinensis
ATATCGCTACAGCTGCAAAACATGATATTCCAGTAATTATCTTCTGTATGAACAACTCATTATATGGGTTAATCCGTCAACAACAAAACTGGTTCTATGATAACCGTCGCATTTCTACAGACTTAGAATACAAAAACGAATTATGTGATAATGAAGAACGCGGAATTGACTTTGTTAAAACTGCTGAAGGAATGGGTGTACGTGGTGAGCTGGTTACTCATTATGATGATATTAAACCAGCATTACAACGTGCAGTTGACTCAGGTAAACCATATATAATCGAAGTTATTGTTGACCCTGATCCTGAAAAAGCATGTGAGTTCTCTAACAACGGTGCACTTAACGGATTCAAATACTCTGACAAAATTAACTATTCTAAATAATTATTGCTTTAAACGACCTGAGATAGTATTGATGCAATTGGTCATTCACCGATTGCATCAAAGACTTCTTAGTCAAGTTAAGTAAAATTGGCTGTTATATAAATGTAATGAGGTTTACGAAAAAGTTCCATTATTAAAGGAGGGAAGCCGAAAAATCGGCGAAATAATGTCAGCAAATCTTCATAATTCAATGAAAGTCGGAATTGTTCATTTTATGGCTTATCCGGAAACAATGGGTGGAGACGGTCCAACACTTGAAACAATTAAGAAAATAGTCCAAGATGATTTTTTCTCTGGAATTGAGATTACATCTATAAACAATTCTGAAGTTCGTAAAGAAGCTGCTCAAATCCTACAATCCGGTGGAATGACTGTAGGATTTGGTGCACAACCAATTCTATTAAGAAACAAAGGAAACCTTAACTCTTTTGATGAAGTTGAGCGTAGAAGAGCGATCGATTTAGTTAAAGGTGGAATTGACCAAGCTTACGAATTAAATGCTTCTAAATTTGGTTTCTTAAGTGGTGCTAAACCAGACACTCAACAAGATGTTGCATTACAATTACTAACGGATTCAATCAAAGAATTATGTGAATATGCAAAATCTAAAGGTGATTTAGTCCTTTCACTTGAAACATTTGATGATGAGACTGATAAAAAATGTTTAATTGGTTCGAATGCACTTGCTGTTGAAGTGGCAAAAGAAGTTCGTAAAGTAGATCCTACTTTCGGTTTAATGCTTGATTTAAGTCATTTACCAATGCAACGTGAAACTTCTATTGATGCATTAACTGTTGCTCGTGATTATATTAATCATGCTCATATCGGAAATTGCTATATTAAAGATACTTCTGATCCTGCTTACGGTGATCAGCATCCACGTTTCGGCTATCCAGGAAGTGAAGTTGATGTTCCAGAATTAGTAGAGTACTTACGAGCTCTATTAGAAATTGGATACATCGGTGAAGGCAATAAAAATATTGTTGCTTTTGAAGTAAAACCTGTAGGTTCAGAATCATCAGATATTGTCATTGCACAATCAAAACGGACACTCGTTGATGCATGGTCATTATTACATTCAAAAAAAGGTCGTTTAGTTAGCATATCTAAATAGATAGTAACTGCTTTAATTAGCGACAAGTGATCTTGCTTGTCGCTAATTAATATAATACACAACAAAATGCCTCCTATAGATTAAATTGGCAAGGATGTGATCGTTTGGTAAAACTTCAGCAAAACGTTGATGCTATAAGAATTAGTACTAGAATTGAAGCACTTGCTTGTTGTTCCTCTACTTCTATTGGCGTTACTAGACTACCATTCAGCGTAGAAAGTACAGCAGCAGAGAGATTAGTCGAAGAGTGGATGAAAGCAGCTGGAATGTCAGTTAGAAAAGATGGACTTAATAATATTATAGGCCGTTATGAAGGAAAAGATTCAACAGCACCAGTACTAATGATCGGTTCTCATTTAGATAGTGTAATTGAAGCAGGAAAATATGACGGAATTTTAGGTGTTATTACGGGAATTGAAGTCGTGCAAACGCTTCGAGATAATGGCATTGTATTAGATCATCCGATCGAAGTGGTTGGTTTCTGTGATGAGGAAGGAGTAAGATTTCACTCTACTTTCCTTGGAAGTAAAGCAATTGCAGGAACTTTTACTGCTGAAGATTTGCAAAGAGCAGATGAGCAAGGAATAACAATTGCCGAAGCATTAAAAGGAATTGGAATTGCTGACCCATATGCTTATAAAAACTCTAGTCGTACTCCAGAAGAACTTCTTGCTTATTTAGAACTTCATATTGAACAGGGGCCAGTTCTTGAGAAGGAGAATGAACCTGTTGGAGTAGTTAGTGGGATTGCTGGTGCTACAAGATTTTCCTTTGAAATTATCGGAAAACCTGGCCATGCAGGAACTGTTCCTGTTGCCATTAGACAAGATGCACTCTTAGGTGCATGTGATCTCATATCTTATATTGAGAAAATTGCTTTTAAAAATGAACCATTAGTTGCAACTGTGGGTAAACTTACAGTTAGCCCAGGTGCTAGTAATGTTATACCAGGTTTAGTCACAGGAACGCTAGATATTCGTGATTTAAATGTTGAACGTAAACAAAAAGCTATTGATGCTATTTTTTCTGAAAGCGAAAGAATAGCTAAAGCTAGAGGACTTCAAATTAAGTTTGAACAAGTTATGGAAGCTGATCCTGTATACTGTAACGAAGAAATGATTAAATTAATCGAAGAGTCCATAAGTGAGCGGAGTGGAAGCGTTATTACGCTTGTGAGTGGTGCTGGTCATGATGCAATGGCTATGGCTGACGTAACCAATGTTGCAATGATTTTCGTCCGTTGTAAAGATGGACTAAGTCATCACCCTGATGAATTCGTTACTGTGGAAGATATGGGTGCAGGAGCTGAAATTCTGTATTCTACTGTAATTAAAATAGCTACAAAACAATAATGAAGGAAATTTATAAGTTTATTAGAAAAATAAACATTAACTAAATAGAGCTTACAACAAAACTTGTGATTCGATTGTATGGATCACAAGTTTTTTCTGAATAGTTCTTTATAAGATATTTTGTAAACTAATTAAGCCCCTTCAATAAATTGAAGGGGCTTAATTGTTTAATGATTAAATCACTGCATTCTAATTGAAAGTTGAACGCAAAAGTAAAGCTATGCGTAAATGAAGTGAGTTTTGTGAATCATGAACGGAATAATTTAAAATATCCTCACATTTGGCAATTCGGTATTTAACGGTATTACGGTGAACATACAATTTCCTTGATGTAACTGCAATTTCACAATTATTATCCAAGTATACAAATAATGTATTAACTAAGTCTTCTTCATCTTTATTTTTTGGATATGATAGCGAGCGTAAAGTATTTTCATAAAATTTCTGTAGATCTTTTTCGGGAATTAATCGAATCAGTTCTTTTAATTGCTTTGTTTTGTAAAAGTTTATAAATTTGTATTGAAACAATTCTGCTCCTTGTTTCCACGCTTCAACTGCCTCTGCGTATGTTATAGGAATATAGGTAAGGTCACTAAAAAAGTTACCGACACCAAATGAGAGCGAAATTTTTAAATTTGAATAAGCCTCATGCTGGAATTCTTTTAGCCTTTCTTCAATTGAACTTTTAATTGGATCATCCATATTCGTAGGTGATTGCATCAAAATAACAAAATAAGCATCCTTCATAAAAACGATGTTTTTAGTATCTATTTTTAAAAATGATTTCTTTAAAAATTTATATAAATAGTCGTAAAAACTGTTCATTATGTCTGT
Organism: Metabacillus herbersteinensis; assembly: GCF_042433335.1. Taxonomy (NCBI): domain Bacteria; kingdom Bacillati; phylum Bacillota; class Bacilli; order Caryophanales; family Bacillaceae; genus Metabacillus; species Metabacillus herbersteinensis. Next base: position 3,684 of record NZ_JBHLVO010000054.1, read on the forward strand.
ACTTTTTTGTGAATTGCTTTGGTTACCATCATCAATCTTACAAACAATGCAAACGTATTTCAGATTGTCGATTAAGCCATGCTGTTTTCCCCTATGAATAATTTCTTGTTTGGTAGATATGTTTCCATCAACGAGGGAAGCAAAAAAATTATTTTCTAACATACGACTGTTTTCACTAATTGCCTCGTTTTTAAGTAGTGTGAATGAAATGACAGTTGATGCTTGCTCAATAGCTAATTGTGAAGAAGGGTATGGAAGCTTCTCAGGATTAAAAATAATTAGTAAGTATGGATATGGGTGCATCGTTTTCACTTGGAACATTTTTATAGGTATTCCTATATTATGTGTATTTTGGATGTCGATTGTGTGTTCACTTTTTTGCCGGTATTTATCAATATCATTTTTAAAGTGCTCCTCAACATTTTCCATGACCATTTTCATATTTTCCGTACGGAAATGGTGGGAAAAAGAAGTAACATCACCAATAGGGTCTAGTAGGAGGACAGGACATTTTAATAAAGATCCAAGGCTTTCGATCAATGAATGCAGACTGTAGCCTTTTATCATCATATTGGTAAATCTTTTGTGAACATGAGTCGCATAAAATAACTCTTCAATTTGGTTATCCCATATAAAGCTTAATAATTGATGAGCAACCGTACCTAATGTTAACGATTCTGGAATTTGGATGATTGGGAATTCTAATAAGTCAGCTAAGTCGATTACTTCCTGTGGTACTTTATCAATGAATCTTTTAAGTTTGATAGCAATTCCTGCACATGGACGTTCATTAATTTGCGAAATAAGATCGCATAAAGCGTGAGGTTCGTCTTTAAAGGCGTACCCTGTTGTCAATAATAGGGAGTTCTCAGCTAAAAAGTCGATGACATCGGGTGTTTCAGAAATCTCTATTGATTCAACTTTCCTATTGAGCCCAACATGTCCAGCAATAACTTTTGCTTCTTGTAACACATCAACGATAAATAAATCTTCTACCTTTTTCATCATACACCTCTATATCAACCTTTTTTTTGGCCATTTTAATTTCTAGATTATGACTCGTAAGCACGTTAAAAGTTTCATTTAGACAAAAATGGTAATACAATTTGTTTATGTTGAATAATGATTTCGAAAATTAAATCACTTAAAATCAATTGTATAGAGAATTGATGTTTTATGAAACTACTTTTCAATGAAACTTTTAGAAATTAATTAGAAAAAGGAGTATTAATATGTTACATGTACTAACTCTTTCTTTGCGAATAATAAAATAATTACATTGAAATTGTAAGCGGATACAACTATGCTACTAACATTCGGAAAATAAACTAGTGAAGAATTTAACATCTAAGATTCAAGAACTTGAACCCTAATTAATAAACTCACTTTCAGTTTTTTCTCGGTTAATAGTAAGCGTTATCACCAGTACTTTTCAATGAGGAGGAAATCTCTTGGAACAAGAGTTAGAATTTAGTAAAGGTTTATTGCCAACAAAACCTGAAGAAAGAAATTGGAAGGTGGGAAACTATTTTTCTGTATGGATGGGTTCTGTTCATAAAACGGTGCCTTAATTGCTGCTGTGATTGGTTTTATGATTATGCAATGGAGGTTAATGGAAAACGCTACTAGTATTTTCATATTTTTAAATATTATCGGAGGTTTATTGAGTCCTGTAGCTGGTGTTATGCTTGCCCATTACTATATTATCGCGAAAAAAGAACTTAATATGAAAGCGTTATATTCTGTAAATGGCCAATATACTTATAAAAATGGTTTTCATATGCCTGCCTTGATCGCTACTGTGGTCGCAGGAGCTTTTAGTTTAATAGGTCAGTTTGTACCTGCTTTCAAACTATTATATGACCTATCCTTTTTCACTGGCATGATATTCGCATTCATAATTTATATTGTTCTTGTTAATAAGGAATTAATCGCCGCAGGAAAAGTACAGGAACAGAGGGAGTTTGTTAAAGGGGCTTAATCCTTCAATAATAAAATAGATTTGCAATAAAAATAAATTGAAAATTTATATTATTCTAATGATTTAAAGGGGGGATAAACATAAAATAGGATCTAATTATGAAAGGTGATTAAGTTATTTTCAAGAGAAGTGGACTAAATCATTAATTTTAAATGTGATAGTAATATATGGGAGGGAACTTATGGCTACGTATGATTTAATTATTAGAAACGGAAATATTGTAACGTTAGATTCGATTGTTCAAGGAGATATCGCAATTAAAGAAGGGAAAATTAAAGAAGTGTCGATCGGTGAACATCTTGAAGCAATTGCAGAGAGAGAAATCGATGCTGAAGGACAGCATATCCTACCTGGATTAATTGATACTCATGTCCATTTTAACGAACCGGGCAGGACTAATTGGGAAGGTATTCAAACTGGAAGTAGAAGTTTAGCGGCAGGTGGAGTTACAACCTATTTTGATATGCCATTGAACAGCACACCTCCAACAATCAATAAAGAAAATTTAGAGTTAAAGAGAGCTTGTTCCGAAGAAAAATCGGTTGTCAATTATCGCTTTTGGGGTGGACTTGTACCAGAAAATATTGAAAATATTAAGGAACTTTATGAAAATGGAGTCATTGGATTTAAAGCTTTTATGTCACCGAGCGGAATTGCCGATTTTAATCATGTCGATGATGTTACGATTTTTAAAGGGATGAGAGAAATTGCCTCTGTTGGTTCTCTTTTAGCCGTGCATGCTGAAAGTACAGTTATCTGTGATCAGCTTGCTCAAGAAAAACAAAGTCAAAATAAAACATCAGCAAAGGACTTTGTCGAATCAAGACCGATTATTTCCGAAATTGAAGCGGTAAGAAGGATAATTTCATATGCGGAAGCTACAGGCTGTAAGCTGCATGTTGTTCATGCGAGCAGCCGAAAAGTAGTCGATGTCATTAATGAGGCAAAGCAAAGAGGCGTAGATATTACTGTAGAAACATGCCCCCATTATTTATCTTTAACATTGAAAGACTTAGAGGAAAAAGGCGGATTGGCAAAATGCTGCCCTCCACTCCGTGATGATCAAGAAGTAGAACAATTATGGGAGGCAGTAGCAAACGGTGAAATTGACGTCATTGCTTCCGATCATTCACCAGCTCCTGCATCTATGAAAGAAGTAACTAATGGAGACTTTTTCAAGGCTTGGGGGGGTATTTCAGGTGCCCAGTCTACACTTAATATTATGTTGACAGAGGGGCATTTTAACCGTAATCTTCCTTTGGGGAAAATTGTTGAATTAACTGCTACGAATCCAGCTAAATTATTTGGACTATATCCGCATAAAGGAATAATTGCTGTTGATAGCGACGCTGATCTGGCCATAGTTAATCTGACCGAAAGCTTCGAGCTGAAAAAGGAAGATTTGTTCTACCGACATCAGCACTCGCCATATGTAGGCAGGACATTCAAAGGAAAAGTAACGACAACGATCGTCAATGGAGATATTGTATTTGAAGATGGAAACATTACTATTGTGGAAAAAACAGAAATCAATTCTTGAGGAAAACTTTAAATCTAGGACTGTAAAATAATAAGCTAATAAAAGGACTGAGAAAACATCAAATTATTAGCTTAATTTAGATAAGTCTTAAGAAAATAAGGGAATTTGGAAAAATAAGAAAACATAATTTTTTTTTGTGAAAAAGTTGTCTAAAGAGGAGCATATAAATATAGAGTAATTAATGTTCAAAAATGGACATGTGTTTTATCTATAATAGACAAAAACTAAAATCGTTTTTATTGATTAGTTATAATGAATAATGAAGTAAAAACGGTTAACATTTAAGTTAGGAACTTAAGAGTTTCGAATTCAAGCTAATAATGTATGGAAAGAAGCTTAAATTATAAAGTTAATGCATAGCGGAGCAGATCAAGATACGCATATTTTCAGCCAACCACAGAGTCTATACTGATTTGGCTGAAGGGATTAAAGCGTTGATTGGTGTCCTATATGAATTAGCCTAATAAGAATAACGATTAAAAGGAGAGTTTAAAAAATGGGTTATCCTAAAGATTTATTATCAAGCAGATCAATTATTGAGCACGGTAAATATGCATTAATTGCGCCTGAAGGATTAGTTAATAATGTTATTCCAGGATTTGAGAATTGTATTATTTCTATTATGGGTTCTCCTAAGCTTGGAGCAAGCTTTGTCGATTACGTAGTGACAATGCAAAATGGGGGAAAGAATAGCGAGGGGTTTGGCGGGCAAGAAGATGTAGAGACATTCGTCTATGTTATTGATGGGAAAATAAAAGCTACTGCAGGCGAGCAAGAGTTTGTTCTTGAAGAAAGTGGTTATTTATACTGTCCTCCAGGAACAAAAATGTATTTAGAAAACCAATGGGGAGGAGACTCCAAACTCTTCCTTTATAAACAAAAATATCGTCCACTTGAAGGACGGAAACCATGGGTTTATTCAGACCATGCCAACAAAATTGATTATAGGAATTATGATGACATGCATAATGTAAACATTAAAGATCTTTTGCCAGCAGATTTAGACTTTGATATGAATTTTCACATTCTTTCTTTTGATCCTGCTGCATGCCATCCGTTTATCGAAACGCATGTACAAGAACATGGTGCCTACTTACTCTCAGGAGAAGGTATGTATAATCTAGACAATCAATGGGTGCCTGTGAAAAAAGGCGATTATATTTTTATGGGTCCATACGTACATCAGGCAGCCTATGCTGTAGGAAGAGAAAATTTAACATATGTCTACTCTAAAGATTGTAACCGTGATGCAGCCTTGTAAAAATAGCATAACTAGAAATGAAATCCGTAAACTATTAAATAAAAAAGAGGTGTTTAGAAATGGAAGAGAAAGCGACTTTGTCAAAAGTTGAGGAGATAAGGGCAGAAAGAGTCTTTGAAATTGATAAAATAGCAAAATTTGATCCTAATAAACCTCAAAAGAACTTTTTCTATGAAACCGATAAAACGGTTGGGGCAGTTTGGTGTCTTGAGCCTGGGCAGGAAGTATATTTACACTCCCATTCGAATGTTGATGATATTTGGGTTTGCATTGAAGGGGAAGGAACATACTTCCCAGACCTAGAGAATGAAATCTCGATCACAAAGGGAATGGTAGTATTGGCCAAACCTAACCAAATTCATGGAATGCGTAATACAGGAAATGACCGATTCATGTTTGTGGGCTTTGCTGCTGGTTCATTGCCAATGGATATAACAAGATACTAGGTTTAAGGAAAAAGTTATTAAACAATTAAACAAAGTAAACTAAATCATGAGTACAAAATAATTTAATAGGCTTCTAATGTTCAAAAATACATGAAAATAAATGATTAAAGAGAAGCGATTGTAATGAAGACAGTCGCTTCTCTTAATTTTATATATATGACAAAAGAGAAGATTTGGAATTTATATAATAAACCTATTGATTCCAATTGTAATCAATACTTTTAAGAATTGGCTTTTAGGATCTCTTATAGACAGATTTTATATATAAAGCAATGATTGCTTTTGGAAACGGTGATTAGGATGACAAAGCAAGGGAGCTACTATAACATTACTGTCTTCTTTACAGTGGCTTTTATTTATTTTTGCCAATACGGTTGTTGTTCCAATTTCTGTAAGAGCTGTACCCGTTCTGAATGCGGCTTTATATCTCATTTCTGTTATACAGAAAATAATTAAGCCGATGGTAATAAGTTTTTATATATTCTTACTAACCTTTCAGCTCATTTTTATTTACTTCAAAGGTATGTTTAAAATAACAGATAGTGGGACAATTGATCTCCCTGTCAGTTTATTTTCAATCGGAAATTTTCGTAGGCCTATTAAGGATTAAAGGCGGAAAATGACTAGGCAATTTTACGATCCTGATCGGAATTATTGTAGGTTGATTATTATTTCGAATTATTTTCCCGTCTAATTTCTTATTGAAACCTCTTCTAGTAAAGCATTCAGCTTCATTCCTCTTGTGGCTCCAAACTTGGAGCTGGGTATTACTTTCGTCTCCTTTTTTGCAGTCCTTCTAAATTTAACGAATTCTTTTGGCTTCTATTCAAGCTACTGCTGATGTATACAAGGAAAAGGTGGAACAGAATCAATACAGAAGAGTATGCTGTAAAATTTTAGCTTGATGCAGTAGATTATATCTTAAAGCCATTTGATGAAAATAGAATTGAACAAACAATAGAAAAAGTAGTAAAGTGGAATCAATTAAAAAAAAGAAGAAAAAAATTAGAGATAGAGGAAAACGAGCCAGGTATATCTTGTATAGCCGCTCTAATCTTTGATAATCGGGGGCAAATTACTGCTGCAGTTTGTGTATCAGGTCCGTCTTTTAGAATGACAGATAAAAAGTTTGACAGACTACAGCCGCTGATTACGGAAATCGGCAACTAGCTTACACACGGGAATTGAACTGATTCGTTTTTTTTCTTATCAAAAAGTTTATAAACCTAAAACGTTATATCAGGAAAAATAGTGTATGGCAAACTGCTTCGACGAAAAAAAATGATATAAGAATTTATAAAAATACTTGAAATTATCAGAAAAAGGTGATAATATCCTATTTAAGAAACGCTGTTATCTAATAAGCAACACCAATATTTTTTTAGCTAAAACAAGAAACAACGTTGCTCAATAGACAACGATGTGATTTTTTTAGTCAATAACGGAAACGTTGTTGCGTATTAGGGAACAACTTACAAGGAGGAAGATCATGTCTTTAAGCAGTGAAAGAACGCAATATTTAAGTGACTTAGCAAAAAGAGTTCGCCGTCACATAGTTAAAATGACCAATCATGCTGGAAGTGGTCATCCAGGAGGATCACTTTCTGCAACAGAACTATTACTAACTCTTTACTATGA
>NZ_JBHLVO010000055.1:0-10279 GCF_042433335.1 Metabacillus herbersteinensis
CCATAACTGAATTCACTGAACTGCTTTTCAAATATCGGACTGAGTACTTGATGAATGGCTTGTTGAACGACTCTATCCACTACTGTTGGTATTCCCAGTTTGCGCATCTTGCCATTTTCTTTTGGGATCTCCACTCTTAAGGCAGCTTGTGGCTGGTATTTTCTTGTTCTGATGCGCTGACACAACTCATCCTTGTTCTCTTTCAGATATTGCTTTAGTTCTTCGACTGTAACTCTATCGACCCCACTTGCACCTTTGTTTTTATAGACACGTAAGTAGGCTTCATTCATATTTTGATTACTTAGAATCTGTTCTAAAAGTTCCACACTCGTTTCTCCTTTCCTCTCACGTAGTAAGTGATAGCTCCATTTTGGATACCCTTTGAGATACGCTCATACTTTCACCATTAACACATTCGGAGTTCGTCACTTACGCATTCGTGGCGTAGAAACACTATAAATTGTTCAGCCCTTCATGATTTTATTTCACTACTATGGCTTCTGCTGACTTCTGGCGGCTAACCTTTTTCGACTGTACTTCTGTACATCCGCAAGATCTCCCAGGGTAAGACAACTATCTTTCCTCTTTTACTCGCCTGATTTACTCTACAAAGTTACGCACATCTTTTGGACTTTGACTTGTCTTGGAGCCTCATCCCTTTATAGAACCTTAGTATCAGATTTCTGTTCGTCGAGCCAAGATTTTATTCCACGCTTCCTCCAGCCCTTACCTCACGATAAGTACCTTGCGCTTCCTTAGTGGTTGGTCGATGTGTACCCCCACAGTGGACTTTCACCACCTAGATCGTTGCCATGCCTGGCACACAAGAAAAAGGACTGGAGATATCTTCAGTCCCTATTTAATAGTTGAAGTTGTCACTACATGTTTTATATAAATTAATAAACAATCAGTCCTTTATCTCTAACTTATCCATTTAATTGCATCAACAAGTTTACAATTATTTCTCAAATATCGTACCCTTTTTGAATTTTGAATCTTTAAATGCAAACTTCATTAGAAGAATATATACAATACCTGCTACAACAACGCCGATAATCCATGCCAGTTCCACTTTTATAAAAGCGGCCCCGGCGCCGATAAGCATTGCAAGGATCGCTGCTGGATTATATCCGGTAAATGGACCGTCTTCCTTGTATAAATCTTCAACATTTACTTTTTGCTTTCTTAATAGATAATATTCGATTAATAAAATAGAAACAATCGGGCCTAAAAATGCAGAATATATAAGAATGAACATACCAAGACCCTTTGCCGAAGAATCCTGTACAAGCAACCAAGGGAATGAGGCGAAAGCAAGCAGTCCGGTTATGGTAACAGCAGGTTTAAATTTTAATTTTGTAAGCAATGTAATAACATAGGTCGGTGGAATAATATTGGCAACCATGTTTACTGCAACCGCTCCCAAAACTATAAATGCGGATACAAAGAGTGTAATATATGAGTTATCTACCACTATTGCAAACGCCTTCACCGGATTAGTGATGCCTGTTGCAGAAGCAAGCATTGCCCCGATTGCAAGTGTCAAGCCGTACGCTATTAAAATAGGCAGAAAGTATAAAAACCCGCGTTTTGTGTCGCTAATACCAGATTTTAGTTCTCTTGAATAGTCCGCTGCACTTAAAAAGATAGCAGCATAATTTCCCATAAACATCATTATGAATGCAAAGAACGGCAAGCCCCATGTGCCTTCTGCATGAACCCATCTTTCTGTAATAACAGCGCTATGGGATGTTAGAAGAACGCCAAATACGTAGAGAAGAGCTAGTACAATAACAATAGAAGCAAGTGTTTCCACCCATTTAATGGCATGGAAGCCGTACAGTGACAGTCCAATTTGCACCAATTGAAGCACTACAAAGCAAATGGCAACATTATCAAAGGCGCCGCCGGTAATAATCTTCGCAATTTCATTTAATGCTGTACCGCCAATCCAGCTTTGAAAACCATACCAAACGATGGCGGGAATACCTCGCAAAAGTGATGATATGATGGAGCCTTTCACCCCGAAGGACATTCTAAGCTGTACAACATATGGTATTCCCGTTCTGTATCCGAGCCTATCATTTAAAGCAAAAACAGTTGAAATGATACCAATTGCTATAATAGCTGCGGCAAATGTTTGAAAGACGTTTAGCGTTGCAATTCCCGCTACAACCAAACTAGCTCCAAGCGTCATATTTCCCAAATTAACGCCGTCCCCAACCCACATAAAAATATAGTCTATCGGACTTACCGTCCTATCTTTATCGGTTTTCGGATTAAGTGATTCATCCACACCCGTATCATGTTGGATCTGTGTCTCTGGTGTAACGTAACTTTCTAAATTTGCAGACATTGTACACCCAGCTCCTTTTTTTCATTGTTTGTCGTATTCCTGATAATGCATAGGTTTAACAGCAATAAGCGACCGGATTGGATATCCCCGATATTGCTTTGTCTATTATCTTTTTATGCCTCCTTGTCCTTATAGCCTTTATAGAGTTTATAGCGTTATAAGTTCTGACTTTTTATTGTAGGTAACCAATTGTCCTATAGGCTCGCCTACAATGCCTTCATTGACATCAAAAACAAGATTTCCCCTGACAAATGTTTTGGTTACACGGCAATTAATTTTTCTGCCGACGTATGGGCTATGTTGATGGCGGTAATATAGATCCTCTTTTTGGACAACATATGATTGGTTTGGATCTACAAGGATGATATCTGCATCCTTCGATACTGCAATTTCCCCTTTACTTGGTAAATTAAAGCGTTTCGCAGAGTTTGAAGCAATCATTCGGACAAAATCAGTTACTGGAACATTGCGCTTAAGAACAGCTTCATCAAACATTAGGTCGACGTTGTTTTGGCATCCCGAGATACCACCCCATACTTCAAAAATATTATTGTTTTCACTATATTTCATCTCAATTGGACATGGCGAATGGTCAGAAGTTAACATATCAATTTTGCCTTCAATCAATTTCTGCCAGAGCTTTTCTTGCTCTACTTCGTCACGCAATGGTGGTGAACATTTGGCGACTGGACCAATTTCCTCAAATTGAGCTGTTGTAATTGTGAAGTAATGCGGACAGGATTCGACAGTGACATCTTGGCCTTCGTTTCTTGCTTTAATAATTTCCTCAACTGCTTCCGCTGTACTGATATGGACAAAATGCAGTTTACAGCCGGTCTCTTTTGCTAAAAATAATGCTCGTTTTACGGGATCCACTTCCGTAAATACCGGGCGTGAAGCTACATAATCTGTGGCGGTTATTTTACCTTGTTTCACCATTTCCTGGCCCATCCGATCGGTAATCACGGCATTTTCAGCATGGATGGACAATACATGACCAAGCTCAGCTAATTTCTTCATACCCATATATAATGTATAATCATCGACGTTTTTGAAATCATCCGGAAGATCTGTACCGCATGTTGCCATGAAACACTTATATGCAACTACACCTTCATCAGAAAGTTCTTTCAATTTATCAAGATTACCTGGAACAAGCCCACCATATAATGCATAATCCACATAGTTTTTTCCTTTTGCTGTATCTATCTTTAATTGAAGCGCTTCGCGGTCAACTGTTGCAGGAAGTGCGTTTAATGGCATATCTACATAACTCGTGGTGCCTCCGGCAGCTAATGCTTTAGTTCCTGTAACAAATCCTTCCCATTTGGTCCGGCCTGGTTCACAAATATGGACATGTGTGTCAATCATACCTGGCATGACATATTGGCCTTTAGCGTCAATAATCTGGGCAGCTTCGTTATCTATTGTTTCAGCAATTGCAGAAATTTTCCCGTCTTTTACGGCGATGTCTACACTTTTCACTTCATCCCTAAAAACCACTTTTCCACCTTTAATAATAAGATCATATTTCATGCAAATTCCTCCAAATATAAATTTTTGTTGGTTACAAACAATGTTTTCGTTGCTTTATGAACAACGTTGTTTCTACTAAGGAATAAAAAAATTAGACATTTTTAATATGAACGCTATTTGATTAGCATCACCTCCTGCAAGGTTAGTTAATGAAGTAATTCTTCTCCCTCACAAGAAGTTACATGTGCAGGGTTAGAAGGAGAAGAATAAATAGTATAGAAAGTAAAACTCCGATATATTATAGGAACCTGATTAGACCAAGGGAGGAAGCGCTTACAAATTGTGCGATGATAAATTACTGTTGTCGAAAGATTTCTGGCAAAGATGTGGGAATCTGAAGCTTCTCACTAAAATGAAGGTTATCTTCAATTTCTCTTAAATGTTCAACGGATAGTCTTTCAGCTAGATCTTCATCTCTTTGCTTAATAGCGTTGAAGATATGAAGGTGATGGCAGCAGGCACTTTTTTCTTCCTGACCTCTTCCATAAATTGAAATAATCACATATGTTAAGGAAATTAAGTCTTCTAGGTATTGATAAAAATAAGAATTTCCTGCCATTTCAGCTATTTTTAAATGGAATTCTCCCGACATTTGTATAGCTTCAATATAGTCGACATGTTGGTATGTATTTAGTTCCTCTTCAACCATCTTCTCAAGTTCACGCAGCTGCTCTTCTGTAGATAAAAGACACGCTTTTCGAACTGCCTGAGCTTCGAGGATTCGTCTCATTTCAAATACTTCTTTTGCCTCTTCTACTGATGAACACGAGACAAATGCCCCTTTATTTTCAATTATTTTTACTAACCGTTCATAGGACAATCTGCGAAGTACGTTACGGACTGGAGTTCGACTTACCCCAAATGATTCTGCAATTTCTTTTTCAACTAATTGCATATTGATGCGAAGTTTCTGCTGAATGATCGCCTGTTTTATCTTTTTATAAATTTCTATTTCTTTCGAATTCATCAGCATTTCCCTTCTCCACTTATAGAGCACAATATTGGATTCAAGATTGTATACAATTCATTATATAAAATAGCATACAATATACTTTTTTAATTTGCAACTCTTTTCTGAAAATTGAATTTATTACCATACTATAATGTTGATAGATTTTATAAGCTTAAATCAAACAAGAATATCCAATAACTTGGACTCTATGCCATGAACTCCTTTATAATACTCAGGATACATTGAAGCAGCTATTTTGCATGATTACATCCTCACATTTAGTGTCTTTTTCAATTATTCTTATAACAAGTGCATTAGTCCTTCAACTATTTTATCGATTAACTATATTTTAACTAACTGTAAAGCCATAACCGTTTAACATATATGCTCCATTCACCATAAACTCCCCCTAATGAATTATTGGAAACATTATAGACCAGATCCATAACAAAACGGATCTGGCTTACTGGAAGTTCTTCTCTAAACAATCTTTTCTTGTTCAATCTCCAGCTTACGTGCGACGCCTGTTTTGATCGCAGCATCAGCAACAGCATTTGCTACTGCTTCTACTACTCTATTATCGAACGCATGAGGGATTACGTAATCACAGGTAAGCTCTTCAGCTGTAATCAAGTTAGCGATTGCATAAACTGCCGCCAATTTCATTTCTTCATTAATTTCAGATGCGTGTACTTGTAGGGCTCCTTTAAAAATCCCTGGAAAAGCGAGCACATTGTTTACTTGGTTTGGCATGTCAGATCGGCCTGTTCCAACAACTGCTGCTCCAGCTACCCTTGCAACCTCTGGCATAATCTCTGGTATCGGATTTGCCATCGCAAAAATAATCGCATCTTTATTCATCGACTGCACCATTTCAGCTGTTACCGCTTCAGCAACAGATACACCTACAAACACGTCATTCCCTTTTATAACCTCATCCAAGAGACCCTCAACATTGTTCTTATTTGTATGCTCTGCAATCGATTCCTTCATAGAATTCATTCCATTTTTACGACCTTTGAAAATTGCACCCTTTGTATCACACATGATGATATCTTTAACACCCATACTTAAGAGCAATTTAGTGATGGCAATACCCGCAGCGCCTGCACCATTTACAATAATTTTCGTGTCCTCGAGTCGTTTACCCACAACCTTTAACGCATTTATTAATCCAGCTGCTGTCACAATCGCTGTTCCATGCTGGTCATCATGAAAGACTGGAATGTTCATCTCCTTTTTTAGTCTTTCTTCAATAATGAAACAATTAGGTGCTGAAATGTCTTCTAAATTAATTCCGCCAAATGTGGGCTCTAATGATTTTATAGTTTGAATAATTTGTTCTGGATCATTTGTGTTTAAACAAATTGGAAACGCATCAATATCGGCGAATGCCTTAAATAAAGCTGCCTTTCCTTCCATAACTGGCATCGACGCAGCACCACCGATATTACCTAAACCTAATACTGCAGATCCATCAGAAACAACGGCTACTAAGTTACCTTTAATGGTATAATCATAGATTTTATCAGGATTCTGATAAATTTCTTTACAAGGCTCTGCTACCCCAGGAGAATAGACTAAACTCAAATCATGAGAATTATCTACAGTAACCTTAACATTCACACTTAACTTTCCTTTGAACTGTTTGTGAAGTTCCAGTGACTTTTCTTTTAGGTTAATCATATCTTCAACTCCTATATAATTGATGTTATCAATTCATGACTTTTTATCTTCTACGCGTATTTTTATTAGTAGGTAAGCAGGAACTTTTATGCATCAATTTATTGCAACAATACTCTTTGGCGGTTAGAAAATAGTTTTATATATTTCTCCATTACTTCTTTCATTTCTATTTGCATCAATTGATTAATATCTGAGAGATGCAATATTTTTTTTCATTAAAACTACTTTCAAAATGGTTCTTTAAAAAATTTATTGCTGATATTGATATTTCAGTGTTAACATTAATTTTACAAATTCCACTATTAATCATTTGGATTAATTTATCCTCAGGAGTACCAGAACCTCCATGTAAAACTAGTGGTACGGTAATCAAATCTTTAATTTCCTTCAGTCTAATTAAGTCGATTTCCGGTATTCCTTTATACATTCCATGGACTGTGCCTATAGCGGGTGCAAAAAAATCAATTTGCGTTTTTTCCACAAACTCTTTAGCTAGAACAGGAATTGTTAGTATGTTATCCCCATCCTCTTCATCAGAATGTTCACCCTTCGATATTGAACCAAGCTCAGCTTCGACAGACACACCAGCCATATGAGCGAGCTCACATATTTCTTTCGTTTTTTGAATATTTTCTTGAAATGGCAATTTTGACCCGTCGAACATAACCGAAGTGAATCCGTATTTAATAGCTAAAATGATCGATTCTTTTTTGTAAGCGTGATCTAAGTGCAAACCAACTGGAACTTTGGCTTTATCGGCAATTTTTTTAGCCATCACCGCAAAAACCTCAAGGTCAAGATATTGTATATACCGCTCCCCTAATGCAAGAATAACAGGGAGTTTCGCCTTTTCCGCAGCCGTGACCGCAGCTTGTGCAGTTTCTAAATTGTAGACGCTAAAGGCTGAAACAGCATAATTATTCTTCTGTGCATCTAATAAAATTTCTTTCGTATCTTTTATCACTCTACTACCCCTTTAGTATGCATCTTTTGCCATCTTACGAGAGTAATATCCTTGTCATAGGAACACCCAAGATGTGAAAGCTGGGCGATCAACTGACCGTAAGTACCCAGTTGGTTAACTAACCATCAGGAAACTTCACCAGTTTCACTTATCATTTACCAGCCATTTTTAGTACCGTTAAATACATAATTTCAGCGCCTGCTTCCATATCTTCAAGCGTTACAAATTCGTCAGGGTGGTGGCTCAGACCATCACGGCAACGAACAAAAATCATGGCAACTTCCGTTAGGTCTGCCATTGCTACAGCATCATGACCAGCGCCGCTAATTAGACTTAAGGCTTTTCCACCATGCTCCTTAATACTTAATTCGATAATCGAATTAAATTTCTCAGAGCATTTTACAGGCGGTGCTTCCATCACTGTCTCGAATTTAATTGTTAAACCTCTAGAATCACATATACTTTTACTTTTTTCTAGAATAGTGTTAACCGCGATTTGTTTTCTTGCTTCGTTAATGTCACGAATATCTAACGTACCTTTCACTAAACCTGGAATAACATTGCTCGCACCAGGGTGAACAGATAACTTCCCAACAGTCGCCACTAAAGGCTCGTGTTTTTTGGCTACGCTTTCAATTAAGCAAATAATTTCACTTGCTCCAACTAAAGCGTCCCTTCTTATTGGTATCGGTACAGTACCAGCATGACCTGATTTCCCTATAATTTCAAAAGATAACCTTGTTACACCAGCTATACCTGAAACAAAACCAACTGCCTCATTCTGCTTCTCAAGTACTGGACCCTGTTCAATATGTAATTCTAGATAGCCAAGGACATCTTCTTTTGACTTCTTTGCCAGCATATATTGTTGAGGATCAATCCCTATTTGGGTTAAAGAATCAGCAAGCGTAATCCCACTTTCATCTGCTCGTTGCAAATCATATTCTGTAAAAGTGCCTGCAAGTGCTTTACTTCCAAGATAAGTAGCGTGAAATCTTACCCCTTCTTCATCACAAAAACCTACAACCTCGATCGGATGTTCTAAAACAATTCCATTCTCAAACAGAACTTTAACTACTTCTATTCCTGTAACGACACCAAGCATTCCATCATATTTTCCACCTTCAATCACTGTATCAAGATGAGAACCGATGATTAACACAGGAGCACTAGGATTCTTTCCTTCATATCTACCAATAATATTATTGAGGCCATCCTTGCGAACCTTCATGCCCGCATCAATCATCCATTTTTCTACAAGTAATTCCGCACGTATACCTTCCTCTGTAAAAGGTAATCTTGTGACTCCAATTGATGAACTAGAGCAACAAGCTAAATCTTCAATTCTTTGATTTATTCTATTTGCATTTATTTTTTGTTGCAGCTTTCCCAAAGGGTTCACTTCCTTATTTCCTTTTTTGATAAAGTGAAGCTTCCATCAGTTTAGATGAAGAAATCCCTATTGATAGTTAGAAACTTAGTTCTTATGGGCGGAAGAACGGGATTAATTATACAGGCGAAATCATGTTGCTTATTAAAAAAGCATTGTTTTCCATATGATTAAAATTATCATGTTATATATTCATTTTTCAATATTCTACGACTATGTGCACAAGAACATTGCAAGGTCTAGATCGACCCTGCTACGTTCTACCTTCTATTCTTAAACGTAAACTATTTTACTAATTGTAAAGCTTCTTTTACCGCTTCTAGTGCTTTTTGATAATCAGGATAATCTGTCGTTTCTTGTACATATTCTACATAGGTCACTTTGTCATTAGCATCAACAACAAATACGGCACGACAATTTAGCCGTAGCTCCTCTATGTGTGTACCATAAGAGCCCCCAAATGACATATTAAAATGATCGGACAATGTCTGGACATTAGACAGTCCTGCACCACCACACCATCTTTTTTGTGCAAATGGTAAATCTGAACTGATGACTAATAAGGTAACGTCATCTCCAAAGCTAGATACTTTTTCACTAAAGTCACGTGTTTCTTTATCACAAACAGGGGTATCAAGTGATGGAACAGTTATGATTAACCGAACCTTCCCACTAGTATCTTTGAGGTTTATTTTTGAAAGATTATGATCACTCACTTCAAAATCTGGAGCTTTATCTCCTACTTGAACCTCTGGTCCGATAAGAGTTACTGGATTGTTTTTTAACGTCACAACATTTGAGCGTCTGTTTGTCATTTGATCTCACTTCCATTCTTAAATTTTATAACAATTCCAAAATTAGAGTTTGCGATAGACTTGTTAATGATAGAAATTCAGCTATTCGAAATTTTTTCTTGTTTATATCCTATATTAGTAAGTGATGTGTAGCGAGACTAGAAGTAATCGGTGATTCACCAATTACTTCTATTTAACGTTTCGCACATATCAAAGCACAATCTGTTACTAAAAAGCTATTATTTTTTAGAATATTCGAAACCGTCAAGTGCTCCGTTGTTAGAGAATCCACATTGTGTAGTTGGATCTACTACAACTTCAATCAAATAAGGTTTTCCTGAATCAACAGCACGTTGTAGAGCTGGTTTGATATCATCATAATGAGTAACAAGCTCACCACGAACACCCATTCCTTCAGCAGTTTTAACGAAGTCGATTCCGCGTTCTTCATTATCACATAATTCGTTTTTGTAAATTAAATCTGTAGAAATTTGACGCTCATCGTAGAACCAGTTTTGTTGTTGACGGATTAACCCATATAATGAGTTGTTCATACAGAAGATAATTACTGGAATATCATGTTTTGCAGCTGTAGCGATAT
>NZ_JBHLVO010000056.1:0-9323 GCF_042433335.1 Metabacillus herbersteinensis
CACCGTGGACACCCTTGCCTTCGACTAATGGTTCGCATATCCCAACGCCCATAACGGACTTCCACCGTCTAGTTGATGAACATGCCTGGCACACAGATAAAGGAGCTGCCTTACCGCAGGCAACTCCTCTTGTTGTTCTTAAGTTTTATTTGTTAATTAATTTGGCTCTACATGGACGTGGACATCGTAGACTCCATAATCTTTTATCATCACTTTTTCAACATGGGTAGCTATGTCATGGGCTTCTTTAATATCTAACGTAGACTTAACAAGAATTACAACATCTAATACTTCATTATTTCCGTAATTTCTCCCCTTAATTGCTTTAATTCCTTTTACTCCATCCACCTGTGTGATTACACCTCGATAAAGTTGAATTTTATTTTCATCAAATCCATCTGAAAGTTCGTGGGAAGCTTGTTTAAAGATTTCCAAAGCAGTTTTACATATTAATAATCCGACAATAATGGCAGTTAGCGTATCAAGCCAAGGCATATTTAACTGAGAGCCGAAAATACCTATTGCTGTTCCTATACTTACCCAAGCATCAGAAATATTATCTTTTGCAGCTGCCATAACTGCTTTGCTATTAATTTTAGTAGCTAATTTTTTGTTGTAACGATAAACAAAGTACATCGCTATTGCGGAAAAAATACCTACATAAGCAGCAATAATGTCAGGTGACTCTTTACCACCTTGAAACATAGAGGTAACAGCCGAAGTCAGCACTTGTATACCAACTGCTAACATTATAAAAGAAGCTGCCATTGATGCTATTGTTTCACTTTTCCAATGACCGTACCCATGATCTTCATCGGGCGGTCTTTGTGAAAGCTTAAGCCCTATTAGTACAGCAATCGATGCAATGATATCGGTTGTATTGTTTAGACCATCTGCTTTTAAAGCAGCTGATTCACTCATGTATCCAATAACTAATTTTATAATTGAAAGACATATGTAGGCAATAATACTAATGATTGCACCACGTTCGCCTAATTTAAGATCATTATACTTTTGTTGATCCATTTTTTTCTTGCCCTCCCACTAAGTTCTTAAATATGATATCAACTATCATACAGGTGGGTCTAGAGCAATCTTTTTGGACCGTTTTATATAAGTAGGCGAAATATAATAAAGTTGCATTAGGAAAAATTTCGGAATTTTTTATCTTATTAGAACGATTCAATACCTATTGGTTTGTATCGTTTTATATTTCATAAAATCCCCTCAACCATCCTCAGCATGCTTTACTAACAAAAGTTTTTAGATTTATAAAAAAGTTGATTTCATGCTTATCAACTGTCATGCTTAAAGGGAATTAATTAAAAGATAAGCGCAGGTGTTAACATGATAACAATAAAGACTTCCACACTTAGCGATGGGGAATTTAATAGAGGGGTATTCGCAACACGTGATATTAAAAAGGGTGAATTAATCCATGAAGCACCAGTCCTTTCTTATCCAAATAAGGAACACGAACTTATAGAGCAAACCGCTCTTGCGGATTACGCGTTTGAATATGGTAAGAACCATTCTGCACTCCTATTAGGATACGGTATGCTATTTAACCATTCCTATACGCCTAACGCGACTTATGATATTAACTTTGAAAATCACACATTTGACTTTTATGCTTACACAGATATCAAAGCTGGAGTAGAGATACTAATCAACTATAATGGCGAAGTTGATGACAATGATCCACTATGGTTTAACAAGGACTATGATTCTGAGAAAGATAAAACCGATTGCTAAGTAATTCCTACTTTTAAATAGTAGGAGAAAGAACCCTCCAGCAAAGAGCTGGGGGGTTCTTGATTAGGAAAAAATTTAAGAGATCATCGCTACTTCTTCTGATTTAGCAGTCTTCATTTTTTTATCATAAACAGAAGTTATACAAATCCCAACTACTAAAAGACCCACTAAAATAGCGAATAAGAGAGTAATATCGTAGTAGTCGACAATAATTCCACCTAGTAATGGGCCGATCATTCTTCCACCGGTCGCTGTGCTGTTTACAAAGCCTTGGTAGAAACCTTCTTTTCCTTTTGGAGCTAGGTTACCTGCGATTGTTGGCACTGCTGGCCAGACGAGCATTTCTCCAAGCGTCATAATAATCATCGCTACGACAAAGCCTGTAAATTGTTCGGGAGATGAGACAACAATAAATGAAAGAATAAAGATGAAGATTCCCACAATAATTTGTTGTTTAATTGTTTTAGCCGCTGCAAGTACGATAAGTGCACCGTTGATCGTCCATAAGATGCTGTACTGACCGATTGAGATATCAATCACGAGAATTCAGTTTTTTGCACGAGAACCAACTTACTATCCCCACGCAAAAAGGCTACCAATCATCTCTGGTAGCCTCTCAATATATCAATTTACAATTCTCGTCTCAACGCGGAAAGAACATTAATATTTGTCGCTTTTACAGCTGGTCTTAAACCTGAAATCATCGCAACTCCAATGCTAATTCCTGCTGCGATTAGTACTAAGCTTAATGGAATGTATGAAAACGTAAATTCCATTGGCTCACCACCATTTTCCTCACCCATCATTCCGTTTAAAATCAATGGTAGAACCTTGTTTGACGTCCAGCTGATGGCGTACGAGATCAGTACTCCCAATAATGAACCGAAGATTCCGATGTATGCACTTTCCATTAAGAACAAACGACGAATTACACTTGGTTGTGCACCTAACGCCTTCATAATGCCAATTTCCTGTGTCCGTTCAGTTACAGCCATTGTCATTGTGTTAAAGATTCCAATTGAGGCAATTAAAACTGCAACGGTTCCAACAAAAATTAAGCCCGCTTTAAATACATTAAAGAATAAGTTCACACTATCAAGTTCCTCTGTAATGGAATGAACCATGTATCCTTTGTCTTTTAATGTTTCTGTTACACCTGCAACCTTTTCGATACTAGATGCATAAACGAGCACCTCACTATATGGAACTTCTTCTGATGAACCCTCGCCTTCGTTCACGTTTGCAAATGAAAAGATTTCGTCCTTCATTGAATCATCAATGTAGATACTTTGATCTTGCATCCAATCTCTTGATGGCTCTTCAGTGATGCCGACAATTTTGAAGTCATAGGTTTTTGTTTCTTCCTTGCCATCTTCTTCTACATTTTTTGTCAAAGTAATTGAAATCGTTTCTCCAATGAGATTGCCTTCGTATCCTTTAGGTGGTTCAACTTCGCCATTTTGCGATTCAATTTCTGTCTGATATTTTTTTTGTTCTTCTTCTGTTAAAAGATTCTGAGCAAAGTGATGACCAACTATCACTTCATTTTCAGCTTTTGGAACATCCCCACTTTCTAGGGCCAAGTTTGCGTTTAATTCTGCCTCCATATTTGTAATGACCGGACTAGAATTTCCGATTCTGTCTTCAAACTTGACCTCAACTGGTAGATCAATATAATTTCTACGGACAACCGATTTTACATCATTTGTTCCTTCAAGCTCTTCAATCTCTTTTTCCCCTAAATTCCCATCATCTTTTCCTGCTACATTAACTTCGGTAAGAATTTGCTGTGACATAATCTGTTCTGTTATGCTCTTGTGAATTCCGAATCCTACTGATGCTAAAACGATTAAAAATGCACACCCCATTGTGGTCGCAAGGATTGTCATAAAGACACGGAGTCTGTTTTTCTTCATATTTTTCCGCATGAATTTAAGCTGATCATTAAGCTTCAACGAGAACGCCTCCCTTCGTTAATACACCGTCGTGTAAGTGAAATTGCTGATCACTGATCGAGGCCACTTCCTCATCATGAGTGATGATAAAAAATGTAATTCCTTTTTCCTTATTTAACTCTTTAATTAAGGCTAAAACTTCTTTTTCTGTCTCAGAGTCTAAGCTTCCTGTTGGTTCATCAGCTAAAATGATTTTCGGATTTGTAATTAAGGCGCGCGCAATACTTACTCGCTGTTGCTGCCCACCTGACAGTTCATTTGGATAATGCTCTGCATGATCACTTAAACCAACTCGACTTAATAGCTCCATTACTCGAGTTTTCCGCTCGGTTGAATCTATCCCTTTTAATGTTAGTGGCAATTCAACATTTTCAAACGTCGTCAAACTCGGAATTAATTGAAAGCTTTGAAAGATAAACCCAAAGTGATCTAAGCGAAATTTCGCCCAGTTTTTTTCACTATAAGCTGTAACATTGGTCTCGTTAACCACAATCTCCCCTGTGGTCGGTGAAATAAAACCTGAAATTAAGTTTAGTAACGTGGACTTTCCAGAACCACTACGTCCGACGATGGATGCAATTTCCCCCCTGTTAATTCTCAGTGATAAATCCTTTAAAACCGGGATTTCTTTTTCTTTTCCTTTTTTCCCAACTTTGAATGAGTGATTGAGATCTTTTATAATAATCATTTAAATTCTCCTCTCCTATGCTTTTTTCTTTTTGTAAATCAAGAAATAACCTAATGAAAATCCTGTACTTGCTCCAATTAGTGCACCTACCACATATCCCAATAGACTTTCGTCACCAGATGCATAACCAAACCAGCTAAATCCAAGAATTCCAATAAGCATGACTAAAGCCTGCACTGGCAAGTTAAGCCATTTCCATACAAAGAAGTATCCGTTTCGTTCGTTTGGGTGCTTGACGAAGGAAATGTGACCGACGAGGTAACTAATGACTATTACCAACAGTGGGAATACATAAACTGTGTCAGATGTTTTCAAATAATCAAATGTGAGATAAGATGCTGGACTTACTTGAGAAGTGTATAACCAAATAATCTCAGAAAGCCCGATTGACACATGCAAAAAAGCTGCAACGTTCACCATAATTAACAAAACCGTTAATATCGGTAATACACTTACGCTCAAAACAACGAGCCCCTGTGCAAAAGGAGTGCCTGTTATAGCACCTGAGGCCATGCATAACGTATAAAACATGAACATAGTAGGCAGTAAAAAGAAGTTGAATTCTAGAAAGTGAACAGCGGTTGATTGAGTAAAAGTTAACAAAATCCACATCATTAAAAATGAAACTACCCAGCTTAGTAAAATAGTTGCCACACCGATCAACCATTTTGTAAAGAAAATTGAACCTCTACTCGCTGGCAATCCTAGCGTGAAATCAATTGTTCCCCTACTCTTCTCAAAACCCATTTGAGTAACAGCAAGAGTTACCACTAACAGTACAAAACCAAAAACATACGGACTTGAATCAAAGGAATACACAAAGCCAGGTGAACTGCTTGGCTCATATCTTAAATAGTTCATATAATCGACCCAGAATCCGATTGGGGCAAAAAATCCTATAATTAAGCTCGTTAAGATCAGCTGCAACTTTACTTGTTTCAGTTCTTTCACAATTAATTCTCTGG
Source organism: Metabacillus herbersteinensis (assembly GCF_042433335.1). NCBI lineage: Bacteria > Bacillati > Bacillota > Bacilli > Caryophanales > Bacillaceae > Metabacillus > Metabacillus herbersteinensis. The sequence continues at coordinate 5,364 of NZ_JBHLVO010000056.1, forward strand.
CTACCATCTCCGTTTCCCTCCAAACTTTGAGATAAATACTTCCTCTAGGTTTACAGGAAGCTCGTTCCATACTTTAGGATTGAGCGAGTCTAACCATTTACGGTTTTCTTGATCTTTTTTTTCGAGAATTAGTGTATAAAAGACGCCCGTTGACTCTAAGATTGAAATGCCACGTTCTCGAATTTTTAGCGTGACATCTGCCTCAAATGCTACTTGAATTTTGACATAGTCTTCTTTTAATGCGTCCATGTCCATGACACTCGATAGGGTATTGTCTTCAAGAAACCCAATTCGATTACAAATTCGCTCGATATCCTCTAATCGATGAGATGTGATTAAAATTGTTGTTTGTCGCTGTGCAACTTCATCAATCATAAGCTGGAGGAGATCATGACGTGTAACTGCGTCAATTCCATCTGTTGGCTCATCTAGTAAAATAACGGCAGGTCTTATTGCAAATGCTAAAATAAGTGCCATTTGCTTTTTTAGACCTGTGGACAATTCACGATACTTTTTTGTTTCTGGTAGACTATACCGATTAATGAGTTCATTGGCATAGGTTACATCAAAATCTGGATAAATTGGTTTAAGTATTCGGACTAATTCCTTGTATGTATAGCGGTCATAAAAGGAATTTTGAACCGGCACAAAAATGATTTTTCTTTTAACAAGAGGGTTTTTAGAAATTGAAACATTCTCGAATAATAACTCTCCTTGATCAGGAAGTACGATTTGCTGTATACATCGAAGGAGTGTCGTTTTTCCAGATCCGTTTCTTCCGAGTAGACCAAATATTTCGCCAGGATCAAGCTTTAACGAGACATCTTTCAAAACTTTATCTTTGTTAAGCGTCTTTGTTAGATTCTTTACCTCGAGCATTTGTCTTCCCTCCTACTTCTTTTCTAATCTCGTCGATCCAATGGTGTATATCGTTGAAATCAATGCCAGCGTAAAAAGCATCAATTAGTAGTGGCTTTAATTGCTCCTTAATCATCTCCATCTTCCCCTTATCGAGTTTTGCACGAGCCGTCTCTGAGACAAACGTTCCTCGTCCTCGCAATGTTTCAATAATACCTTGGCGTTCAAGTTCTTTATAGGCTTTACTTACAGTGTTTGGATTGGCAATAATCATCGTGGAGAGTTCCCTAACAGAAGGTAGCTTCTCACCTGGTTTTAATAACCCTTTAAAACAAAATTCCTTCATTTGCTGAATGATTTGCTCATAAATGGGAGTTGAACTGCGCGGATCGATTTGGATCATCGTTCTCCCTTCTTCCTTTAAGTTATAATGTACTAGGTGTTATATGTGTATTACATTACATAGTACACCTAATACATTATAGACAGATTGATTATTTGTCAATCATAAGTTTAAACAATTTTAAATAGATTTCTGGTGATTGGAGTAATGAGGAAAGGTAGGAGGTTATTAATTAAAATTCTTAAAAAACCTGCTGCCACTCTAAGTGACAACAGGCATTTCACCTATCTCTTGCTATTCAACACGCTGTTTTGATTTAATTGGTTGGCCTTGCTTTTGATACTTCTTCTTAGATTCCTTTATTGGTTCAAAGTCTTGACCGAGTTCGACGTCGTTGCTATTGACGCCGTTTTTTGTCTTTTGTTCGGGATTGTTTTGCTTAGATTTTTTTTGCATTATCGGTCACCCCTCTACATGTCTTTGAATTGTCATATCATTTTGTAGTGCTTGGAGCTGAAGTCTCATTCGATATAGCTGATCTTGTTGCTGAGCATTTGCACTCAAGGATAGGTGGTTAATGTCGTTTACGGCGTCTTCGAGCATTTGTTGTGCTTTTGTATATTCTGTAGCATTATAATGTTCTTGCTTTGCTCCAGTTTCATATTGAGTTCGAGCATAATCAATTGCATCCGTACAGTTTTGCAAATATTCGTTCACTGATTGTCTTGTTGCCATGTCTTACCCCTCCAATCAAACTGAAGCCATTTTTTAAGCTTCACAGTCTTATTGTTTGCATTTACCCCTCATAATTAACAAATCAATTATTGGAAACATCGTTTGTCTTCATTCTTGGAAACATGATAAAATATTTTGATGAAGTTTTTTAGTACAAAAGCGGAAGCGCCTTGTTCAGCCCCGACAAGCATAAGACGATTCTAAATAGAAGGCGTTCTTTGCCTTCAATTTAGAATTGCCTTATGACCTCGAGGGCTAGGCGCTGGAGCTGGATGACGAAACTCAATCTAAGTAAAGATGATGAGCTATTCTGTTTTAATAAAAAAGGAGGTTCCTGACTTGATTCAGAGTAACCCATTTACATTTGCCGCAGATCAGAAGCGGTACCATACATGGAATTATCATTTACGCCAAACATTTGGTCATAAGGTTTTTAAGGTTGCATTAGATGCTGGTTTTGATTGTCCCAACCGCGATGGCACCGTTGCTCACGGAGGTTGCACTTTTTGTAGTGCAGCTGGCTCTGGTGATTTTGCTGGCAACCGTGTCGAAGATCTTGTTATACAATTTACTGATATAAAAAATAAAATGCATGAAAAATGGAAAGATGGCAAGTATATGGCTTATTTTCAAGCCTATACAAATACTCATGCACCCTTAGAGGTTTTACGTGAGAAATATGAATCAGTTTTAGGGCTAGACGGTGTCGTCGGGTTATCGATCGCGACGCGTCCAGATTGTTTGCCAGATGATGTGGTTGAGTACTTAGCTGAACTGAATGAACGCACATATCTATGGGTTGAACTTGGATTACAAACAGTTCATGAACGGACTGCACTGATGATTAATCGAGCACATGATTTTGACTGTTATACAGAAGGTGTAACAAAACTTCGCAAACACGGTATTCGCGTGTGCTCTCATATTATTAACGGGTTGCCACTGGAAGATAACAAAATGATGATGGAAACTGCAAGAGCTGTTGCAGGTTTAGATGTACAAGGAATCAAAATTCACTCGTTACATTTATTAAAAGGAACTCCAATGGTCAAGCAATATGAAAAAGGAATGCTTGAGTTTTTAGGATTTGATCAGTATGTAAAGCTCGTTTGTGATCAGCTTGAAATTTTACCTCCTGAAATGATTGTCCACCGAATAACTGGGGACGGCCCGATTGACTTAATGATTGGACCAATGTGGAGTGTGAATAAATGGAGTGTTCTGAATGCAATTGATGATGAGTTAAAGCGCCGTGATAGCTATCAAGGGAAATTTTATGAAAAAGAGAGAGTGCAGGTTTAATGAAATTACAGCGGATACTGCCCTTCTCAAAAAACATCTTAAATTCATGCATAGCTGAGGGTGACTTTGTTGTGGATGCGACAATTGGTAACGGACATGACACTCTGTTTTTGGCTGAATTGGTTGGCGAAAGCGGCCGAGTGTTCGGCTTTGATATTCAAGAGTCAGCCATTAAAGAAACGAAAACTCGACTAAGCCGTCATGAATTTATGGACCGGGTCACACTTTTTCATCAAGGACATGAACATCTTACTGCCTGCATTCCTGATGAAGCTCATGGCCAGATTTCTGCAGCCGTATTTAACTTAGGCTACCTTCCCGGAGCTGACAAAGAAATTGTTACAAAACCTAACTCAACGATTCATGCGATTCAACAACTTTTAGATATAATGAAAATTGAAGGTATCATTATTGTCGTCATTTATCATGGTCATCAAGAAGGAGTGGTAGAAAAAGAAGCTCTTCTTGACTTTGTGACAAGCCTTGATCAAAAGCGGGCACTAGTACTTCAATATAAATTTCTTAATCAAAAAAACAATCCTCCATTTGTTATAGCAATTGAGAAACGTTGATGTAACTTAGAATTGGAGGAATCAGAAAACGGAGCACTTTATGAGTGCTCCGTTCAGTTTGTAGACAAAAGGAGTTCGGAATGCCTCATTCCGAACTCCTTTTTGATTTTTTTATTGGATTTGAAGCAATTATAGAGAATAGTAGACCTC
>NZ_JBHLVO010000057.1:0-8884 GCF_042433335.1 Metabacillus herbersteinensis
AAGACCGGAGTGTGCGGGTTTGGCACATGAGGATCTGAGTGAACGAGCTGACGCAGAGATTTGAAGCTTATCGCAAGCCGACATCCGAGCACGGAAGGTTAAGCTCTCAGCGCCGATGGTAGTTTAAGTGATTAAAGCAACTTCTACTAAGAGCGCCACGTCCTGTGGCAACGAAGAAGTCAGCATATCCATGTGCAAGTAAGGAAGCGTAGAGAAAGAATGATTGCTAATTTACCTTATGAGGATAATACACCGGTGGCTTTTTTTATTTCTTTACTTTTGAAATGGTCATCCCATCACCTATCAAGGCAAATCCCGCTATAGCCCCCAAGAGCACCTATTTCCAATACATTTTTAGCCCCCGAAATTGATGTAAGCATAGTTAAAAGTTTTCCAGAGGAAGGAGATACTGATATGGCTGGCATTCCGTTTTCTATTATGGACGAAATGACTTCCTCCAAAAGAATCAATGTAAATTCAAAAGAAAAGAAATCAATTGTTATTAATACATTTTTAACAACTAAATTCATTCTTGTAATCCCAGTGGCATCAAAATTTTTATTCTCTACCGATGGACCGAATAAAGTAGCATCTTATTTTTTCAGAAGCATTTCTTTGCATGTTGGGCAATAAGTGTCCATAGGGGTCGTTATTTTTGAATGACCTATTCTTCCGCAATTATATTAATTGGTAATGAACTAAATGAACAAAACATCCATAAAAAATTTAAAGGATAGTATTTTGTAAACGATTACAAAAAGGTTTTGGTATTTTATAATGATACTAAATATTCGTAACATTTAGTTGTTTATAACTATGTGATAAATGATTGATTTAAAAAAAGACAGCTTAGAAAGCGCTTTAGGGGGAGGGAATATTATGTTGGCATTTTTAGGTTTTTCAATGATAGTCGTATTTATGTTTTTAATCATCACAAAGCGAATGTCCGCGCTAGTTTCGTTAATTGTGATACCAATCTTGTTCGCGTTACTAGGGGGATTTGGATCTGGAATCGGTGAAATGATGCTAGAAGGTGTAATGCAAGTAGCACCAACTGGTGTAATGTTAATGTTTGCTATTCTTTATTTTGGGATTATGATTGATGCAGGATTGTTCGATCCGCTTGTTTCTAAAATTTTAGTGTTTGTTAAGGGAGATCCATTAAAAATTGTTTTAGGCACGGCTATCCTCTCAATGATGGTAGCACTTGATGGTGATGGAACGACAACTTATATGATTACGGTATCAGCAATGCTTCCACTTTATAAGCGGATCGGAATGAATCCGCTCATTTTAACATGTATTGCAATGCTTTCATTTGGTGTTATGAATATGACTCCTTGGGGTGGACCGACCGCGAGAGCAGTTGCTGCACTACAGCTTGATGTAGGGGATGTGTTTACACCACTTATCCCTGTTATGATAGGTGGGGCGTTATGGACGTTATTTACAGCATTTATTCTTGGAAAAAAAGAGCGTAAAAGATTAGGAATTGCCGAGATCCAATATTCAAAGGATGAGATGCTTGCTTTAAGTCAACAAAGCGCAACTTTAGAATTAGATGGTTATAAGCGTCCAAAACTGTTATGGGTGAATCTAATTTTAACGCTTATATTACTGATTTGTTTGATTACTTCTGTATTACCGTTATCTATTTTATTCATGATTGCATTTGTAATTGCACTTATGATTAATTATCCAAAATTAGATGATCAAAAAGAAAGAATATCTAGTCATGCAGGAAATGTACTTGCAGTTGTTGGGTTAGTATTTGCTTCCGGGGTTTTTACAGGAATTTTATCCGGAACTGAAATGGTTGATGCGATGGCGAACAGCTTAGTTGCAGTAATTCCAGAGTCTTTAGGTTCGTATTTTGCCGTCATTACAGCTGTAACAAGTATTCCGTTTACTTATTTCATGGCAAATGATCCTTACTATTTTGGAGTTCTGCCGATCTTGGCCCAAACTGCGGCATCTTATGGTGTCGATCCAGTAGAGATTGCTCGTGCGTCTGTATTAGGTCAGCCAATTCATGCAATGAGTCCACTAATGGCTTCGGCTTATTTACTTGTTGGTATGGCCGGTGTAGAATTTGGGGATCACCAAAAGTTCATTTTTAAGTGGGCATTAGGATCATGTTTTGTAATGATTGCAATTGCTCTTATTACAGGAGTCATTACCTTCTAAATAGTGCAGCTGATATAGTTATTGGTGTAGCTCATTATAAATTGTTTCCCATACGGTTTAGCTAGAGTTTTTCTCTAGCTCTTTTTTAGTTAAAGGTATTGGTGTACTCTATAGATTAGTATGTAAATATTTTTCTTGAAACCGTAAAGAATATTCAATCAAACTTAATTATAAAAAGGGTTAAATAAATATGGGCAAAAATAAAAGGTATACGTTACAAACAAAAATTCTAGTATTAATTAGCTCGTTAATTCTTTTAATCATTACTCTTCTCGCTAGCATATTTGCCTATTTACAAGCTGTTGATACGAGGAATCAAGTTGAACAATTAGCTTTACAGACAGCAAGGTCTATTTCACTCATGCCTGAGCTTAGAGAAGCGATAGAAAAGAATAATCTAGAAGCTAATTTTCGACCAATTGCTGAGCAAGTGAAAGATCAGGTAAATGCGGCAAATATCTTGGTTGAAAATCGTGAGGAGATCACTTATTCACACTCAAATCCAAATCAAGTTGGTGAGAAGAGTTTAGATCATACAAATTATCACGCACTTATTTTCGGAGGCTCACACAATTTTGAAGTAGATAGGGAAAGTGGTTCTTCCATAATTGGGAAGGTTCCCGTTATGGCGGAATATGGAGATTACAATCGAGTGATTGGATCAGTATCAGTTGAGTTTTTGAAGAAAGACATTTATCAAAACATTTTTAATAGGATCAAAACGATCGCGTTTGCATCATTGATTGTATTAATAATCGGAATCATTGGTGGTATTTTTCTAACAAAAAGTATTAGAAAAGATACATTGGGACTAGAACCGCATGAAATTTCATCTTTATATAGGGAAAGAAGTGCAATCCTTTTATCGATTAAAGAAGGAATTATTGCCATTGATCAAAAAGGTTCATTAACACTGATCAATCATTCTGCAAAGTCCATGTTGAATCTTAATGAGGATGTCATTGTAGGTCAACATATCCAACATGTCCTACCAAATTCTAAATTGGTAGAGGTTTTACAGACCGGAAAAACGATTAATAATAGTGAGATCCCTATTAACGATAAAATGTTTATATTCAATTCAATACCAATCATTGAAAATGAATGTGTCGTCGGAGTAGTGTCTAGTTTCCGTGATAAGACTGAATTAAAAAAACTAATGGATACAATTTCAGAGGTTCGTGAGTATTCAGAGGGATTACGTGCACAAACCCATGAGTACGCTAATAAATTATATTTATTATCAGGATTACTTCAATTAGAACGATATCAGGATGCATTTGAGTTTATTCAAAATGAGTCTACGATTCATCAACATCAAAATAGAATATTATTTAATCAAATTCATGACGCAAATGTCCAAGCTATTTTATTGGGGAAACTTGGGAAGGCGTCAGAAAAGAAAATTATCCTTGAAATTGATGATGATAGTTATGTAGAACCCTTACAAAGTCACATTGAGGTAACCGATATCATTACAATCATCGGAAATCTTATCGATAACGCATTTGATGCTGTAGTTCATCAGAAAGAGAAACGAGTATCTTTTTCGATTACTAGTCTAGGAAAAGATATTATTATCGAGGTAACAGATAACGGAAAAGGAATTCCCGAGGACGTAATAGACTCTTTGTTTTCTATAGGATACTCCTCTAAAGGGGTAAATAGGGGCTATGGTCTATTCAATGTTAAAAGGATTGTGGAATCATTAGGTGGAACCATTGAAATGAGTAATGAAAAAGGTGGAGGGGCTATTTTTACTGTATACCTTCCAAAAATCGTTTTGGAATAATTAAGGAGAGGATCAACATGGTTAAGGTTGTAATCGCAGAGGATGACTTTCGAATCGCACAAGTACAAGAACAGTTTTTACAAAAGGTACCAGGAGTGAAACTGGTTGGAAAGGCTCTAAATGCAAAAGAAACCATGGAAGTCCTCGAAAAAGAAGAAGTAGATTTGCTTCTACTAGATATCTATATGCCTGATGAACTTGGCACAGATTTATTACCGAAAATAAGAGATAACCATCCAACTGTTGATATTATTATGGTCACTGCCGCAAATGATAGAACAATGTTAGAGACTGCTATTCGTCAAGGTGTTTTCAACTATCTTTTAAAGCCAGTAACAATGGAGAAGTTTGTTGAAACCATAGAAGATTATAAAAGGAAGAAAAGATTACTTAACCTTAGCAATGAAGTGGATCAGTCTCTAATAGACCGCTATTTTGGAAAATCAACTCAAGAAGCAATTCGTCAAAATTATCTTCCTTCAGGTGTAGATCGTCTAACTTTACAAAAAGTAAAAGAAGTGATGACTGAACTTAAAGGAGGAGTTTCCATTGAAGAAATGGGTGAAAAGATGGGTGCATCTCGAACAACTGCAAGAAGATATCTAGAGTATCTCGTTTCGATAAATGTCTGCATTCCTAAACAAGATTATGGAATTGTTGGAAGGCCTGAAAGAAAATACTATCTTATTGAAGACGCACGCATTATTGAATAAGGTAAAGAGGTATGTACAATGGGAAGAAAACCACTAATCATTTTCACTCTATTTGTCATGATCTTTTTTGGTTGCTCTTTAAAAGAGACACAAAATCAGGAAATCGTAACAAAGGATGTAACGATCATTGCACCGGGCTCAATTGGTGGCGGCTGGGACTTAACAGCAAGAGCGATGCAAGAAATTTTAATAAGTGAAAAGTTAATTGATGAGGATATTAGCGTAGTAAATAAAATTGGCGCTGGTGGCGAGCAAGGGTGGAAATATACAAAACAACAAAAAGATCATCATGTAGTTGCCATGAATTCAAGTTTACTGATTACAAATCATTTATTAGGTCAAAGTAAGCTAACCTATAAAGATTTTACACCAATTGCTACTTTGGCTACAGAATGGGAAGTTGTGATTGTCTCAAAGGAATCTAGAATAAGCAGTGCCAAACAATTAATGAAGAATTTAAAAGAAAATCCTCACGCATATAAAATTGGAGTTTCCCCACGTTTAGGGAATGATGATCAACTTTCATTTGTATTAGCAAGCAAACAAGCTGGTTTGCAGCCGGCAAACCTTGATTTTTATTTGTATGAGAATAGTAACCAAGTAGTGGAGGCATTATTTAAAAACCAAATAGATGTTGCAACAATGTCTTTATCAGAGGCTAAAAAATACTATGATTCGAATCAAGTAAAGCTACTCGTTATTTCATCCGATAAAAGATTAACCGAACTTCCTGAAATTCCTACATGGTCTGAAGAAGGTATTGATTTAGTTTTTGAGCATTGGCGTGGGATTATGGGGCCACCTAATATGTCAAGGGCAGAAATTGAATATTGGGATACGACAATCGAAAAAATGGTGAGTACCGAAAAGTGGAAACAAACCCTTCAGAAGTATATGTGGAGTGACTTTTATAAGAGTAGTAAGGAAACCTCAATATACCTTGAAGAGCAAAGTAAAATGTATGAAGAATTAATGGGTGTTGATTTGAAAGAATAATGATCCATGAACAATATAAACAAAATAGTATAATTAAATTTAATAAAATAATTATCTGTATTATATACTTTAACATTCTAAAGATTTATGATATTGGCAAAAGTATACGGTTTTTACTTATTGCAGCAAATTCAGATGAACGTATCTTGATGTTTAACTACTATTAAACAACGTTACTTTTTAATTCAATATTGGGGGAACGATAAGATGTGGGTAATAACGGCTTATTCTGATGAAAACATTAGAATGTTTGAATTTGAAGATGAGATCGAGGCAAAAGAATTTATTAAAAGTATAAAAGGAAATAAAATTCTCTCACATGTTATTTATTTTAACGATCAAATTATAGAAGCTGCTATTTAATAAGATAAACAAATTACGAGGCTGACTCAGTTAGATATGTGTAAACTCTCTTCCGTCTTATACAGGTGGTAGTATAGGGGGTTCTACACGAATGAGTCAGCCTCCTATTCGTTACATAATAAGAGAGTAATGGGTAGAGGGAGGCACCATGACTTTTTCATCGATCTCAAGGTTTATTAGTAGAAGGAAACAAAAACAATTTATATTCGTAGAAACTTTTTTATGTGGAATAAGTGGAGGCATTTTATTTACACTACTTGGCTTACCATTGGCATGGATGTTAGGACCTTTAACGGCTGTTTTGATTTGGAAGCTCCTATCAAACCGAAATTCATACTGGCCTGTTAGCCTCCGAAATGGGGGACAGATGTTATTAGGGTACAGTATGGGTCTATCGTTTACGATCGATAGTGCGAAACAGATCGTAAATCAACTACCCTCTATGGCTATTGTTACTGTCCTTATGGTTAGTTTTGGACTAGCTATTGCCTATTTCGTTTCACAATTAACAGGAATTAATATACCAAGTGCTGTAATGGGTACGACACCAGGTGGTTTATCACAAATGGTTGTGTTGAGTGAAGATATAAAGGGAGCAGAACCAACGATTGTTACGTTCATGCAAACGATTAGAATGCTAACCGTTATATTCATTGTACCAACTCTTACAATCCATGCTTTATCGAGTGATGAAACGTTAAACAGTAAACCTTCGTTAGATATGATATCTCAAAATGAATATGGAGGTCTTTTTTACTTTTTTACGGTCATTCCGATAGTCTTGTTAGTTACAACATTAGCTGTTAGATTCAAATGTCCAACTCCTTGGATTATTGGTCCTCTACTTGCATCGGCTATTTTAACTGTAATCGGCCTGGAGACGCCTCAGCTACCGCCAATCCTAACTGTTATTGCACAACTTTGCCTTGGTGTATATTTAGGTTTGGGAGTAAAAGTAAATATGTTAGGTAATTGGAGAAAGTTACTCCCAATTTCATTTATTATGGGATTATTAACTGTCGGGTTTTCCCTAGTGTTAGCTTACGGTTTATATATAGTGTATCCAATAAGTTTGACAACTGCTTTTTTATGCATTGCACCAGGTGGCTTACCCGAAATGGGTGTTACAGCACATACTGTTCATGCAGATGTATCAATGGTTGCATCTTATCAGTTGTTTCGTGTTTTTTTTATTTTGTTCATCGTACCAATCTTTTTGAGACGTGTTTTTGGTAGTCAGGATGTTATCAAAAGGTCGGTAAATACGCTTTAGGTGTGTATTGTAGTAGGATTCGATAAAATCCTAAAAGAAGTAAACAAAATGAACTAAATGTAGCTAAATTTTTTAAAGAAATAAATTTTGAAAACAGTTACATAAGCTTAAAGCTGTACTAGAATAATTGACAGGATATTAAAACGCTTCCAACCTTAATACCTAATCTATTCTAGCCTTAACAACGCACAAAGAAATAGGTTAGTAGTTCTAATATCCTCGTATGTATAAATATTTCTTAAGGCTTTTTGAAAAGTAACGAATGTCTCAAATAAGCAGTAGCAGCTCCAGGTATTTTAAAGAGAAGACATTGAAGTAGCGTCTGTTCATTAATCTCAGAAGCACGGCAGGCTAGCGCTCCAATACACCTAGGAAACAGAGTACTTTGTATTTACCAGAAAAAGTTAGTAAAGTTTAAGGAGGCAGTTGTTTAAGCTGATTTCAAAACTGGAGTTACCCAATAAGATTTATCTAGGGAGAAAATACTCATAACAAGGAATTTATGACAAAGAAACAAAAGTTGATGATGAGAATAATTTTTTAATAATATCTAGGGTCCTTTATTTTGAATTCGGCACAGGAGACACCTGACCTATTCACTCTAAAGGATTTTTTTACTGCCTAAAACTAAAAAATGAAAATTCGTTTAATTTTGAATCATCCTAATTAAGGTACAAACACCCCTAGGAGATTCAATAACTAAGCTTTTTCATGGCAGGTTTATAGAATAAGGTAAACAGTCCTATTAATTACCTGAATTTAAATTGAATAAAAATTAAAAATATTGTATATTTATAACACGAAGAAGTAGGTTGCTTTGAAATGAAATTTGCAGAAGTACCTGGATGCACCATTAATTCACGACTTAATGTTTAAAGCATTTAAGGAATAAAAAGAAGAAGTACTAGCTTCAAGTGCTTTAGAGGAAACGGGTGGCTATATACTAATTATAAATAAAGGGTGATAGATTGAATGATTACTTCAGCAGAAATACAAGAGCTTGTAAGAGCCACAGAAAACAACAAAGATGTTCTCGTATTCCCTAATGATTTACCAATACACCGTCAAGTGAAGGTTAAGAGAATTCATGATAACTTCACTTTGATTGAATTAGCTACCATTCTTGGATGTGGTGTTTCTACGCTGTCAGAAATCGAGAACAACAAACGGAGAATCCCTTACAAACACCGTGAAAGATTGAACAGATATTTGTATCAAGAAATGTATTATGATAAACAGTTTATTCGCTTTGTAGACCACGGAGATGTATGAAATGACAGAATGGAGAATTAGTTCATTCTTCAATAAATTATAACGGGGAAATTGTTTAAATACCCTCTTATATACGAAAATCAGTCCTAAATTAATAATACAATGTTTTGATAAACCGTGATAAGTTGATCTGGTTTTTAACTTCAACTAATGGCCTCATGGCTACCTAACTAGTGTCCTCTGCAATTTGGTGTTTTTGTCAACATTAAATTGAGCCAGAGCGATCACTTTAAAAGTGAGCCACTTCATCTTTAGTAGCTCCCATTAGTGGGAGGAATTGGGTGTTTG
>NZ_JBHLVO010000058.1:0-7984 GCF_042433335.1 Metabacillus herbersteinensis
CAGCCCTTACCTCACGGTAAGTACCTTGCGCTTCCTTAGTGGTTGGTTGATGTGTACCCCCACAGTGGACTTTCACCACCTAGATCGCTGCCATGCCTGGCACACATAGAAAAAAACGACATAAAATAGTCGTTTCAGTTACCAAATTAGTTTAATTTATAAGATAAAATATGCGTTTCTGTATCCAGCTACAGCGCCTAGCCCCGACGCACAGGACGTGCTAGTGCAGTCATGGCGATTGACGTCGCGTTTTTGACTGCCTCGAGGTCATAAGCCAATTATAAATTGAGGGCAAAAAGCGCCTTCTATTTATAATCGTCTTATGCTGGTCGGGGCTGATCAAGGCGCTTCCGCTTTTGTTCAGTCTTGTTGTCTCATTGCTTGAAACATCCCTAACATCATTGAAGCCATTTGTACTGAATTTGAAAATTGCGCTACTCTATGTGGAATTGTTTTTTGATAATAGTTCATCATTTCAATATGCATGCTTTCTGTGTCATTCGGGTTTCTTGATAAACGACGGTACCAATATGGCTGCTCTCGAATAAATGCTCGAAGTTCTTTGCTAGATGCAACATGATCCTGTATTTCTTTTCTCAAATCATTCAACCTCTAATCTTTTCGGAATGAGAAAGGGCCTGGATTGCCTGAGCTAGTGCTGCCGCTTGAACCTTTTGAGAGTCCTAATTGCTGAAATAAATTCTGAATCGTTGAGATTGTGCTACTCATGTTAGTAATGTGATGATTCATTTGATTCATATCCATTTTTTTCACAGCTGTTACCATCTGCGACATAAAATCAGCTTTTGTTTCTGATTCGACTGTTTCTTCGGATTCTTGATCTGTTTTGTATTGCTTCCAAACGGTATCGTTCTCTCCAAGTAAGTACCAATCCTCATAAACTTCCTGCCATTCTTTATTCCCTTTGCGAACTTCTTGAACTAACTTTGGGTGTTTTTTTACAAAATCTTTAAATTGCTCAACAGATGGATGCGCTTTTTTTATTGTCATCTTCATCACCCCTACGTCACATATGCCTACTATATCCTATAAATTTTCATTAAAAATGTTCGCCCAATTTATCATAAAAAGCGCAAGCGCCTTGGTCAGCCTCGACAAGCATATTAATTCTTAAGTTCATATAAATTCTGATACCAATATAAATGAAAGCATTGTCAGTTTAAGGAATACTTTGATAAACTAATCTTAGGAAAAAGGAAGGAACGATACATAATGAATGAGAAATTACTTGCATTAACAACTGAACTTATTGAAAAAGCGACTGATGAGGAAAAAGAAACTCTTCACTTATTACTTCAAGGATTTCAACGAAAGCAAGAACAAAAGAACGGTTCTTATATAGGTGCGCTCCTGCACGCAGAAGGAGAATTTAAAGACAATCAATTTGTGTTAAAAATACCAAACACTCCTTTAATTCAAAATGCATTAGATATTGTACATGGTGGTATTACTGCAACGATGTTAGATTCAGCAATGGGGTCTGTTGTTCATCATCTTCTTCCACCCGAAAAAGCAGCAGTAACTACTGAGATAAAAGTTAATTATGTAGCACCTGGGATTGGAAAGGAACTAACATGTGTTGCTTCAATTATCCATCATGGCAGTAAGACGATGGTAACTGAGGGGAAAGTTTTTCGCGATGACGGAAAATTAATTGCTCATAGTACAGCAAGCTTTTTCATTATTGATCGTAAACAATAGTAGCTCAACAAAGGAGTAAGCCGCAAAATGTTTTTTCATTCTTTAAAAAGAAATGTAGTATTTGCATAAAAAAACATTCTAGTGCTCAAAACTCAGGGATGACAAAGGAAAAAAAGTGTTAATTTGTTCATTATGCATTCCTTATGCCGAACGTCGTGCGTATAGAAGATTATAAGAAAAAAGGCTGACACAAGGGTAATACCTCGGGTCAGCCTCTATAATTTACCTGTACTTCTTATTCCCATCCCTTTATAAAATTCTGCGTGTAATATAATTCGTCAACACCAACACCTAAATGTGTAAAATCCTCGTTTAGTAGCGCTTCACGATGTCCTTTACTATTTAGCCAGCCTTCCACAGCAGCGATACCATCAACGTACTGAGCTGCAATGTTCTCACCAGCCATCTCGTACACCACTTCGCCTTTTGCTAACCTGTTTACGAGCGTGCCCTTTGTTGGTGATTCGTGAGAAAAATAATTATTATCTTTCATATCTTGGCTGTGTAAAAAAAGCGACTTCTGCTGTTTTTTCATCCCATTCTACAGGAGGTACTGAATGGCGTTTTCGAATCATATTTGAAATCGCTAAAATTTGTTTCTCAGAACCACTTTCGATTCTCTCCCACTTTTCCTCATCAATTTCTTGAGGCTGTATCAATTCGCCTCGGAACACAACCTCATAGGAGCGTTGTTTAATAAAGGTCTCTTTATCAACTGCACGAACACTCGACAAGGTTCCGTCGAACTTATCAATATACAGTTGTACATAGATATCACCCATCTTTACAGAAGGTCTAGTATTCATATCTTCCTCTGAAAACTCAAAGCGGTATGAGTTTCCTTCATGGTCAATTGTTAAACTAGGAGAAACAGGTGCTATTTTAAAAATTTCACTAACAGGCTGTCCAATTTTAAAAGGAATAGCATTTAAAGAAGAACCTGTTCCAAAAACAGTTACGACTTTATCTTCTAATACACCTATTTGCATATACTGATTCTGGTCTTGCTCAAAGATCCACCAGTCATAATCATAGGCAGAAGGATCGATTCGACTTGGTTCTCCTACTAACTTTGTTAATTCAGCAGTGTTTTTACCTACTAATGATAGCAATCCTGAGTCTGGTAATTGAATATCTTCATCAGGTAGCTCTTCATTTGAAATTTGAACCTTTTCTTCCTCAAGTTGTTCTAAGGGTGTAAAATCTCCGAATTGAATAAACAATGTGTATGTAAGAAAAATAATAAAAAAGATAAGGACTGTTCTTAAAAGTATTTTCAACCTTTGTAGCCTCCCAATTCTCCGGGTTATTTCTAGTATTATATGAAAAATAGTAGACAATATTCTATTAAATCTTTTTTAAATAGTATTTCCCTTACATGAGACATTTAAACAGAAAAGTCATGATTTATCAACGATTGCGCTTAAACTCACGCTAAGAAAAAAATAGACACCCTTGTAAGGTGTCTAAAGATTGTGATGATCCTCTGAAATTTCTGAGAGTGCATCTCCTGCTTCATCATCTGTTCTTGAATTAATAGACAAATCTCCAAGTGAGACCATTCCTATAAGTGCTCCGTTTTCAACTACAGGTAATCGTCTAATTTGGTGATCTGCCATAAGTTGAGCAGCTTCATCTAGAGAGGCTTCTGGTTTGATGGTAACAAGATTATCGCTCATGACATTTGTAACTTGATTAGAACCCGGATGTTTTTCAGCAATTCCCCTGACAACTAAATCTCGATCTGTAATCATACCAACAATTTTATCATTCTCAACAATTGGAATTGCACCAACATCAAGGTCTTTCATTTTTAAAGCGACCTCAAAGACATTGTCTAGAGGTGTACAATATTCAACTTGAGCAGTCATAACATCTCTAACCTTTTGCATCTTTATTACCTCCTTTGCTATTTTCCAATAAACAGTTGAGTCTAGTAGTGTCCATACGTTCCACCATTCACATATCCTACCTATTTAGGTACGAAAAAATGCATTGAAATAAGTGATCCATATGTAGGTGAAGTAACTTCCACGTTAGTTTTACCAAAATAAGAAAATTTAAGCCGGAAAACGTCATAAAATTGTACCTTTTAAAATGTCGCTGAAACATTGCAACTTCATAGCTTTCGTACTATTATTAAACAAGAGAGTTTATCTAATTTAAGCGCTTAACATTTATTTTTACAGGCTTTAGGAGGGAAATACATATGAAAATGGAATCCACAGGTTTAGAAGGCTTGTCAGTTGAGCTTTCTCGTTTAGATGAAATAATGGACGAACTAGGTCTAGTTCGTGCAGGGCAGTGGGATTATGAGCGAGTTACTTACGACCGTAAGATTGAAAACTTGGATGAAACCTTTTACCTACGTGTTCAAGGATATGCAGTTGATGGAGATATAGGTGGTAGACATGCAATTATTAAACTAATGACTCCTTTACTAGGGAAGCACTATTATCCACATGGCATCGAATACGGAGAAGGCGAAGCATTTCCAAGTTCAATCGTAACAACTTGTAAAAACCTTATGAAACAATTAAAAGAAGAAGTAAGCAAGCTGCAATAGTCAAAACATCTGAAAAAAACTGATAGATCCCATTAGTGGGTCTATCAGTTTTTTCTAATTTAGAAGAAATCAAATAGTACTGATTCATTACCAGAGATTATCTTTTCTAACCTCGCAATGTCATTCAGGTCTCCTTTGATCATTCCAGCTTTATATAAGAAAGACGGTTTCTTATACCCTAGCAACAAAGCTGTTAATATTCCGATCTCAATTTGTAGACCTTTTTTTGGCGGATGTACACAAGTACCTTTTTCTGTGTTTTTAAACGACTTCACAGAATTGTTTTCAATGAAGTAAGTACCATTGTTCCAAGACGCAACAGGATCATAAACATGAAGAATTAATGGTTCATTATCAGAAGGTTGGAATGGATATAGAGATAAAAACGATTCAACATCAATGATTCTTGCCATAAAATAAGGATGAATTTCTGTCTTCACTCTTGGATTAGCCAAATAGAACGAAAAGAAGTCCTTTTCATAGGTAATCCACTTTACTTCATCAACCATTGAATCATGCTGACAAACAAAATTCCAAAATCCCCTTTTAGCCTCTTCATTTAACGTTACGATCTCATACACCGTTAGTTTTCGATCATTCACCTTATAGATCATATATCCGTCTTCTTTTTCATCTGGATTATAATGAAAAACAATGCTAGCATCTTTTTTAATTACAGAATTTTCCCACCAGAGATCCTCGCGAACTAACATACTATTAAAGCTTTTACTAAATTCTCCGTATATTTTTTTCAGAAGGGGTAAGGCCTGCTCCATTTTCTCTCTTTGAATTCGGCCTTTATCTTTTTTCAAGAACTGCAAATCTTCTTTTTGTATGGTTAAAAATTGCTGTGAACAAATTAATTCATAGCCAAATTGACGATAAAAAGGAATTGAAAACGGATGAAGATAGGATAGATGGTAACCATTTTCTTTCATCCAATTCAATCCTTCGTCTATTAACTTGGCAACTTTGCGATTCCGTCTTTCTTCCGGCCAAGTCGCAACTGAGGCAACACCACCCATTTTAAATAAAGTTTCATTAATGATCACTTGAAACGAAAGGATTTGTAGTTTTGCAGTTAATTTTTCCTCTTCAAAGTCACCTAATATGTATTGATTTTGAAGACGTGAATTGGCTTGTTCTTTTTCATCATTTGACAGCGAATATTGAAAGGCATATTGTGATAATTCCAGAACTTGATCATACTCTTGTTTTTCTACTACTCGTATCACGTCACATTTCTCCTTTATGGCTACTCTTTCTTTTGAAGCTCCCACATTAAAAATGTTCCCTCTTTTTCCGTGCAAATCATACCTAATTTGTCATAAAGCCTGATGGAATCCACGTTCTGTTCATTACATTCCATTTTAACTTTCACTACTTTTTTCTGAATGACTAACCATTCGATGAATGCATCAACAGCCTCAAAAGAAATACTTGAATTTAGATGTTTTTCATGAATATGATAACATAACTCTACCATACCTTCTTTAGTGGGCTTTCCTTGCATAAATAAATCCCCTATAATCCGTTTTTCATCATAAAGAATAATTAACCATAATCCCCATCCATATTCACTTTCATCTACTTCTAACTTTTCGATATAGAGTGGCAAAACACCTTTAACAAATGGAGAAGGCCAGGTTTCAGGAATTTCAATTGGGGATCGTTGTTCAAGTTCTTTCCGGTGAAAAATTAATGACTTCGCTATATCAAGTGAACACGGGATGATCAATAGTCGATCTGTGATGATTTCGATCAAAATAATCTCTCCCCTCATAATAAAAAGCGCTGGAGCTGGATTCCAAAACGCACACTTATTCTTAAACTGTTTATACTTTCTGATTCTATAAAAAAAAGTGACTTAGAATATTTTATTCTAAGTCACCTTTAAAATATGTTTAAAAGCCTAATATCGCTTTAATTACTGAAGTTGTTTCTCCTCCACGATAGAAAACATAAAGCAGTAAATAAACCGTAAGACCAGTTATTCCTGTAAAAAACCAGATAACACTTGTAATTGGACCTAATTTACGATGCCTTGCAAGATTATTTTTATATCCAGTGATTAAAGAAATAATCCCCATAACAGCACCTACAGTTGCTAAGGTAATATGAAAAATTAAGAAAATCGTATAGTAAATCTTAATATCGTCAGGACCACCAAAAGCTGTATTACCGATAAAAATGGTTCTTGAGGCATAAAGAATAAAGAAAATAATCGCAAATACTGCAGCAACTAACATTGTCTTTTTATGTGCTTCAATCTTTTTTTGCTTAATTAAATACCAACCTATCGCAACACTAATCGAACTAAGCATAATAAATGTCGTACTTATTGTCGGTAATAACGGTAAGGATGTGTTCATTGTTAAATTCCTTTCTAACAAAAGAAGTTTAAATTATAGTTATTATTTTACTGGATTGGGAGTAAACTCACTCACAGCTTCTAACTCGTCTTGTTCTCTCTCTCTGCGGGCCCACTGAAAGAAAATAAACCCTAGAATTGTCCCATATACAATTTCTTGAATAATTTTCATGACAACTCCGCCTAGTTGTTGATCTTCTACAAGCGGCAATGTGTTAAACATATCAGGACCCGTTAACGATAAGCTCGCAAGCATATCAGAGGGAACACATAAATGAAGAGCATTAATCCAAGCTTGAGGCTCGGAATAAGTTAAATACAGTGGATCTGTTGCAAAAATAATTAGAGCACATGCAGGTGTTAAGAGAACTCCGTCTGCAAAAATATACCCTACTTTTTTAATTCCAGTTAACGAGTTCCATTCAGGAAGCTGTGTTAAAAGTGGCCACCACATCAACAGTGCCGCAATGAAAATAAGGATCGTCATCGGCGTATGATAGATAGGTGCAGTTTTAACAAAGTCAAAGACTAAAGGAATATGATAAAGTGAAAATACTCCGTTAAAAATGATTAATGCGATCAATGGTTTTGTTAAGAAAGTAAAAATGGGTTTAATAACTGGACGATAAATGATTGATCTCCATAACCAGACTGGAATTCCCACGACCAACAATGGGGGAATAACTAAATAAAGGATCGCCATTTGCGTCATATGTGCACTAAACATAATGTGACCTAATAAATCAACTGGACTACCCTTGCTAATATATAATAATATCATTGCAGAGACAAAGAGTAGCTTTGTCTTTCTAGAAACTGGTTCACTGCCAGTGAACTTAGCACGCCAAGGACCAATTAGTACAAAATAGAAAACGGTTACGAGAGCGACAAATATAAAAAAGTAAGGACTCCATAACGCGCGAAATCCAAATATTTCAAAGCCCATGATTTTTCAACTCCTTACGCTAATCCTACAACGCTTATTATACACCTCGCTAGAGCAGCTATCAATGAACGTTCTATGACAGTTATTATTAAAAAGCGCAAGCGCCTTGTTCAGCCTTAGGCATAGCATAAGACGATTCTAAATTGACATATGACGTCGAGGCAGTTACAACCGCGACGTCCTGTCGCTGTAACTGCACTAGCACGTCCTATGCGTCGGGGATAGGCGCTGGAGCTGGACTTGCGAAACGCAGACTTAGTATCAAATTTTATACTTTCTATCTATCAATCGAGTAGGAGGCGCGTTACCGCGCCGACCTCTCACACCACCGTACGTACCGTTCGGTATACGGCGGTTCGAAAGTTTATGAAATTACTTT
>NZ_JBHLVO010000059.1:0-7746 GCF_042433335.1 Metabacillus herbersteinensis
GTGGCCCAAAAGATAAGTCTCCATTATGGTTTGATGTAATTGAGTAAATTTAATAACAAGCAGCAAAAAAGGATCTTCCAATCGAAGATTCTTTTTCAATACCGATAATTAGATGGTATGTGAACTAAGAACGTATATCGCATACATGCACATTAAGTTAAAACCGTCCCTTATCAAACCAAATAAGAATATAGTATTTATTAAGTAACCTGTATGGAAGTTAACTTTGTCTTATTAATATTCTTAGTTTCTCATTTAGTATGGTATATTATTCCATTACTTCAAATTTTAAATATTTTATTAAGAGTAATTTTCTGACATCTTTTAAAAAGGAGGGAGAAAAGTGTGGATATAATCAAAAAATTAGAAATAAATAGCGATTGGAAATTTAAAAAGTTATGTATAGATGACATGAATATCTATACTAATTATATAAGTAAATCGAGCATACCTAATGAATGGTCCACAACTTTTCCAAATTTATGGGCCTCCTCCTCTTATCAAACAATACTCTGGACTATTGTAGAAAATATGCTTGTAACATTCCGTTTTTCAAAAAGCAAAGTTAAAATTAGTTTAAAATGTGTTCCTTTTGGTGAAGGAGATCCTGATCACGTTGTAAATATTTTATATAAATGCATGTCGTTTTGCTATAAATGGAATGATCAGTCACATTCACATACTAAGGTCGACATTCTTAACGAGGCACAATTTATTTTTTTGAAAAACTCACCTTTATTTGACAAATACTTCACATTTTCATATCACCGAACTAAGGGGATTAACGTCTTAGAACGACATTATAGCATTGAAAAACTCATTTCTTTGTCTGGAAAAGATTTCGCTTATGTAAGAGAAGCGATTAATAGCCTTTATAGGCGATTTCCTGACATAACTATAAGGTATTATACAACCAATGATTATGATAAATTAATTCATTTATATAATCATTGGCTTAAAACCGCCAAGGAAAAATATTTTTATATTAGCGATAAAATAGAGTATCGTCAAATCTTGAAGTATCACACTCGACTTAACCAGATTATTCTTGTTGCTGAAATTGACGGACTGATTGTAGGGATGATTGCCGGTGGAGAGCTTCCGAACGGACAGTCATGGGTCAGTCTTAGAAAGACAATGAATAATGGAAGAGGTTTAACACAGGCATTAGTAGTAAAACTGGCAGAAGAAATTCATAATCTAAATCCGAACATCGAATTATTAAATGACGGTAGTGACGATGGACAAGAGGGTATTATATTTATAAAAAAAAATTCAGACCTGTACTAAATTTAACACTCCATTCTCTATATCTTAAATAAACGAAAGTAGCGATAAGAGATATAACCAAAACAAATTGTTTCATAAGGCACCCCATACAATGCGAATGGACCCAATCAAAACTTTGATAAATATCAGATAAATTACCTCTTTATTGAATGGATGGTTTTAATTGAATTAGCATTATCAAAGGGATCTTCGATTCGAAGATCCTTTTTTACCTGTTTATAAGTAGATGTTATGTGAACTAGATTTGTATAAAGTATTCATGTGAACTTTGGATCTTGTTCAACTTGCATAACGTGTTCGCACTTGGTAATAATAAACAAAAATAAAATTCCGTTTGACTTGGAATAATCAAAAGCTTTTTCATGCTTAGGAGACAATAATGAAACAGCAAAAAATAAGTGCTCTTCAACTTTTCTATGTAATAGCTGGATTCGAGTTAGGAACAACAATGCTTTTTGGATTTGGTGCAGAAGCTAAGCAAGATGCATGGTTGGTTATTGTGCTTGGAATGTTAAACGGGCTGATTTTAATGGGTGTTTTTACGCAATTATCAGTCTATTATCCAGATGATACATTTGTTTCAATGATACCTAAAATTATGGGAAAATATCTTTCTTATCCTTTAATCATGGTTTATATTTTTTATTTTATCTATGCTGCTGCAAGAGGTTGTCGAGATTTAGGAGAACTGATTACAACAACAATTTTGGTTGATACCCCAACCGTTGTTGTGATTGGAAGTTTTATGGTGTTAATGATTTACTGTCTTCGGGGTGGAATTGAGACTTTTGGACGAATGGGGGAAATGGTCTTTCCAATTTACATTATGTCACTGATTGTGATTTGGATTCTATTATTTAGTATTGAATCATTCAATCTTAAAAACCTTACCCCTGTATTAGGAAACGGTGTTAAGCCAATTTTGAAAGAGGTTTATCCTGGTGGAATAAACTTCCCATTTGGAGAAACATTTATCATCATGATGTTTTTCCCTTTTTTAAACAGTAAACGGAATATAAGAAAAATAGGCATGTTCGTAATTTTAGTTGGGGGAGTATTGCTTGCAATTAATTCAATCATTGTCTTATCTGTTTTAGGACCCGAAATTTACGGTAAGGATTTCTTTCCTCTTCTAACAGCTACCCGCATGGTTTCTATTGCGGATTTTCTTGAACGTTTTGATGTATTGATTATATTAATGATGGTAGCAGGAGTATTTTTTAAGGTTGGAAGTTGGACATTTGGTGCATCCATTGCAATCTACCAATTATTCAAGCTAAATCATTCTAAATCGATACTACTTGCTCTGGGTTGTATTATTACCCCCTTATCACTATTAATTGCAACTGATTTTGTTGAACATTTAGAAATTGGATTGGGATATAATTATTTTCTTTATTTCCATGTACCATTGCAAATAATCGTGCCGATAATGCTTCTTTGCATCGCTTTTATTCGGAAAAAGTTCAATCCTGAAAACTCTTCTGTCTGAAGCTCAAGCTATCCGTAAAACATTAGAAATTCAAGATTCGGAATTTAAAGGAGTTACTGTATTAATTTTTAAACTATAGAGTTCTTAGTTAATTTAGCAGTATAAAATGATCTTCTTATCGAAGATCATTTTTATTGCCTATAATGAGACGTTATGTGAACTAGGTTTTTATAAAGCATTCATCTGATACTTTGGGATCTTCTTCAATTAACGGGGCAGGTTAGCTTAAGAATTTACACATGTGGCTTTAGTAAAGTATTCTTTTAAAATTTTATACTTTCGTTATTCAAGAATAGGGCGCGTTTCTTTAAAAAGAATTGTGCTTTCAATATAGTCAAACATATGAACCACCATCAAAAAAATTTACGATGATATTCAATTTTCTTCAACTATTTTCCGTTAAAAAAGTTATTCTTTGTTTCTGCTATTGCCTTTTGTGGCTTTTCATTACACCATTGAATTTTTATTCTCAATTAGCAGTTAACATAATACTGATTATTATCAGTTAAAAACCTACGTTTATAATGGTTTGATTTTGATAAAAGTTATGATACATAAACGCACAAAAAAAGAGGTGGAAATCACTTCTTTTTATTTTGTCTTAAAAACCATGGCTTCTGATAGTCTGTTAGATTCCAATCCCTGTTACAAATCCAAGTCTATACATAGAGACTAGTTCTGTGATTTGTTACACCAAATATAAAATTCATGTAAGAACACCTTACATATATATGAAAATATTTTAAAAAATGTAATACTATTAAAATTAATTCAGGGAGGTGTAAGGAAAAATGACAAGTAGCAAAGAAAAAGGTATGACTAGAAGAGATTTTCTAGATCAAGTTGGAAAAGTGGGAGGAGCAGTTGCAGTTTGGGGCGCAATGGAATCTTTGGGTTTATTAGGTAAGCCGTTAATGGCAAGTGCGAAGGAATTTAATAGTCCTAAAAAAAGCGATTTAACAATGGCTAATAAAAATGGAAAAAAAGTTATTATTTTAGGAGCAGGTATTGCTGGTATGTCAGCAGCTTATGAATTAGGTAAAGCTGGTTATGATTGTAAATTACTAGAAGCAAGAGATCGTACTGGCGGTCGAAACTGGACAATAAGAAAAAGTACTGAAGAAACAGAAATTAGTGGTGTAAAACAAACATCAAAATTTGATAAAGGACTATATATGAATGCGGGTCCTGCACGTATTCCACAGCATCATGTAACTCTTGATTATTGTAAAGAACTTGGTGTTGAACTTGAAGTGTTCGCTAATTCAAATGATTTCTCATACCATTATCAAGAAAATTCTGGTCCACTATCAAGTCAAAAAATTAGAAAAGGTGCTATAAAAGCTGATACTCGAGGCTATATATCGGAACTGTTAGCAAAAGTTGCTGATAAATCAGCACTAGATCTTCAACTTTCAAAGGAAGATATTACAAGATTAACTGCCTATCTTAAAGGTGAAGGGGATTTATCTTTAGATTATACATATAAAGGTTCAAGTCGCCGTGGATATATGGAATTACCTGGTGCAGGTCATCAGCCTGGTACTTTAGAGACACCATTTGCATTTAAGGAACTTCTTCAATCAGGGATGATGAATAGTATAAGTGGAGATTATAGTTTTCAGCAACAACCGATGATGTTCCAGCCTGTAGGAGGGATGGATCAAATCCCAAAAGCTCTTGAAAGTAAGTTACCAGGAAAAATAACTTTTGGAGCTGAAGTTCAAGAAATTAGACAATCAGCTGATGGTGTTAGGATTGTATACAAAACAAAAAATAATGGTAAAACAAAAGAAATAACAGGTGACTTTTGTATTTGTACAATTCCACTTCCTGTATTAAAAAATATTCCAGCCGATTTTACAACACAAATGAATAATGCTATTAAAAGTATAAATTATGCAACTACTGGAAAAATTGGTCTTCAGTTTAAAAATAGATTCTGGGAGCAAGATGATCGTATTCTTGGTGGAATTACAACAACGAATATGGATATTTCACAAATTTGGTATCCTTCCAATGACTTTTTATCTCAAAAAGGAGTTTTAGTTGGCTATTATAATTTTGGTCAAAATGCAATAGATTATGGAAACCTCTCACTTTCACAGAGACAAACTCGTGCTTTATCTCAAGGTAGAAAAATACATCCTCAGTTTGCCAAAGAATTCGAAAGTGCTTTCTCGGTTGCTTGGCATAAAATTAAATATAATCAAGGTGGATGGGCTGAATACTCCGCATCTGATCGTAAGAACTACTATCCTATTTTAAATGAGCCACAAGGTAGAATTCATCTCGCTGGTGAACATCTTAGTTATTTAACTGGATGGATGGCAGGGGCATTTGAGTCAGCAAGAATTGCAGTTAATAGAATCCATGAAGAAGTATTAAAAGAAAGTAATGTTACTTCTAAAGTAGGATAAACGAATCTTATTACGATAATTAATATCAATGATTCAAATTTAGGAGGAGATGAAACAATGCATAAAACAATTAAATCGTTAGTTATAACTACTGTACTTGGGACAAGTTTAATTGCCGGATTCTCTATTGTTTCCGCAGGTAGTGAAAGTAAGGCATTGAAAATAAATAAAATAACTTTTTTCGGTGCTCCAACATCTTCTATTTCAAGTTCAGTTGCTGTACCACACAATTATAATCGTTTATCGTTTAGTGGAACAGTACCGCCATTATTAAACAAAGATGGAAAAACTCTTTATGAAAGATATGGTGACACAGAAACTCAAGCTATTGGAATTCTAAAGACTTTTAAAGCTGATCTTGAAGCAAAAGGACTTTCTATGTCAGATATAACATATTTAAGAGTGTACCTTACTCCAGATCCTAAGAAAGGAGATAAACAGGACTATCAAGGATGGTTTAATGCATATGCAAAGTTCTTTAATACAAAGGAGAATCCAAATAAGACTGCACGTTCTACTGTAGGTGTTGAAAGTTTAGTAAATTCAGATTGGTTAATTGAGATTGAAGCAGAGGTAGCCTACAAATAATTTGGCTGATTTTTAAGATTACATGATGGAGGTAGAATAATTATGATTCAAAATATCGGTGTTCCAGGATTAATTTTAATTCTTATCATTGCACTCGTAATCTTTGGACCTTCTAAATTACCTGATATCGGACGAGCTTTTGGACGTACTTTATCTGAATTCAAGAGTGCGACAAAGGGATTAATATCAGATGATATTAATGAGGAAGTGAAACAACCTGAATTAACGGCTATCGAAAAGAAAAAGGATAAGTCGATAGTTTCATAATGAATATGTAGGCGGGGCAACTCGTCTATTTCTTTTTTGATAACTGGAGGCGTCCATCATGGAAAACAAAGATCCATATTTAATAGCACATTTGGAGGAACTTCGCCAACGAATTATCAAAGCCTTGTTAGCGTTTATTATCTTTTTCGTTGGGGCGTTTATTTTTGTCCAAGATATTTATAATTGGTTAATTAGAGATCTTGATGGAAAATTGGCCGTACTAGGGCCAAGTGATATTTTATGGGTGTATATGATTATCTCTGGTGTATTTGCTATAGCGGCTACTATTCCTGTAGCTGCATATCAGACATGGAGATTTATAGCTCCTGCTCTGACAAAAGACGAGAGAAAAGTCACTTTAAGTTTTATCCCGGGATTATTCATTTTGTTTATTATCGGGATCTGCTTTGGATATTTTATATTGTTTCCAATTGTATTAGGATTTTTAATGAATATTTCCGAGGGGCAGTTTGAAACGATGTTTACAGCAGATAAATATTTCAGGTTTATGATTCACTTAAGTTTACCATT
This sequence comes from Metabacillus herbersteinensis, assembly GCF_042433335.1. NCBI lineage: Bacteria > Bacillati > Bacillota > Bacilli > Caryophanales > Bacillaceae > Metabacillus > Metabacillus herbersteinensis. The sequence continues at coordinate 6,589 of NZ_JBHLVO010000059.1, forward strand.
CGGCTTTCTTTTTGAGATGCCGTTGGTAGTGATGTTTTTAACGAGACTAGGAATTCTCAATCCGATGAGGTTGGCTAAGATGAGAAAACTCTCCTATTTTGTCCTCATTGTCGTGTCAATCCTAATTACTCCTCCTGATTTTATCTCGGATATTCTGGTCATTGTTCCTTTACTGCTCCTTTACGAATTGAGTGTCTCTATTTCCAAAATTGTTTATAAGAAGAGGCTGGCAAACGATGTAACGATGTAATTAATCAAAGTGTTTTTGTGCAAACTACAAGTTTATTAGGGCAAGATCAATAGTTGGATAGATTATGAAAAAAACTAAAAAATCCTTCTTATCGGGAACGCTTAAAGTGTCACTTGTATGGGCAACTGAATAGCACATTACTCTGTTCCTCTACCATGTTTAAAATGCGTCAGTTACTTTTAGACAAGAAAAAGAAGGAGTTAAGTGCCCTTTCCCGTAGACAGTTTCTGTGGTTCCATATAACATTTTTTTAGTTTCCAAACTTCTTCTAATGTATCTTTAAAGAGTTGGTCCAAGCGTGGTGTGGGATCAGCAATCTTGATATTTAAACTCTTTGCATAATCCTTCAAACGAGTCATTTCATTCAGGAAAACACTGATTACGTCAATACATGGTACTATATCCAGTTCTTCACCGCCCATTTTACGAGTCAATAAAGTACAGCTTTAGAAACGGCTGACATAGCTTTGATGGCAGACAATTTAAATAAATTACCTTATACGATTCAATTAACCCAGAATATCAAATTTGAATTAGGATTAAAAGTGTTGGAGTTTTGGTAACATTTATATGATGTGAAGAGACTCCGCAAGTCGAAAAGAGGGCAAATCGAAAGGTCAATCTATAATACGAACCCTGTCACTAAAGAACCATTTACATGAAAATTAACCTACAATAAAATAAATAGTAGTTACATTTAGAGGAAAATGTTAGAAAAAAATTTCACAGGCCTAGTACATATAATGTAACTAAGGCATTCACCCAAATCGTTTGGTGAATGCCAAATTTTCTAAAAAGGGAGTGAGATTGATGAAAAAGAGACTCTGTATTATTGGTAGTGGCGTAGCCGGACTGCATCTAGCTTATGCTCTAAAGGACGACTTTGATATTACAGTCATTGAACGTCA
>NZ_JBHLVO010000006.1:0-202944 GCF_042433335.1 Metabacillus herbersteinensis
TTCTGATGAAGCTTAGCTGCGTCAATCGCAACGATTAGCACTTCTTCTAGATTAATCCCACGTAGCTGATCACTAAATCGACTACCTTTTTTACCTTAAATATGATATTGTTTGTTAGTCCCCATGTGACTTTCAACCTCCTATTTATGGTGAGTAGGTGATAAGATTGAGTTCCCTGTCAGGTACTTATATCTTACTTGAAGTTGCTGGGGATTTTTTGTGTTTAATCATGGTAATTTTATTATTTCATACACCAGGAAATTAATTCTTGTACTGTGGATAACGTTTCTGCATCCAGCTCCAGCGCATAGCCCCGACGCACAGCACGTGCTAGTGCAGTCAATGCGACAGGATGTCGCGTTTTTGACTGCCTCGAGGTCATAAGTCAATTATAAATTGAAGGCAAAGAACACCTTCTATTTATAATCGCCTTATGCTATGCCTAAGGCTGTTCAAGGCGCTTGCGCTTTTGTTCATGTCTGAACCTTACGTGGGTAATCAGAATAGAATATAGGCAAAGAGAGCAAGAGATAAACTTGCACATTGAGAAGTATGTTTATGAACTTATTTAAATGAATAAGGACGTGGAAACGTATGAATTTGTTCTATAAAAAATGCCATTATATTCCCCCTAGTAATAAAGGGCTGATTGCCTACACATCCGACCGTGGTGGATCCTATGATATTTGGTTATTTAACACTATTTATGGAAGTAATATACAGTTAACGAAGGGATTAGCAGACACATTCTCAATTCCAAGATGGTCACCAAATAACAGGAAAATAGCTTTTGTAGGTAAAAATAGAATTCTCTATGTTGTTACTGTCGATTCTGGTTCACTAGCCAGTATCGATCAGCTAGAGGAAGGGTCAGGGTTCTCTTTGTTTTGGTCGTCAGATAGCAAACGTATAGCTTACACGAAGCAGGATACAATCATCTTATACAATGTTAAGTCACATACAGCACAAAGTATCAATCAGACTGGCGCATCAGATGTTCAATTTTTTCCTAATGGGTTGGAGCTGTTATTTCAAGCAATTGACACATCAGGGATAAGTCAGCTTTATCGAATGAAAATAGATGGAAGTGATAAACAGCAAATCACGGAAAACAAAGAAGGACTTCTGAATAATGTTCGCCTATCTCCAGATGGAACCTTTGCACTTTATACAACACCTGGCGTTAGTATTTCAATTATTTACACTGTAGAACTCGCTACGGGGAGGGTATTTGAAGTAAAAGGGGGACCATTGGCCAAAAACTATTACCCAGAGTGGTCGCCAAATTCTATGAGTATTGCATACAGTGCTACAGCTTTTGATGATGGCGGCGGTTATTACTCACAGATCAGAACGGTGGGTCGCCGAGGAGAACAAGACAGGGTATGGGCAACCTCTAATTGTTTTGCAACACCTGTTACCTGGTCACCAAATGGAAGGGAAATCGCGTTTCTTGCGGGTTGTAAAGAGCAGGAATTTGCTCATGAAATGTGGGTTCTTGACTTCAATCATCCTATCCCGACTTTACTGATTGCTGGAGCAAGAATCATGTCTCTACAATGGTCACCTTCTCCTACTCTGAAACTACCTAGAAAAACTTACTCCAATCCCACTTATAAGGTTAGCTTTAAGTATCCATCCCACTGGCAAAAAATAAATGATGAAAGATACGAAGGTGCTGACGGCTTTTTTCAAATTTCAGCTATTTCAGCAGGTGAAACGATTGATGAGGTATGCCACGGGGAAGCTTTTCAACTATTAATGCCATATGGTTCAATGCCCAGAATCGCTAAAACAAACATACAAAAGCAAGAAGCGTGCTACATTTTCCCCTCTGCAGATCAACCTTTGGAGATGAACAGTCAGGCTGCTTTAATTATAAGATATCCAAAGCCAGTTGAAATTCAAGGAACAACATACAATTATTTTATATTATGGGCGGATCAGCAACATATTAATGGAATAACGCGAACTCTCATTTTCTTAAATTAAAAACGATATAATAGAAGTAAATGTCCTTTATTTTGGTTGGAGGAGGACGTCTACTTCTATTTGTTTATCGTGTAACTAAAACTTATCTAACCATTCTTGAACGATTGCCTTTATCATTCACCACAAATCCCGACGTATTTTCCTTCTTTGTTTTTTTGCTATTCAAGTAAACTCCTATAAAAACTAAAATACCTCCCAAAACCTGTACAAACGTAATCGTGTCGCCCAATAGTAAACTAAGAATAGCCGTAAAGACGGTGATTAAATTTAGGTAAATACCGGCATGAGCTGCACCAATGTGACGAAGGGCTACATTCCAAAATATGAATGACCCAACTGAAGGAAAGATTCCCATATATAAAATTCCAATCGTAGCTTGTCGACTAAGTGGGAAGTGAATCTCAGAAACTAGGACAATAGGAAGTAAGATAACCAATCCGATTAACACGGAAACAGCTGTTGCAGAAATGGGCGGGATGTTTCTTAACCTTTTGCCAATGATGGAATAAAATGTCCATGCCAATATAGCCAACAGCATTAAAAGATCACCTTGATTATATTGAAGGTGGAAAATCTTCTGCAACTGTCCGTTTGTTAAGACGAGAAGAACTCCCAACAAAGAGAGAATAAGACCAAGACCGTTTCTTCCTGAAACTCTTTCTTTCAAAAGAAATGATGAAAATAAAACAATTAAAACAGGATTAACTGAATTCACGAGCGCTGCATTCATGGAAGTCGTAAATCGTAAAGCCTCATACAAAAGAAAGTTGTAGCCAATAATTCCAAGAACAGCCATCACGAGAAGAGTCTTCCATTCTCTCCAAACCTTTCTCCAATCCGGACGTTCAATCAAATGTGCAAGTGGAATTAACAGAAGCACTGCTAGTAGCCAACGTGAAAACGTTATTTGCAAAGGATGCATTTCCTGTACAACATATTTACCAAACACATAATTACCAGCCCAAAACAAGTTTGCGAGTATTAAGAATAGTAGCACATAATGTTTTTGCATGCTTAAAGATTTCCCTTCTGTAATAAGAAATGAGTAGCTTTACTAATCTCGATTCTGTATAAAAATAGATCGTTTCTTTGGTTTAATGTATTAAAGGATAAATTAGCAAAGGGCTAGTGTTGTGTCAATCATTTTATAATAGTTTGAATAATTTGAAAAATAAACCGTAAGCGATTACAATAAAGGTATATACCTTCATTTACATAGGTAATAATGCAGTACCGAGCCTTTTCGTAGCATAATCTAATCTGTTAACAGATTAGAATGTGCTTCAATACAATTCCATCAATTTTTAGAGGAGAGATCGTATGCATGTGCCTTTGATTCTGACTGATTTTCTAGACCGGGCGGTAAAATTGTATGGAGAAAAGATGGCAGTTGTTGATGATGAAAACGTCTGTACTTACAAAGAGCTCAATGCTCGAGTCAACCAATTATCCTATGGTTTAAAAACGCTAACGATCAAAAAAAATGATAAAGTTGCTTATTTAATGCCAAATACGCTTGAAATGTTAGAAGGTTTTTACGGAGTCTTTCAGTTAGGGGCGATTATGACACCTCTCAACACTCGACTAAAACCGAGTGACTACGTTTTTATTCTAAACCATAGTGAAAGCAAAGTTCTATTTGTCGATGAAGAGCTTTATCACTTAATACAACCAATTCGAGATCAATTAACGACTGTAAACGAAATCATTGTGACAGCTGCAAAAGACAAACATGATCGGTGTCTGGATTATGATGAATGGTTAAGACAGTTTCCAAAAACGTCTTTTCCCCGAATTAAATTAGAAGAAACAGATATTGCAAGCTTACTTTATACGAGCGGAACAACTGGTGATCCAAAGGGTGTGATGTTAACGCATCGAAGTAATTATTTACATGCATTAAGTACGATGCATCATTTGCGGATTTCAGACCGTGACACACTGCTACACATTTTACCAATGTTCCATGTGAATGGCTGGGGTTCTCCATTTCATTACACGGCAAATGGTGCAACACAGGTGATGCTTAGAAAAGTAAGCGCCGATCTTATTTTCGAGAAAATCCAAAAGCAAAAAGTAACAATTGCCCACATGGCACCGACTGTATTAAATAGTTTAATAGAGTATTATAATCAGCACAAACCCAAGGTTGAACAAGCAATGAGAGTCGTTATTGCCGGTTCAGCACCACCACCAGCTTTTGTTGCAAAAGTAGAAGATCATTTAGGATGGGAATTCATTCATGTATACGGAATGACAGAAACGTCCCCTCTTATTACGACATCACAAATCCGTTCTCAACATCTTCACTTACCAAAGGAAGAAAAACATCGAATGAAGTCAAAAACAGGTTATTCATTTATTGGCTCTGATGTAAAAGTAGTAGATAGTAAGGGAAAAGAGGTTGCTACGAACGGAAAAGAAATTGGAGAAATTGTCACAAGAACAAACGGTGTAATGGAAGGATATTGGAAAAACCCAGAAGCGACTGCACAAGCAATTCGGGGTGGGTGGTTTCATACAGGTGATTTGGCAGTTGTAGACGAAAATAACACGATCGAAATTGTTGATAGAAAGAAAGATATCATTATCAGCGGAGGAGAAAACATCTCCTCAATTGAAGTTGAAGGTGTATTGTACGAACATCCAGCCGTATTAGAAGCAGCAGTTGTCGCAGTCCCACATGAAAAGTGGGGTGAAACACCGCATGCAGTGATCGTTTTAAAAGAGGATATGCTACTGACGGAAGACGAGATCATTGCATTTGCAAGAGAAAAACTAGCGCATTTTAAGGCACCAAAGTCGGTTAGGTTTACGGACTCGCTACCTAAAACAGCTTCAGGTAAAATACAAAAGGTTGAAATTCGCAAAGCATTTAGGGAAAATACCTTATCTAAGTGAAAAACAATGACAATGTGTAATGTAAAAACAGGAATATTAACTTAGTATTAAGATGTTACTAAGATCTAGCACAGGCTAATTCTTTAGAGAATTGCCTTTTTTTTGTTGATTTTATACATCAAAAGGAACGTTACTTAAACACAACCTTATTATTTGAGTTTTACAAAAGGAGTAACTACCCAAAGACCTTGGAAAGGTTGGGGCTAGTTACTCTTTCTGTTTATATAGACAACAATCGTTAAATTACCATCGAAGCCTTAACTTAAACAAAAAAACAGTTATTCTCTAATCCCGAATAGAAAAATTTTTCTAGTAAAAGCAAGTACTCTACACATACTAGCTATGTAGTAAAAGATTAGCTAAACAGACAACACTTGAATCGAATAAAAAGGAAAGGGTGGTTTTATGAAAAATTACCGATATTTAATAAGTGATCAATACCAAGCCAAAAGTATTGCAGAGGATTTACGAATTCAGCTGGAGGTCAATCGATTTAACAATGTAAATATTACACCTGTTACTATGAGAAATGAAGTCATTGTTCAAGTACCAGATGCCAGTAGCTTATCACTAGAAACAGCAGTAAATAGCTTTATGGAAAGTTATCAAACAGGGGTCATACTAGAATAAACAGATTCTATTAGCTCTTAAAAAATTGATATATAAACAATTCATAATAAAACGGAACAACCCTGCAGATTGGTTCAGAAAGAAGGAACTGTAGTGGATAATAACATAATAGAAGGCATCGATGATCATCTACAGAAACAAATCGCGGATGAAATTACAGGCATGACATTTACGAAAAACTTCCGGTCACCTACAGCAGAAGAGTGGTATGTATTTTTGCCAAACTATAAAGATCCACATTCAGGTGGAGCACCTGGAAAAACAATTATCCATTATAACCTTTATGACACAAAAGAAATCTTTATTAACACCACTATCATTTTTGATGACCCATCCTTGCATAAAAGAGAAGCACATCGTCTTGTTTATGCTATTTCAGATGAAATCGTCAATCGACTTGTAGGTTATGCGGATACTCTATTATCCGTACATTCTGGTGAAAACTCATACAATGCAGAATACAAACAATAAATGAATTTAGAGGGATAAACATGACTGATACGTTAATTGAAGCAATTAAAAATCATGCGAATGCCATCCATGCAACCGAGGATTTAATCCCTCTTATTGATGAGATCAAAGATGAGCAATTTGTCTTGCTGGGGGAATCCTCACATGGAACCTCAGAATTTTACAAAATACGTGCAGAGCTTTCAAAAAAACTGATTGTCGAAAAAGAGTTTACCTTTCTTGCTGTTGAAGGTGACTGGCCAGCGTGTCAAAAAATAAACCGATATATCAAGGGTTTTGATCAGGTACATAAGAATGCTAGAGATGTTTTAAAATCCTTTAATCGTTGGCCAACTTGGATGTGGGCAAATGAAGAAATGATTGATTTGATTGAGTGGTTAAAGGATTACAATCATAAACAGTCATCTGATAAGAAAGTCGGCTTTTATGGAATTGATATTTATAGCTTGTGGGAATCAATGGACGAAATCATTAGGTATTTAGAGAAAATAAACTCTCCAGATCGTGAAGCCGCAAAAAAAATGTTCTCTTGCTTTGAACCGTTTAATCGTCAGCCTGAAAAGTATGGAGTATCAGCAGCCTTTTATTCTGAAGGGTGCCATGATGAAGTCATAAAGCTTCTAACGGAAATTCGTTTAAATAAGAATCAATATGTAGACTCTGAAGAAAGCCGTTTAAATCTTGAAGTCAATGCGCTCATTACGGCTAATGCAGAGAATTATTACCGCACAATGGTTGTCGATGGAAATGAATCCTGGAATATCCGTGATCGACACATGGTTGAGGTCATTAATAAAATAAGTGGATTTTATGGTTCTAACGCAAAAGGGATCATTTGGGAGCACAACACCCATGTTGGAGATGCAAGAGCAACAGACATGGTGGACGAAGGAATTGTCAACGTAGGTCAGCTGTTAAGGGAACAAAAAGGAAAAGAAAATCTATTTATTATTGGGTTCGGTACTCACCATGGAACCGTGATAGCAGCAGACCAATGGGGAGTTGAATTTGAAAGAATGATCACTCCGCCAGCTCAAATAGGGAGCTTTGAGGATGCCATGCACAAGGCAGGAGCAGATGATAAATTCATCCATTTTAACGACAAGAATAACCATCTATTTAATCAAAAAATAGGTCACCGAGCAATTGGAGTCGTCTATAATCCTGCACACGAGCACTACGGAAACTATGTCCCATCTGTAATGTCAGAGCGATATGATGCCTTTATCTATGTGAATTTTACGAATGCGCTTAACCCTCTTAAAGTGGAAAGAGTTACTTTGTAAAGTGAAAATAAAATATCCGGTTAAGCAACTCCCTCAAAAAAAAGCGTAGCCAACAAAAGCTTAAGTACAATAAAAGAAGTAACTGTCCTATACCTTTGCTTAAGAGGACGGTTGCTTCTTTTTGTTTAAAGTCATTATGATCCTATTCCAAAGCGTAGAATAAGTGATTTGACCGTCTCGACTAATATTTCTAAGATCTGAAAGGAAAAGAAAAGAAAGAGGCGAATAAAGGATAGGACCGAAAATAAATGATGAGGTGATAGATGATGACTTTTAAAGCAGATAAGATTTTTGTTAATTTACCAGTTAAGGATCTAAATAAATCTATTAATTTTTTTACTGAAATAGGCTTTGAATTTAACCCTCAATATACCGATGAAAATGCAACGTGTATGGTGGTTAGTGAGAATATATTTGTGATGTTGTTAGTTGAAGATTATTTTAAAACGTTTACCAAAAAAGAAATCTCTGATTCTACAAAGAGTACAGAAGTTATCGTGGCACTTTCTACTGAAAGCAAAGAAAAAGTTGATGAACTTGTAAATAAAGCGTTAGCAGCTGGCGGAAAGTCTTCAAATGAACCGGTTGACCATGGCTTTATGTATGGCTGGAGTTTTCAGGATCTAGACGATCATCTTTGGGAGTTATTTTATATGGATGAAAGTGCAGTCCATCAATAACAAATTACCTTCAATTTAAGTACAATAAGGAAATAGTAATGTTCTAAAAAAACCTTTCGAAACATCTTAACTTTAGTCATTTCTTGCCCATTTATAGAAGTGAATTTAAGTGGAAAAAGCCTAATTTCTCGTTTAGTTTACTGAGAAATTAGGCTTTTTAGATCATGGTAATTCTAACAGTGAAATTTTGCGTTCTACCTTGATTAGGAGCTTTTAAATACTATACGTATTCCCACCATTAGATAATGATTGGCCAGTGATTAACTTCAACTCATTTGAGCTTAAGGATACTACTGCGTTTCCGATATCTAGAGGCTCACCCATTTTGCGGAGGGGAAGCCCATTTTTGTAGGACCAATGAAGTAAATCATTCACACGTCTCTTTCTTTGTAATTCTATTATTATTCCTTTATAAATTCCTGCGTACTTCTCACCGTATCAATCGGACGAACCATTTTTTCAATTTGCTCACGCTTTTCCTCTAGAAACGGAGGTAACGAGAGTTTTTCTCCAAGTGTTTCATAAGGTTCGTCTCCCATAAATCCTGGTCCATCTGTTGCAAATTCAAATAGTATTTGTGGTGCAACTCTTGCGTATAAAGACTCGAAAAAGTAGCGATTCACATAGCCAGAAGTTTGGAAGCCAAAGCTTGCTAATCGTTTATCCCATTCTTCGATAACAGATCGGTCTTCAACTCGAAATGCCGTGTGGTGAACGGTTCCATAACCTTGCCTAGCTGGTGGTAGAACTGTATTGTGTTCAACAACAATTTGTGCCCCGTTTCCACCTTCGGCTACTTCGAATAAATGGAAGGAACCCTCGTTGCCAATTTCTTTAAACATCAAAACGTTTTCAAGCATCTCTTTAAAATAGTCAAAGTTAGCCACGCGTACAAAGATTGGACCTAAGCCAGTAATTGCATATTCTAGAGGGATCGGACCATCTTGCCATGGTGTGCCAGCAGCAACCCCAGCATTCTTTTCATCAGAAATCAGTTGATACTGTTGATCGTCAAAATCGACAAAGGAAAGAGTCTTTTTCCCAAACTGTTCTTTCGTTCCACTATGCTTTACCGAAAGTCGATCAAATCGTTTTTCCCAGTAGTCAATTGCTGCATCACTAGGTATACGGAAAGACGTTTTAGAAATTTCATTCGTACCATGTGCACCTTTTTGAATTCCCGGGAAATCAAAAAACGTCATATCGGTTCCAGGACTGCCTGTATCATCCGCAAAAAACAAATGATACGTTTGAATATCATCTTGGTTCACCGTTTTTTTAATTAAACGCATTCCTAAAGTATAAGTAAAAAATTGATAATTCTTTTCTGCACTACTTGTAATAGCTGTTACATGATGAATGCCTTTTAATCCGTTCATATTCCATTCCTCCAAATTCGCCAAAAGAAGAGTATCTATATAATTGGCGATTATTAGTATGATTTATATTACCCTAGAATTAGTATCGTAAAGTATCTTGAATTCGAGATAAATATATCATTGATAAAAAGGCATGTCAATAAGAAGGTTTAGAGTTCTGTTTATGGGTGAGGGGACTTAGACAGAATAAGGCAGGATGTAACTCAAATTCATACACAGAAACTGCAAATTAACTGATAATCTCAAATAAATTTAAAAAAATTATAATTCTATGCTACTCAGCAGGCCTCTTTTCCCTATATAGAAGGTGAAAGGAGGTGAGAAACATGGCAGAAGCATATCTTTTGGATTCACAATTACGCCTAGTGTATAACGTAGGAATTGATGAGGAAGGCAAGGCAATTCTTAAAAGTAAGAATTACAACAATGTAAAAACAACCGCAACTGCTGAGCAATTACTTCAAGCTGCTCAAGCAATTGCAAGTTTACAAACAGAAACATTAGAAGCTGTTGAACGTAACGATTCACAACAATTAACAGCGTAGTTATAACAAGAAATTAACAGAAAGGAGGCAATCTAGAATGGCAAAAACATTAGAACTTCATTTTGTAAACACTGGTGGTAAAACAGTTAAACTAACTGTTGAATCTCCAAAGGAACCAATCGATTCAGTAGCAATTGGAACTGCAATGGATGAAATCCTAGCAGCAAATCTCTTTATGTCAGCTGATGGAGGAGATTTCATCTCGAAAAAAGGTGCTAGAGTCGTTGAGCGAAACGTAACAGATATCGAACTAGTTTAATACAGAGCAGGGCTAGCAAATCGGTAAAGCTGGCCCTGTTTTTATATGAAAACAAATTCTCTAAATGGAAAGGAGAAATACGATGGAACAATGGTTGGATGTTATTAGTGATGTAGGCTTTCCAATAGTCGTGACACTTTATTTGTTAAATCGAATTGAAAGCAAACTGGATACTTTAAATCAATCCATTCAATTGCTTCCTACTCAGCTGAAATAAATAGTTCGTTGCTCTGTGGGTGAACACAAACAAAGAATGAGAAGGATTCACTCAAAAATGTATCAGGGTTTTATTAGAATAATTTTCCCGTGCCTGGTAACCAACAAGAATCTGTTGAAAGAACTGCGACATACTTCGGGCTGACCAGGCAGTTTTTATTAGCTGCCAATGGATATAATGGAAGTAGAAAATGAAGGGCGGTGTTAGAATGAGTGTAGATCGTGAAATTCTGAAACGTATGATTGACCAAATATCTGAAGAAGATGCAGTTGAGGTGTTTGACTTTATCGGTTATTTGAATATGAAGCGAGGAAGTGCAATTTCCCTTCATAAATCAGATGTAGAATCTCTCTCTTCAGATCAAGTACTCATCCGTCAAGTTCAAAAAAGTCGTGAAGAGCGTAAAAATGGACACATATACAATCAAGAGCAGGGACTTTCCTACCTTCGAGACAAGATTAAGGAATTCGAACGTGGACAAAGCATATAATATACATTGGTCGCCAACCGCAAATAGATGAATTAGCAAATATTCTAGCATATCCACCTGAAGTGAAGGAACGAATTTACCTGGATTCATTCACACGATTGGCTTATACTCCAACTAATTACTGCTAAACAAATTAAAAAGGGTATTTTGGAGGGATATTAGGCGAGACTTGGACTTTATCAAGTCATTCTTGTGTTTGAGGTTATTGAAGAAAATTCAATTGTCTGGATAGATGGTATTAAACATAATATATATTGGAAGCGGAATTAAACTTAATGGAAATCGTGCCTGTCACCACTAGAAATTGTCGAAAACTCATCGACATACTTCGGGCGATGCCAGGCACTTTTGTGTTCATTCCTTAAGATATTAGCACTATCAAACCGAACTGGTAGTTAATAGAATATACAAATTCTTCCCAAGCAACATCAAGAGGTAACGCGGCATCACAACCACAAGATCGATTCAATCAAGGTACTGAATCTGGACGCGGTAACTTAAACCAAGATGCATCCCAGTAAAAAAATAGAGACTGTTATAGCATACTCCGAGTTCTTTCCTTGATTTTTAAGTATTGACAGGTTTAGATTTATTCGGTTAAAATAAAGTAATCGCTTACAACAATTGAATGAATGGATTGTTACTGCTCGGCAGGCAAAACCTAAGTTTGTGAAGGAATAACGAATCAAGTTATTCTTGTCTACAAAGTTGGGCTTTTTTTGTTGAATTTTCAGTTGATTTACAAATATTATTTATCAAGGGCGAATGTAAATGGAGATCAAGAAGATTTTGAACAATAATGTAGTTATTACGAAAAATGAATCAAACCATGAAATAGTTGTCATGGGTAGAGGATTAGCTTTTCAGAAAAAGGTGGGAGATGTTATTGAATCTTCTAATGTAGAGAAGACCTTTGTCTTAGAAAACCACGGTGTTTCTGATAAGCTTGCTAAATTATTGAGAGATACTTCTGAATTATACCTAACTATTTCATCGAAAATCTTAGACTATGCGAAATTCCAACTTCCATATAAATTGGATGATTATCTGTATGTAGCATTAACTGATCACATAAGTTTTGCCATTAGTAGACATAAACAGGGAATTAATTTGAAAAATGCATTGTTATGGGAAATTCGGAAGTATTATAAGTTGGAATTTCAAGTTGCTTTAAAGGCCTTAGATATTATTGAAAGTTTGACAGGAGTCCGCCTGAATGAAGATGAAGCAGCTTCGATTGCATTGCATTTAGTAAACAGCCAACTTTCTGGTGAGAATATGGCAGCAGCCGTCCAAGTAACTGAAATGGTTAATAGCATCTTGAACATTGTTAAGTACCATTATCAAATGGAATTGGATGAAACCTCAGTCAATTATGAACGATTTTTAGCGCATCTTCGCTTTTTTGCAGTGCGATTTATTCGTAATGAAAAAGAGGGTGATAGCCATGATCATTTCCTCTATGAACAGGTTAAAGAGAAGTATCCAGTTGCTTTTCAATGTAGCGAAAAGATCATGACTTATTTGGAACAGACATATGAATTGCTCATTTCAAATGATGAAGCCATCTATTTAACCTTGCATATTTACCGTGTCACCAACCGGCAGGAATTATATCGTTCATCCGAATAATGGATGTTTAATTTGGCATGGAGAAGTAAATAATCATCTGAAAGAGTAGTCCAACTTACTATATGATTTTAGGTTTTTTTTAAAAAAAATATTCTTTTGAAAGCGTTGACATCCTAGATAAGGCATGATATCTTGTGGTTGTAAATTAAATTTAATTTAATATCCTTCGAAGGAATGTTACCAATTTTGGGCATAACCTGATCTGATTTGCACACACTGTATTTTTGTGTGCAAACCGGCTCAGGTTTTTTATTTGAAAAAATATGTAGAGAGAAGGGGTAAATAATGAAATATGAACAATTAGCAAGAGAAATTATTGAAAATGTTGGCGGAAATGAAAACGTTAACAGTGTCGTTCATTGTATTACTCGGTTGCGCTTTCAGTTAAAAGATGAAGGGAAAGCGAAAACAGAGGTATTGAAAAATATGGATGGTGTGGTCACTGTCATGAAAAGTGCAGGCCAGTACCAAGTTGTCATCGGAAATCATGTACCTGATGTTTATAAAGCAGTCATAGACTTAGGGGGAGTTCAAACACAAGCTCCCAAAGAAGCTGGTGATACTAAAGGGAAAGGTTTATTTAATAGTTTTATAGATATCATTTCTAGTATCTTTACTCCTATACTTGGTGTTTTAGCGGCAACAGGGATGATTAAAGGATTTAACGCCCTATTTGTATCGTTGGGCTGGTTAGATAACACTTCAGGAACCTATCAACTATTAAACGTAGTAGGGGATTCTTTGTTTCACTTCTTCCCGATTTTCCTAGGCTATACAGCTATTAAAAAATTTGGTGGAAGTCCCTTTATTGGGATGGCAATAGGAGCATCACTTGTCTATCCATCCCTATCTGGTTTAACTGCGGGTGAACCGCTTTACACATTATTTACAGGTACGATCGTTGAATCACCAATTCATATTACCTTTTTAGGAATTCCAGTTATTTTAATGAGTTATGCATCATCCGTTATTCCAATTATTATTGCAGCATACTTCGGAGCAAGAGTAGAGAACTGGTTAAAGAGTGTCATTCCAGATGTCATAAAAACGTTCGTAGTACCTTTCCTAACATTACTTTTTGTTGTACCAATTACGTTTATTGTGATTGGACCGATTGCCACATGGGCTGGCCAGCTTCTAGGGCAAGCAACTGTTTCAATTTATAGTCTGAGTCCAATAATAGCAGGTGCCCTTTTAGGTGCACTTTGGCAAGTGTTTGTCATTTTTGGTCTTCATTGGGGTCTTATTCCAGTCGCAATCAACAACCTTACCACAATGGGTGAAGATCCTATACTAGCGATGATATTTGCCGCTTCATTCGCCCAAGTCGGTGCAGTGCTAGCAGTCTGGATTAAAACGAAACAACAAAAGCTGAAAACACTAAGTATTCCTGCCTTCATTTCAGGTATATTTGGGGTCACAGAACCAGCAATTTATGGGATTACCCTTCCATTGAAAAAACCGTTTATTATGAGTTGTATTGCTGGTGGAGTCGGTGGAGCAATTCCGGGGTTATTTGGTACAAAGTCATACATGATTGGCGGACTTGGGATTTTTGGGATTCCTAGTTTTATTCATCCAACTGAAGGAATTACACTAGTATTCTGGGGCGCTATTATCGCCATTATTGTCGCTTTTATCCTAGGTTTTCTTCTTACTTATTTATTTGGAATGGGAAAAAGACAAGAAACCACACAGTCTGAAAGCAAAGGTGCAGTTGCAACAAAAATTTCTAATCGTGAGGAAGCATTACTTACAGTTAATGTAGTCATTTCAAGTCCGTTTACTGGTGAAGTAAAGCCTTTATCTGATCTAAAAGATGCTGCGTTTGCTTCTTCTGCCCTTGGAAAAGGCGTTGCGATTGAGCCTTCAGAAGGAAAATTATTTTCACCCGTTTCTGGTACTGTATCAGCACTTTTCCCAACTAATCATGCGATTGGAATTAAAACGGACCAAGGTGCAGAGATTTTGATTCATATTGGAATGGATACTGTTCAGTTGAATGGGGAATTTTTCACCGCTCATACTGCTCAAAACTTACGAGTAGAAAAAGGACAGCTGCTTATTGAATTTGATCTAGCAAAAATTAAAGCAGCTGGCTACGTTATGACCACACCCGTCGTTGTGACAAATCATGATAAGTACAATCTAGTGACAACGAAAGAAAATCAAATTAAAGCGGGTAACCGTTTAATCGAACTAGGAGCTATATAGATTGGTTTTATAAAAGGAAAGCGTTTCTGAGATACCAAGGAACGCTTTCCAAATTCATATAAAGGAGTGTTTGTATGTCTAGTTCTACATTTCCAAAAGGGTTTTTATGGGGCGGAGCGATCGCTGCCAATCAGGCTGAGGGAGCATACCTTGAAGGTGGTAAGGGATTAACAACCGTTGACTTGTTACCAACCGGTAAAAAGCGTTGGGAAGTTATGTTAGGATCCGTTGATTCCTTTACACCTATAAATGGACAAATGTATCCCTCCCATGAGGCCATCGACTTTTATCATCGTTATAAAGAAGATATCGCCTTGTTTGCCGAGATGGGTTATAAAGCGTTGCGTGTTTCGATTTCATGGGCACGAATTTTTCCAAACGGTGATGATGAGAAGCCAAATGAAGCAGGTTTGCAATTTTATGATGATTTATTTGCTGAATTATTGAAACATGAAATTGAGCCGGTTGTTACGATCGCTCATTTTGATGTACCTGTTCACTTAGTTGAAACGTACGGAAGCTGGAGAAATCGAAGGCTGGTACATTTTTTTGAAATGTATGCAAAAACGATCTTTAAGCGATACAAGAATAAAGTAAAATACTGGATGACATTTAATGAAATTAACATGCTTCTGCACTTGCCATTTGTAGGTGCCGGCCTTGTCTTTAAAGAAGGAGATAACCAAGAAGAGATTAAATATCAAGCGGCTCATCATCAGCTTGTGGCTAGTGCGTTAGCTGTTAAAGCTTGCCACGAAATTATATCAGATGCAAAGATTGGTTGTATGCTTGCCGCAGGGTCTACATATCCATACACATGTAATCCGGGTGATGTCTTAAGCGGAATGGAAAAAGACCGTGAGTCATTCTTCTTCATTGATGTGCAGTCACGAGGCGAATATCCTGGATATGCCAAACGTTTCTTCAGGGACAACCAACTGACGATTGAGATGGCAGAAGGTGATGAAGCCCTTTTAAAAAATCATACTGTTGATTATATCGGCTTTAGCTATTATGCCAGTCGGGTAACGAGCACTGATCCTGAAGTATTAAAGAATATAACAGGTGGAAATGTATTTGGCTCTGTTGAAAACCCTTTTTTGGAAAAGTCGGAATGGGGATGGACTATTGATCCTAAAGGCTTCCGTATTACGGCTAATCAACTTTACGACCGCTACCAGAAACCATTGTTTGTCGTTGAAAACGGCCTTGGTGCAGTAGATGAATTAACGCCTGATGGTGAGGTCAATGACGACTATCGGATTAATTATCTGAAAAAACACCTAGTTGAAATGTCTGAATCGATCAAAGATGGGGTAGAAATTCTCGGATATACAAGCTGGGGACCGATTGACATTGTAAGTGCCTCGACAGGAGAAATGAAGAAGCGCTATGGGTATATTTATGTCGATAAAGATAATGAGGGCAATGGAACTTTAAAAAGATATAAAAAGAAAAGCTTTCACTGGTACAAAAAAGTGATTGAAACAAATGGAGAAAATTTGTAAGGATCGAGATTTGAGATTTGAACATGTATACGTTAATTCAAATTATAGGAGGAAAAAATAATGGAACAGAATAATAAAAGATTCCCAGAAGGATTTCTATGGGGAGGCGCAACGGCTGCGAACCAAATGGAAGGTGGATTTCATGAGGGTAACAAGGGATTAAATATTGCGGATGTTCTTCCTGGTGGGAAAGAGCGACTTAAACTATTAATGAATCCGGGTTTTAATTTTGAAATTGACGAAGAAAAATATACGTACCCGAATCATGAAGGAATTGACTTCTATCATCGTTACAAAGAAGATATTGCTCTATTTGCTGAGATGGGTTTCAAAGCATTCCGTTTGTCAATTGCATGGACACGAATTTTTCCAAATGGAGATGAACTGGAGCCGAACGAAGAAGGATTGGCTTTTTATGACCGCGTATTTGATGAATTGCATAAGCATGGGATTGAACCAGTAGTGACTATTTCTCACTATGAAATGCCTGTTAACCTTGTTAAGGAATATCGTGGCTGGAGAAATCGTGAAGTCGTCACTTTCTTTGAAAGATACGTCAATGCCATCTTTAACCGCTATAAAGATAAAGTGAAATATTGGATGACATTCAATGAAATCAATAGTGGTTTAATGATGCCAATCATGGGTCTGGGCTTTGCCATTGAAAAAGAAGAGGATAAATATCAGCCGACTTATCAAGCATTTCACCATCAATTTGTTGCAAGTAGTATCGCTGTGAAAGCTTGCCATGAGATCATTCCAGAGTCTCAAATTGGTTGTATGATTATTTTTGCACCAGTCTATCCATTTGATTCAAATCCAGAAAATGTCCTGTATGCTCATCAGGAAGAGCGCTTATTCAATAATTTCTGTGCCGATGTTCAAGTGCGTGGGGAGTATCCAGCCTTTATCAAACGTTATTTTAAAAAGCACGGCATTGAACTCGAAATTCAAGAAGGCGATCTAGAATTAATTAAGGAACATACTGTCGACTATATTGGTTTCAGTTATTATATGTCACGTACAGAAAAAAAAGAGAAGACGGAATTGGAAAAAGCACAAGGTAATATGTTGGCAGGTGTAAAAAATCCATTCCTTAAAGCAAGTGATTGGGGTTGGGAGATTGACCCAACCGGTTTACGTACTTCCCTTAACAAGTTATATGACAGATACGAACTACCACTTTTTATCGTTGAAAATGGTTTAGGAGCATATGATAAGGTTGAAGAAGATGGATCTATCAATGATGATTATCGGATTAAATACTTAAGTGAACACATCGCAGCGATGCGCGATGCAATCAATGAAGATGGCGTAGAGATGATTGGCTATACAAGCTGGGGGTGTATTGACTTAGTAAGTGCATCAACAGGAGAAATGTCCAAACGATACGGCTTCATCTATGTTGACAAGCATGACGATGGCAGTGGAACATTGGCTCGAAAGAAGAAAAAATCTTTCTACTGGTATAAGGATGTTATTGCTTCAAATGGAGAAAAATAAAACAACAGTATGTTTAGAGAATAAATACACTTGCTTAATAATCTAGTGGGTTTAAAATAACGAATACAAAAAATAAATTAGCACACGTATCCAAGGTCCAAATCATATATGATTTGGACCTTAATTATTTTACTCGAACAGAAGATTCTTAATTTTCATGAATTCGAAATCGCATTCTTTCAGACCATGATACTGATAAATCCAAACTAAAAGGGCATACTAAAATAAAAATTGTTTAAGGTGGGAAAGAATTTGAGCGGAAATGACAGTGCATTATCCATTTTTGCCTTAGGTGGCTTAAATGAAGTCGGGAAAAACATGTATGCAATCCAGTATTTAAACGATATTCTGATAATCGACTGTGGTGTTAAGTTTCCAGATGAAAGTTTATTAGGAATCGATTTGATCATTCCAGATATTGCTTACTTACAAGAGAATAAAGAAAAAATCAAAGCCTTACTTGTCACACATGGACATGAAGACCATATAGGGGGAGTTCCATTTTTTTTAAAAAAAATAAATGTACCCGTATATGCAACGCGTTTCACACTTGGGTTAATTGAGTTAAAGCTAGAAGAGCATAAACTCCTAAGAGAAACTGAACTAATTGAAATTGACTCAAATTCAAACATAAGCTTCGGCGAAATCAGTGTCGACTTTTTCAAAGTGAATCATAGTATTCCTGATTGCTTAGGGATTGTTTTTCATACACCAGAGGGCAATATCGTACATACTGGGGACTTTAAGTTTGATTTAACACCTGTGAATAATCAATATTCAGATATCCATAAAATGGCTGAAATCGGCAAAAAAGGTGTTTTGCTTCTCTTATCTGAAAGCACGAATGCAGAGCGTCCTGGCTTTACCCCATCAGAGCTAATTGTCGGTGAGCATATTGAAGATGCTTTTAGAAAGGCGAAGAGAAAAGTTATTATCTCAACGTTTGCTTCCAATATTAATCGCGTTCAACAGGTTGTAGATGCAGCAAAAAAAACAAATCGGAAGCTTGCGTTGCTTGGAAGAAGCATGGTCAATGTTGTACAAGTAGCAATGGACCGAGGCTATATAGAAGTTCCGGATGGGATGTTAATTGAGACGCAAGAAATCAATGAACTGGCGCCTGAGAAGGTAGTCGTCCTTTGCACAGGAAGTCAAGGAGAACCTATGGCGGCTCTTGCACGACTATCCACTTCAAACTTCCGGGGTGTCGAGGTTTTAGCCGAAGATACCGTCATTTTAGCAGCAGGTCCTATTCCTGGGAATGAACGAAATGTCACTCGGATCGTTGATAACTTCTATTCAATGGGTGCCCACGTGATTTATGGATCGGGAAGCTCAACAGGAATGCATGTATCCGGACATGGCTATCAGGAAGATTTAAAGCTGATGCTTACCTTGATTCAGCCAACCTATTTTATACCTGTGCACGGTGAATATCGAATGCTACACCATCACCGTTTATTAGCTGAATCTGTAGGAGTAGATAAAGACAAAACGTTTATTATCAAAAACGGAGATGTCGTAGATATTGATAACTCGGTGGCAAGGCAAACAAGAAGGATACCAGCGGGGGACACTTACGTAGATGGAATGGGTGTAGGTGATGTTGGAGAACTTGTGCTAAGAGATCGTAAACAGCTTTCTGAAGACGGAATGCTCGTGATTGTTATCACAATGAGCAAAAGGGAAAGAAGAATGATTTCTGATCCTGATACAATCTCCCGTGGATTCGTGTTTGTGAAAGATTCCGAAGAACTTCTGAGCGACGTGAATCGACTCATTAAGAAAGCTGTGCAAGAGCTAGAAGATGGAGATAGAATTCAGTGGAATGCGATCAAACAAAATGTAAAAAAATCAGTAGGACAATTTGTTTTCAGAAAAACAAAGAGAAAACCAATGATCCTTCCGATTATTATTGAAATTTAACAATGGGAAATCGTTCAAGGTTCTTACAATTGATCACAGCTTTTAGTTGTGATCTTTTTATTTTTAGGCTTATAAACAAAAAAAGTAGGGTTTAGGAATCTTACTTTAATTTTGTGGTATGCAGAATATCGATCATATGTGGTGTAATACCTTCAGATTCTTCCTTGTTTAGATAATGAATCGTAAACCTAATTAATTTTCCGTCTAGTTCTTTTACGACAATGTTTGTCTGTGTTTTACTATTTGATCCATGGAGAAAGAATTTAGCATCTTTATAAAATGGATAATTAATATTGTTAAGTTGATGTTCTGTTATTTTGTTCCCTTTTAATGAAGCAATTGAGTTTTCTTTAACATCAATCAAATTTGCATTTGAGTCTAATACTTCGATTCTTGAAAAATATGAACCATCTTGTTTGTATTGCACAATAAATTTCCTTGGTTCCTCAGCATCAAATGTAAAGCCGTCTTTAACAGATACCTCCACCTTTACTTTAGAAGCATCATAACTTCCAGGAAGAGATTCCATATTTCCATTCTTAGCTACTATCAGTTTTTGACCTGCAAAAATAATGGTTGACTCCAAACCATTTATTTCCTTTAACTCAGGAACCGTAAGTCCGTAATTCTTTGCTATTCTATAGAGTGTATCACCTTTTTTTACGATCACGGTAGTAGGTATGATTAGTTTTTTACCGGCATAAATTATAGTAGAATTTAGCTGATTTATATGTTTTAGTTGTGAAACAGTTGTATCATATTTCTTTGCGAGGCTATATAAAGTATCGCCTTTTTTAATTGTTATAGTGTTAGGGATCATAAGATTTTCGCCGGCATAAATAGTAGTAGAAGTTAGGTTATTTAATTGCATTAATTGTGAAACCGTTAAATTACTTTCTTTTGCAAGACTATATAACGTTTCCCCTTTTTTAATTTCGTATATAGTCGAGGCATCCGATTGTGTATCCCCAAAAGTAGAAGCGGAAGCTAAACCTAAAGTTAAAATCGAAATTTTTAGCACATTGAACATGTTTCTCTTCATGATAATCCTCCATTATTCTTATGAATTCACACGGAAGAAGGAGGTGTTCGAAAGGAATTGAGTTAGCAGGATTATTAGTTATTTTCCGTATACTTCATTTGACGCAAGATCAAATTCAATAGTTACACATGGATAAGCCTAACTTTAAAAGAAACACTCAAAGCTTGTTAATTGGGCTGGACTTTACAGTCTATGGATACCAGAAAAAAACACACAGCTAAATTCAATGCGAATTACTGTGTGTTTTATTTTATTATCTTAATGTTTATACCTATGAAGAAAACTTGTTAGATTAAATTGAAGACGGTTTCTTACTATCGCACAACTACTGGGGATAAATTGTGTTTTGCTGTAAAAAGTCGTGCAAGGTACGCTATGACGATCAACGTATACACGATAAGCCAGACGTTGACGATACCATGTATAATTGCCATGCCAAGGAACCCAGCTGCTAGCAAGTAATACGTTAACGGTAGAAATACACGGCGAATAAGCGCTCCTTCTTTTCCAACTAAGCCGACTGTCGCAGATGCAGCGACAACGTTGTGGACGCAAATCATGTTGCCGGCCGCGCCGCCTACTGCCTGCATAGCAACGACGATTCCGGATTGCTGGACGTCGAGTCCGATATTGCCCGCTGCACCGAATTGGAAGAGCGAGAACATCATGTTGCTGAATGTGTTGCTACCGGCGATGAATGCACCGAGCGCCCCAACAGCAGGAGCGACGATCGGCCAGAAATCTCCAGCAACAACCGAGACACTTTCCGCGAGCACGATTGGCATGTTTTGCCCGACTAGTGCCTCTGTTGCTGCAGATACTTTATCAGCTGCAAGTGACGTGTTTAAGAAAATCTTGATCATTGGCACGGCAAAAATGAGCGCGATACCGGCTGAAGCGGCAGTCTTAAATGAACTTTTCCATGCGCGTGCATAGTCCGAGGACTTCATACGGTGCAGGAAGAATGTTAAAACAGATACAATGATGATCAGAAAGCCAGGTAAAAAAAGTGGTGTTGATGTTGTTGTAATTCCAGAACCAAACGTATTTTCAAATACGATTGCGGGTGCTTTTAATGCTGCTGCCAATGGCTCAACCGTCCGTGAGGCAACGAGCAGTCCAGCGACGAGAATATAAGGAAGCCATGACATTCCCATTGAAATGGAACGTTGTGTACCCTCTTCTCTTTCCGGTTCATGATTAAGTGTCCCGAACCAGTCTTCTTCCCATTTACTGCGCGGTGGAAAATCAAACTGCTCTTCCTTGGGCGGCATAAACAATCCTTTTCGGGTAGCAGGGACGACGATTGATAATGCAACCAATGAACCTAGTAATGACGGAAATTCTGGCCCTAAAAAGAAACCAATAAAGTAATAAGGTATAGTGAATGAAATACCTGCAAACAAGGCGAATTTCCATACTTTTAAACCTTCACGGAACGACTTGTTTGGGCCGAAAAAGCGGGTGAGCATTGCGACCAATAAGAGCGGAATGAGTGTGCCAACTATACCGTGAATGAGCGCAACGTTTGATGTGATGTACATCAAATAGTCAGCGTAGTTCATACCGGTGCCATTTAATGCTGTAAGAACTGTAGACTGATCCGTTAAACCGGTGTTAACACCAATTTGAATCGGTGTGCCAACTGCGCCAAAAGATACAGGCGTACTTTGGATAATGAGTGTTACCATGACCGCAGCCATTGCTGGAAAACCGATCGCCACAAGAAGTGGTGCGGCAACAGCAGCCGGTGTACCATATCCGGCTGCTCCTTCAATGAACGAGCCAAACAGCCATGCGATGATAATCGCTTGAATACGGCGGTCTGGAGAAATGCCAGTAAAACCGCGGCGAATTGTATTAATTGCACCACTTTCTTTTACGGTGTTTAATAGTAGAACAGCACCGAAAACGATAAAAATAACTTCAAGTGCAGTAATTAGGCCGTTGAAGGCAGCGCCGGCGACAACTGCACCATCTGTTCCCCAGACAAACATGGCGATTAACGCCGTGACGATGAGTGCAATTGGCATAGCACGGGTGGCTGGCCAGTTTAGTAAGACTAGAAAAATAAGAATCGTAATGATTGGAACGATCGCGATGAGTGACAAAGTAAATAAGCTCAATTTGGTAGCCTCCTATCCGTAAGCGGTTTCATTTCATATGTTAGCTGATCATCTGATGACTGGTTTAATTATAGTTTGAATCTTTTCTAAGAATCAACTAAAACTTTTTCGGATTTGGTCTATAATAAGAGTAGAGGTGAATGAAACGTTGAAATATAAGCAAATTAAACCTAAAAAAATATATGAAGAAATTGCTGATACTCTGCTGGATTCGATTCGTTTGGGTGAACTAAAGCCAGGTGATAAACTGGATTCTGTGCAGCATCTCGCTGAAAGTTTTCAAGTGGGACGTTCTGCGGTCCGAGAAGCTTTGACCTCTTTACGGGCGATGGGCTTGATTGAAATGCGTCAAGGGGAGGGAACGTATGTGAACTCCTTTGCCGCTGATGGCATCGCGTTCCCACTTAAAAGTGCTCTTTTAATGAATAGTGATGATTTAAAGGGCCTAATGGAAGTGCGTAAAATATTAGAAACCGGTATTGCAGCATCAGCAGCTGTCAGACGGACCGATGAAGATATCGCGGTGATGAAGCTTACGTTTGCGGATATGGTGAAGCACTCCGGAGATGCAGAACTCGGTGAAAAAGCTGATCTGGCATTCCATTTAGCCATAGCTGAAGCCGCCGATAACAAATTGCTCGCAAGCTTAATGCATCATGCATCTGATATTACGGCTGAGGCGATGCGCGAAACACGACGTATTTGCTTATATGAAGCAACGGCAACTGTAGAGCAGCTCAATTTGCAGCATGAAGAAATTTTGCGTGCCATTCAAAACCGTGATGCAACGGAAGCTGTAAAAGCAATGGATACACATCTCGATTATGTGGAAAAAGTGCTTCGTGATTACATGGACAACAATTGACTAATTGGTGAAACCGACGAGGAAATCGTCGGTTTTTTTGAGGCCTGGAGGATGCAGGTCAGAAAGGCGTTGCGACAACAAAAAACCATCCATTTAATATATAGTTTTTTTGATTCTATATGGGGTATACCATTGTATTTGTTTATTAGCCATATTTTAATCTCACTAAGAAAGAACAAGTTGAAGTGAAGCAGGGTCTTAAAAGTCCCTCATTTATGTTGATGTGTTAAGGTATCTTGGTATGGCTATATTTTTTTCTGGTTTAGGTACTTCAATTGCTGTTCTCAAACATATTGGAGCTTTTTTGTGGATTATTGGAATGTTTTCTTCAGGAAGGTGGAGATTTTAAGAACATCATTACAAATATTCTTGAACTATTGGGGAGTTTCTACAACGGAGTAGAGACGCTTTTTTACTGTTAGGAAATTATAAAATTTTTGAACTGTGGATAACGTTTCTGAATCCAGCTACAGCGCCTAGCCCCGACGCACAGGACGTGCTAGTGAAAGTTACAGCGACAGGACGTCGCGGTTGTAACTGCCTCGAGGTCATAAGTCAATTCTAAATTGAAGGCAAAGAACGCCTTCTATTTAGAATCGCCTTATGCTTGTCGGGGCTGACCAAGGCGCTTGCGCTTTTGTTCCTAACGACGCAGGTTAGTTCAATAACTTCCAGTAGTTAAGAAACTTTCTTTGTGTTTATTCGTATAGTTATTTAAGCATTGAAAATGGGGGGATAGTAGTTTGGAAATAAATCCACAAACGTCTCGAAATATTGAAATAGTTACAAAAAAGGAAATTACTATAAGAACAGTGATGAATATATATGGGGTTTTCACTGTTCTTGCATTAATATTATCAATTTTTACGACTCCTATTTCTATAAATGAAAATATGCAATTTTTTTATAATGAAGATTTAATGATGGGAGCGAAAAAGATAAAGGAGTTCTTATTGTTTATTTTTGGTTCTGCGTTAGTTTACTTTTCCTTAGTAAATCTTTATTACAAATATATGAAGTGATAGAGGTTATTCAAATAAAGGGTGCAAGAATTTAACAAAGAAACGCTTTTATGATGCGTTGCTTTGCTTTGCTCTTATTTGTGGCATTTGCTAAAAGTATTTTCTATATAATTCTTGTCTAAGACTTCCACTTATCTGGAAAGTTGTTTTGTGGGACTATACATGTAGTTTCTCAGTAAAATAGATGCTAAACTCAATATCAAGAATAGTAATCCCCCTAATATGATGTATTGGATGCCCATTCCTGATATAAATAATCCACCTACTGCAGTACCAATTGTTATCCATTGTTAGATGGGGTAGCAACAAGAAAAGTGAACCTTCAACGTAAAGAAAATACTCGTTATAAAAAGCCCGACTTTACTACATGATCATGGTGAAATCGGGTTACTCATTTAACTGTTGTCACCAAATTGTTAATAAATCTAATACGCATCAAAAATTTGGTGAGCAGTTATACACTGTTTTTGATGAAATTTCGGATTGTAAAATGTTACATAATATTGTAATCCCTTGGCGTAATAGCTGTTCATTCATATAAGAGTAACTTACCCGTAAATGGTGATTTTCGTGTTCTACAGGGTAACATGCTGACCCAGGTAAGAATGTTACCTGTTGTTTTTTTTGCTTCTAATAGAAGGTGGTTAGTGCTACATGGATCGTCCTCAGTTTTTAGTGAGCTAAATATAGATTTTGAAGAAAAAAAGAAAATTGTCGATAATGAAGAATGTTTGGTTCAATCCTTTCAAATTTAAACAGATATTAAACAACGGGTTCGTTACCTGAAGATCAGAGCTGTATTTAAGGCAGCATTTTCTTTATGCAACTAACGGGGCAGTTTTGTTGAAGCAGACCAATACATATAAGTGTGATTTATTGGATATTTTAATTAGCAAGAAAAGGGAAAGCTGGCTTTGAGAAAGGGATGATGAAGGCTATGACAATAAAAATTCAAAGATTAGTTAATGTTGCTATGGTCTTACTATCATGGTTGACGATACCCTTATTAGGGTCACGAAACATAAAAAGATTTCTTCCTGCGACCGTCCTAATTTTACTCGTAGAAATACTTCATGCACGAATTGGGAAAAAACAAAGGTGGTGGGTTTTCTATAATAAACCTAAATCATTCCTTTTAGGGGAATTTCCCTTTGAAATTGGTCCGTTTTTGGCAATCTCCATTTGGTTTCTGAAGTGGACATACGGCAATTTTAAATGGTTTATTTTACTCAACGGAATTACAAATGCTATCTTTGCATATCCAATTACATATTTTGCAAGAAAATTTAGGTATTATACATTGGTTCGATTTAATAACTTCCAATTTTTCCTTTATTTCTTTTCTAAGGCATTTTTATTGTATGGATTCCAATATCTTTATGAAAAAAAATATTCACCAAAAGGTAAAAGAAAATTATAAACTCGTTCCCTATCGGGTCGTTGCTTAAATAATGCGCCGCCTTTTCCTAGTCAGATTTAACAATTAAATTGTGAAGAATTGTACTTAAAGTAACGGGTGATTTAGTAAAAATTGACAGTGAAATAAATGAGCTTGGAGATTATTTTCCAAGTTTTTTTTATGTTTTCAGGGATTGTCCTTACTTAGAAGGCAGTATTGCTACACCTTAACGTTCCTGCGGTTTCCTAAGTTCTATGAACACTCGCTAAGATAAGTTTTTTAAAAAGGGTCTGTAAAATTGTAAGCGTTTGTAGTATGATGAAAAAAACAGTGTGCAGGTCATCTGATGACTGCACTTACTTATATGAGGTGAACAAAAATGAAGGTAACGCTTTTTATCACGTGTATTGTCGATATGTTTCAAGCAGATGTGGGCAAAGCGACCGTTGAGGTGCTAGAACGGCTTGGCTGTGACATTGAATTCCCGAGGGGTCAGGTGTGCTGTGGACAGCCGGCATACAATTCCGGTTATGTAGAGGATTCAAAAGATGCGATGAAAAAAATGATTGCGACGTTTGAAAACGCGGAAGTAGTTGTGACACCGTCCGGCTCATGTGCGACGATGTTTAAAGAATACCAGCATGTGTTTCATAACGACCCGATATGGCGTCCACGTGCGGAGAAGTTAGCGTCCAAAACCTATGAATTAACGGAATTTATTGTTGATGTTTTGAAAGTTGACAACGTTGGTGCTAAATTACCTGGCACGGCGACGTATCATCCATCCTGCCATATGACGCGTCTGCTCGGCGTAAAAGATGCACCGCTCACGCTCTTGAAGAATGTTGAAGGACTAAATATTGAACCTCTTCCAAACGCGCATAACTGCTGCGGATTTGGCGGTACATTCTCGGTGAAAATGGGTAGCATTTCCGAGCAGATGGTTGATGAAAAAGTAGATTCAGCATCTAGTACCGGCGCTGATTTTTTAATCGGATCAGATGGAGGATGCTTAATGAATATTGGTGGCCGTATTGAACGAAGAGGAAAACCAATTCATGTCATGCACATTGCGGAAGTATTAAATAGCAGGTGAGCCACGTTCCTAAGAGCTCGTAGCTCACTCCGTTCGAACTGGCTCTAAGAACCTGATAAGTTCAACTAACCATCAGAAGATCACTGATGGAAGTTTCAACTAAGGAGGCAAAGAATATGGCAATGAAAATCAGTGATGAAAAATTTAAAGACCTAGTAAAAGACAATTTGCAGGATACCTTTATGCGCGGCGCGGTAGCCGGTGCACAGGAACGGTTGCGCACGCGTCGTTTAGATGCAGCGGAAGAACTCGGTAACTGGGAAGAGTGGCGTTCGCATGGTGAAGAAATTCGCAAGCATGTGCTTGAACATCTTGATTATTATCTACACGAGTTAACCGAAAATGTAGAGAAACGCGGCGGACATGTGTTTTTTGCAAAAACAGCAGATGAAGCGAATGCATATGTGCGGGATGTTATCCATGCGAAAAACGGCAAAAAAGTCGTCAAATCGAAATCGATGGTCACAGAAGAAATCGGGTTGAATCAGGTGCTTGAACAAGAAGGCTGTGAAGTGATCGAAACAGACCTTGGTGAGTATATATTGCAACTTGATGAACACGATCCACCTTCACATATCGTTGCACCGGCCCTTCATAAAAATAAAGAGCAAATCCGTGCTGTATTCGCTGAAAAACTCGATTATAAATTATCATCGAAACCGGAAGAACTAGCGCTTCATGCCCGTGAAAAACTACGTCAAGAGTTTTTAACTGCTGACATTGGGATTACTGGCTGCAACTTTGCTATTTCAGAATCCGGTTCAGTCAGTCTTGTCACAAATGAAGGGAATGCCAGGCTTGTTTCCGCATTACCAAAAACACAAATTACAGTGATGGGCATGGAACGTGTCGTGCCAACGTTTGAGGAATTTGAAGTACTAGTGAGTTTGCTCACACGCAGTGCAGTCGGTCAAAAACTAACGAGTTACGTCACGGCTTTAACAGGACCTCGTCAAGAAGGAGATGCGGACGGACCAGAAGAATTTCATCTTGTCATCGTTGACAATGGTCGTTCAAAAATTTTAGGAACCGAATTTCAATCTGTCTTGCAGTGTATTCGCTGCGCAGCATGCATTAATGTCTGTCCTGTATACCGTCATATCGGTGGTCATTCTTACAATTCCATTTATCCAGGACCAATTGGTGCAGTATTGACACCGCTTTTGGGTGGATACGATGATTTTAAAGAGCTTCCTTATGCGTCCACATTATGCGGAGCTTGTACAGATGCATGTCCGGTGAAGATCCCGTTACATGAATTGCTCCATAAACATCGTCAGGTGATTGTGGAAAAAGAAGGACGTGCACCGATTTCTGAAAAATTGGCTATGAAAGCATTTGGTCTCGGTGCTGCATCGAATCCAATTTACGGTGCAGGATCAAAGATGGCATCAACGATGATGAAGCCATTTACGAAAAACGATCGTATTTCAAACGGACCTGGTCCACTCAAAGCATGGACCGAAATTCGTGAATTTCCAGCACCGAATAAACAAAGGTTCCGCGACTGGTTTAAAGATCACGAAAAAGGAGGGGACGACAAGTGATTCAAAATCGAGATTCCTTTTTAGAAAACGTTGCCTCACAGCTTGGCCGTAGTTTAAACACTACTGTTAAACCGGAACGGAACTGGGCATTTCGCCCACAAGACAAAACACTCGTAGATAAAAATCCGGACGAACTGATGTCCGTTTTGCGTGATCAATGCAAGTTAATTCATACGGAGTTGATCGAAACGACGAGTGCAAAGCTTTCATCGGTACTCGAATCTACAGTTCATTTATACGGTGGCGGCCCTATTTCACTTTGGCGCGACCCTCGTTTTGAGGAATATGGCCTTTCCGGACTCATTCAAGAGACGTGGCCTGCGCGTGATATCGAAGTGAATGAATGGAATTCTTCGCGCGGGAAAGAAAATGTTGTTGAAGCAGAACGTGCGAATGTTGGGATTACATTCAGTGATATGACACTCGCTGAATCGGGCACGGTCGTCCTTTTATCAAGCTCTGATAAAGGCAGGTCTGTTAGTTTGCTACCGCATAAATACATTGCATTAATTCCTAAAAGCACCATTGTGCCGCGCATGACGCAGGCTGCGCAGGAAATCTCGCGCCGTGTCCAGGCTGGCGAAACAATTCCGTCGTGTATCAACTTCATTACCGGTCCGAGTAACTCCGCTGACATCGAGATGAATCTTGTCGTTGGCGTGCATGGTCCGGTGAAGGCTGCTTATATAGTAATTGAAGATCGGTAAATGGAACTGCAGTCTATAGGCTGCGGTTTCTTATCGTTTACAGGAAATATTTTGATCTGCCAACTATGCTAATCGTTGACTTGAACAATCGATATTCCCGGATTCAATTTTATCTTTTTTAGCGAAGTGATTTGAGATCAGCGAACCTACAGATAGATTTATGATCATAGCTTGGAACCCAAGATGCAGCATTCCAATACACAGGGGAAAGATATGTACAAATGGCTACTAAAACAATAAGCAAAGGCAGTTTACTAGAAAAAATTCCACTTACGATTTTCATGTTTTAACGATTCCCTTCCCTAACTACTAACTTAATAGTAACAAAAAATTCAAAAAATAAGTAACGGAAAAATATCCATCAGCTTTATAAAAATGCTGTCAAAACATCGAGGGCCTTTTAAAAAAAGAATCATACCAAGTAAATAATATTATTCTTGATTCTTAATATTGAAGTTTAGTTATCTCCCTACAAATAAGTTTTAACACATTAAGTTCATTTCATGATTGCCATTATTTGATAAACTTCGGGTGTTGACAGGGCGTTGATACTTTTAATTAATGTTTTTGTCATTTATTAAAGGTTTTTACATAATTATGACGAATAGGAATATACTAAAGATTTTAACTATTATAGATAAATTTACGGAGGTAAGTACTGTGAAAAAAGCATTTATACTTTTTATAAGCACCTTATTGCTCGTGATCGTTGGTCTTGTCGGTTGTGGAAATCAAGAGGAGGGACAAGAGACTGAAACGAATTCTGAGAAAGAGTCTGAGCCAGTTTCTATTGAAATTGGAATGCTGAAATTGACTAGTTCAGCTCCGTTGTTTATAGGAATAGAGAAAGGTTTTTTCGAAGAGGAAGATATTGATGCTAAGGCAAAATGGTTTGAGGCGGCACAGCCGATTGCAGTTGCGACTGCAGGAGAAAGCATAGATGTTGGGGCAACTGGAATCACTGCCAGCTTGTACAATATGGTTGCTGGTGGACAAAAATTAGTAATCGTTGCGGATAAGGGGAGAGAACAAAAGGGTTACTCATCCTCTGCTATATTAGTCCCAAACGATTCACCAATAAAAAACATTGAAGAACTTAAAGGCAAAAAGGTCGGTATTACACAGACTGGTTCGACTTACCATTATATGGTTGGGAGAGTTGTCGAAAAATACGGTTTAGGATTAGAAGATATTGAAGTTGTTCCACTAAATAGTATAAAAGGTCTTATGGAATCTTTAAAGAGCAAGCAAGTTGACGCTGTTTTATTAAATGAACCTAACATAACTGCAGTTGTAAATGAAGGTTATGGTAAAGTCATCTCCCAAGTAGGGGAAGAAATAGATTACCAGACATCGGGAGTCTTTTTCTCACAATCATTTGCAGATAATAAAGATGCTGCTGTGCGGTTCCTCAAAGCTTATTCAAAAGCGACTCGTTATTACTATGACGCTGTTTTAACGAAAGAAGATGGAAAGATCGTACCGGGTGAGAATTATGACGAGGTAGTCGATATTATTGCCAAATACACAGACCAAGAACCAGAAGTAATAAAACAAGGCCTTCCATATATGGATCGTGATGGGAAGTTGCTTGATACTGATATTAAAACACAGGTGGATTGGTATGCTAAGGAAAAATTGATAGACAAAGCAATTGATGCGGAAGAAATCGTAAATACAGAATTGTTAGAAGAAGCTTTAAAGAAATAAGGGAAGTGACAGCATGAGAATTGTGATTGAGAATGTTGGAAAAACGTTTATCGATTCAAAAAAAAGAGAAGTGACTGCTTTAAAGAATATAGACTTTATCATTGAAGAGCAGGAATTCGTTTTGCTAGTAGGGCCAAGCGGATGCGGAAAATCAACTCTTCTAAACATTGTCGGTGGGTTGATGTCCTCAAGTGAAGGCACCGTCTATTTTGAAGGCACTCAAGGTAAGGAACCTAATTTAGGCATTGTATTTCAGGAAATAGCTCTGTTTCCTTGGCGAACTGTTTTCGAAAATGTCGTTTATGGACTTGAAGAAAAAGGAATTAGTAAAAAGGAACTGCAGGAAAAGGGACAAATCTACATTGATATGGTCGGTTTAACTGGTTTTGAGGATGCGTATCCTAAACAATTATCAGGAGGTATGAAGCAAAGAGCAGGTATTGCTAGGGCACTTTCAATCGAACCTGATTTGCTTCTAATGGACGAGCCATTTTCTGCTTTGGATGCACAAACTCGTACCCTCATGCAGGAGGAACTTTTGACAATTTGGAATCGAACACGATTAAGTACTCTTTATGTGACGCATAACATACAAGAGGCCGTTTATCTGGCTGATCGAGTGATTGTATTGTCAAGACATCCTGGTCAAATAAAAGATATTATCCGTATTGATATGCCAAAGGTCGGAAGAGATAAGGAACAATATCGCAATCAATCTGAGCAGTATGCGAATCAAATCTGGGAGCTCATTCGACATGATGCCGAAGAAGCATTGAAGGAGGGGTAAAAGGATGGCTGATTCAAGACAAACGATAACAAACCGTGTTTCATTCCTAGAACAAAAGATACCACAATATGCTTCTGTACTCGGTATATCAGGGTTGCTTGTGCTTTGGGAAATAGTCTGTAGATTGAATATCGTGCCACCGTTATTTTTGCCTGCTCCATCGGCTATTTTAGTCGCAGCATGGGAAATGATGATTAGTGGTGAATTGCACCAGAACCTTTTTGCCAGTCTTTATCGTGTCGGTTCAGGATATATCATTGGTGCTATTTTTGGCATAGTCATTGGATTAATTCTCGGTTTTTCTAGATGGGCAGATGCGATCATAACACCAATTGTTTATTCAATTTATCCAATTCCTAAAATTGCTCTTTTGCCATTAATTATATTGTGGTTAGGAATTGGTGAAATGCCGAAGATAGCGATTATTGCACTAGGTGTATTCTTTCCTGTTGTAATTAATACATATTCTGGTGTGAAGAATGTCGACCCGCTACTCATCAAGGCAGCAGTAACGTTTGGCTCAAATCATGTAAACGTGATTAGAAAGGTTATTTTACCAGGATCACTTCCAATGATTTTTGCAGGTTTGAAGCTTGCTGCAGGAATATCGTTACTCCTACTCGTATCAGCGGAAATGATCGCAGCCCAAAAGGGGATTGGAGCAATGGTGCTGCATTATGGAAATTTAATGATTACCACAAAACTTATGGTAGGTGTACTTCTTCTCTCGATACTCGGCCTACTTTTTAATAGGGGGCTCCAGTGGTTGGAGCGCAAACTATTACCTTGGAAATAGATTGAGTATTTTAAATGTACTAGAACCTGAATGGTTAAAAGTAAAACATAATAAAGGTATAAAACTCTATTCTAAGTAGAAAAAACAAAAAGCAACTAGGTTTAACCGTATACAGCTGAAGACGGGGATGGACATGGAAATACAGCACCAAAAGATTCTGGTCAAACGCTAAATTACCCGATTACAATCCAAGGTCAAGCGAATCCGGAAAGAGATGTGATCGAAGCGGTTGCTAACGTGGGTGAGGAGGGTATTGGAGAAGGATCCAATATTGTCCTGACGCAAGCAGACGAAATATAATTTGAACACGTTAAAAAAAGTGGGCGCTGGACACCCGGGTTTACTGAAAGAAGACATAGAAAAACCCGAATAGAGGGCACTATTTATTTTAGTGTCCATCATTCAGGTTACAGATGTTTATGGCAGAAGTAAATTAGATGAATCAAACGTTGATTATTTTTAGAGGAATAAAAAATATAATCCGAAAGGTAAAAGTAGTAATACCTGAACATCCAGATGTAAGTTTGCCACAACCTACATAGGGAATCAAAGGGCTAAAATGATTATAGTTGTGTTTTATTCATGTTACCCTCCGTCTACTTTCCAACATTTTTTATATAACTCATCTTAAAAATGTGTTATTTTTAACCAAAAGTTGAAGTTTTTCAAGTGGAGGATACTAAGAACTATCAGACTGACATATAATAAAAGCGACACTATTAGCGTCGCCATTATTTGATTAATTTATGTTCGTACCTGACTTTTTTCTTTTCTATTTGGAAAATCAATTCCTATATAGATAAGGTTAAGAACGCTTTCCAGTCCCGCCTACATCTCTGGTTACATCTTTTCTTTCATCTTTAGTCATTTTTAGCACCTCACTTTAACTTGTTAAACATAACTTGTCCACGTATAGGAGGCGATATACATGAAAATGGGTAAAAAAAATAATGCCGATAATCCTAAAGTTGTGTATGTGGGCTTCAGCGACAATTACACAGCCGAAACAGAAGATACACCAGAAAATGAGGAATATGTATATGTTAAAGTAGGTTTCAAAAAAGAAAATTTTGAAAAGATAAAGTCCTATACTACATATGCCAATGTGGAAGCTAAAATGGATAAAATTAATGTTGAATATGCCCCGGAAGACTTCATAAAAGGGGCAACCATGTATTTTATTGATTCCATGCTAGATAACATTGATGCTCATAAACCTAAAGAAATAACTAGGAAATTGTATGAATCTCTTCCTGAGTTCCTTCCCATTTTAAATGAAGCAGCCAAACAATTAGGAAATACTCCAAAGGAAAGTGTTGAACCACTTATTAATTATCATGAAGGCTTGATTAAAAATAACTTTAAGAAAATAATGAAAGAACAAAGAATTACTCAAAAAGAGCTTTCAGAAATGACAGGTATCGATAAAAGTAATTTATCCATTTATATGAATAACAAATCACAACCATCTATTGAGTTCTTTCTGAGAATTTGGCATGCCCTTGATTATCCATCGCTTAACGAAATATTATATAGAGAAAAAACCTCGTGATGCTCAAAGCATCTCTTTTTTTTGCATGAAAGTTAAAAATTTTCAACTTTTATTGAAAATTTCCAAAAAAAGGTCATAAAACATGCACCAAACTCAATATCCTATATCATAACTACCTTAGGGAGTGGTTTTGAATGGCAGGAGGAATACGATTTATTATGATTACGGTAGGGATGAAAGGACTACCATTCTGCTATGACAAACGACAATTGAATAGCAGAGTAGGCGGCTTTAGCCTCTCTTAAGGGAGGTGCAACTGATGGACATGAATACGGCCATGTTTATGATAGCATTAGTGACTTTAATCGTCTTATTAATTGATAATAGAAAAAAGTAATCCACCCAGCTGTTTATCGACACGGGTGGATTACTCTCAAGTAAAAACCTTATTAAGGTCAATTGCTTACTTAGTGACTGCCAATGTTTTGATAACCGTGATGGGTGCAACCATTACGGTTATTTTTATAGTATGCGTGTTTCTGAAGTTAAAAACTAAAAAAATCTGTAGGTCAACATGTATTCAAAAAAACAAGGAGAAAACCAATGATTCTTCCGATTATTATTGAAATTTAATAGAAGGAAGGGTGTTCGAGCTTCTTACAATTGATCACAGCTTATAGTTGTGATCTTTTTTATTTATAGGCTAGTTTTAAGAAAGTATTATGCGAATCTTAAATAGTATTGGTGGAAATGTGTTATTTTTTGGTAAAAGTGGTACCTCTAAAATTTACAAAAACTATGAGTCTGTAGATTATATAGGGGAAACGAAAGTAAGCGATGAAATTAGAAATATAATTAGAAGGGTATACCAACGATTAGATATAGACCTTAACAGAATTGATTCCAAAACAGGAAAGACAAATCTTGAACTCATGAAAAAAGGAAGATCACCAATTTGGAAGGATGGTACTACAATTGAACTGCACCACTTAATTCAAAGAGAGCCAGGTTCAATGATAGTAATTCCTGCAAGTATGCACGATGAATATACCAAGATCCTACACGCTTAGTAGAGAATGGGAACAGTTTTAGGAATGATCCGGTCCTAAGGAAACAATATTAGCTCATGATGATAAACACCCGTATACTTGACCGACATTCAAGCTCGTGTGATGAGTGTGAAAGTAGGTGGTAGCCGAACGGGGTATCCTGCAAATACGGGTGGTGACAGGCAATTTTTTTTATTCGGTTTACTGGCTGATTTTTGACAACCATTGTTGTAGAGCTGAAATTAGTTAAAAGTGGTTACGCGAAGTATACTAATAGTACCTTACATCCTAGAAGATTAATGCTCTACAACCATAATTGAGGAGGAAAATAAATGCTAGCTTCAATAGAAAAAGTTGAAAACGGATATATCGCTCGATTTGAACGTCATCTAAAGCATTCTGTTGAAACGGTATGGTCTTGGTTGACTGAAAACGAGAAACTTGCCCAGTGGTTTTCAGAACTCCGAGTTGATGAACTCAGCAAAGGAGGGTTTTATAAGTTTGACATGCAGGATGGAAGCTTCGAGGAGCTTGAAATTATTGAATTCAAAATGTATGACATATTGGAATTTATGTGGTCGGGAGAAGACAGTGTTCGTTTCGAGTTGTATCAAGAATCGGGAGGCTGTAAATTAGTCTTGAAAGAAAAGATAGAAGTCATTACAGATCATACCCCAAAGGATCTTGCCGGCTGGCATGTATGTCTAGATGTCATCAACGCACTAATGGATGGTAAAACGATTGATTTTCGAGAAGACGATTGGAAAGAATGGAACGAGAAATATATTCTGGCTGTAAAAAAAGCCACTGAAAATAACAAATAAGTGCATTAGTCCCTGTGACTTGATCTCCTTTTATTCTAATTTAGATAAGAATAAAAGGAGATCAGAAGTCTATGCAACATCTGATCAGGCAACTACTTGACGCTAAGTGAGCGGCTGACAATTTAATAAGTATTTACAAAGAAAAGAAGTAACTACCCGCTATCCTTTGGTCGAGGGCGGGCGAGTTACTTCCTTTTGTTTAAGAAGCTTAGTGTTGGGGAGTTTTACTAATAATTGATTTCACTCGGTTCGTACCTACTTCTTGATAAACAAGTATAAACTCTATATAATTTAGATAAGAATAAAAAGAGATCAGGTGCGCTAACACCTGATCACCGCAATTACATGCCGCAAAATGAGCGGCTAGCCCAAGCAAGGTAGATAAGTATCACAAAAAGAAGTTTCTACCCATATACCTTGGTCAGGAGGATGGGCTGGTTACTTCTTTTTGTTTTGACTAAACATAATGAAAATTGTTATAACACCTATCAAAACTAAGTTTGAATATAGTGCAACAGATATCGCTTCATATGTTGTCATCTTTTGCCACCTCCCTTTAAGGGAAGTGGCTAACCGCCCACCTGCTTATGTAGTTGCTACCATTATTTTATCATTATTTTTTACAAACTACTAGATAAAAAGGAACACGCGTTCGCATACTGCAAACAAAGAAGGAAAAAGCTAAGCGGAAATCACAAAAATTACAATCGTATAAAGTGATCTTGGTTATCTATACAGCGAATTAACCCGTATACCGACACCCTGGAAACCCACTGCAGCCATTAAAATCACCATTTTTCCCTTTCTACTAACCAACCGATTCCCACAACGAGGACATTCTCCATTGCTCACCTTTTGTTTTTGCAGAAGAATTTTGCTTTGAACTTCTGTCTTATGATTCTTCTCTTTGATCTTTTTTACTTTTTTATCTTCAATATGTAAGGATGATATCTTCGTTTTAATGTCATGAAGTTCTGTTGGTGAAACAAAATTGGTAAGGGGTTTATGATGAATTGTATGAACCAAATTGCTTCGTTTTATCACTTTTGCGTTTATGAAAGACTTCTTAAATTTTAAAGTGTCTTGATTACTGAATACCACAACAGAATGGAGGACTTGCCATTCACCGAATTTACCTTTTAATGTGGGGTAGTTTTGCTTTTTGAGCCAGGTTAAGCAAGTAAGATTAGTATGAGTAGAATGATAGATGGCATCTGGTTACCTCACTTCATATATTTAGTGCTTTATCCGTGCTTAATTGCAACAAAAATAGTATCATATACCTAGTATTTTCCTGTTGTATCATAAATTAGATTGAATCGAAAAGTAGTCACTATTCATGTAATAATTATTAGTCAATAAATTAATTTTGTTATAATCTGAACTACATAAAAGCAAAAGTAGGAGGAACTTTTAATGGAGATAGGTGTAAGCACGTTTGTAGAAACAACACCGGATGTTCAAACAGGTGAAGTGATAAGTCATGCCGTGCGGTTACGTGAAGTTGTCGAGGAAATTGTACTTGCCGATCAGGTAGGGCTGGATGTTTTTGGTGTGGGCGAACATCATCGGGAAGATTTTGCCGCGTCTAATCCTGTCGTTGTGTTGGCTGCTGCTGCATCTCAGACGAAACGAATCCGTCTGACAAGTGCGGTAACGGTGCTTTCTTCTGCCGATCCAGTGCGTGTTTTTCAGGATTTTGCTACGCTTGATGGGATTTCGAACGGTCGAGCAGAGATCATGGCTGGCCGTGGTTCTTTTATCGAATCATTCCCATTGTTTGGGTATGATTTGAATGACTACAATGAATTGTTTGAAGAAAAATTGGAGTTGTTATTAAAAATACGAGAGTCTGAGAAAGTAACTTGGAAAGGCGGCCATCGACCGGCCATACACAATTTAGGTGTCTATCCTCGACCTGTTCAGAATCCTTTACCCGTATGGATTGGTAGTGGTGGAAATTCCGAATCCGTCGTCCGCGCAGGTATTCTTGGACTGCCACTGGTATTAGCGATTATTGGTGGAAGTCCACTTCAGTTTGAACCGCTCGTCCAACTGTATAAGAAGGCAGCCGCACATGCAGGGCATGATGTATCTAAGTTACCAGTTGCATCCCATTCGCACGGCTTCATTGCAGAAGAAACTCAAGTAGCTGCCGACAAATTTTTCCCATCGACTCAAGCAGTCATGAACAAATTAGGACGAGAGCGTGGATGGGGAGCCTATACCAGATCAAGCTTTGATGCAGCGCGTAGATTTGAAGGAGCATTGTACGTAGGCGATTCGAATACGGTAGCTGAAAAAATTATTCACCTTCGAAAGAACGTTGGCATCACTCGCTTTATGCTGCATGTCCCAGTTGGCACGATGCCTCATGAAGATGTGATGAAAGCGATTGAGTTGCTAGGAAAAGAGGTAGCGCCAAAGGTTCGAAAGGAAGTTGCGAGATGGGAAGCTGAGGGGAAGTAGGAAGTTGTTCTAGTGTCTGGTATCACCACTCGGGATTTGTCAAATATTAATCGATATACTTAGGGCTCTACAGCGATTTTTATGTTGCGAGTCCTTGATAAAAGGTATACTTTACTTATTATAAAGATAAGAATAAAAAAGATCAGGTGGTGTGAACACCCGATTAGGAAAATACATGCCGCAAAGTGAGCGGTTAACCAAAGTAATAAGTATTCACAATAGAGAAGTAACTACCCAATTACCTTGGAGAGGTTGGGGCGGTTACTTCTTTTTGTGTTGAGTGTTGATGAAGAATCATAATGACAATACTTAAAACACCAATCAAAATAAAGTTTGAAGTAGTGTAATAGATATCGCTTCAAATCTCGGCATCTTTCCCATCTCCCTTCAATGGAAGTGGCTAACCACCAACCTGCTTATGTAATTGCTACCATTATTTTATCACTATTTTTAACATACTCCTAGATGAAAAGAAACATACGTTCTATTCTAGAGTAAACAATGCACATAATCCCCTTAGTGGTCAGTGACAGGCACTTTTTTATAACGTCCCCCTCACATGAATATAAACAAGTTCCCCCTATTATATATATAAGAGTAAGTAAACAACAGAGGTGGTCATCGATGGGGCGAGCACGGAAAATATTTGTCGGAAATTATAAAGGTGGGGTGGGAAAGACAACAAGTGTATACTATTTGGCCCATTACTTAGCTGAACATTATAAGATTTTGTTGATTGATTTAGATCCGCAATGTGAAATTATACAATACAGTTATTAAAGATCTAAACAACATATCTGAAGCAATGTCCAATGGCCAAGTAAGCATGGAACAAAGAAAATACGAGGAATTAGCAACAGAAATAATGTACGATCTAAACCCAAATGTAATCGGGGTGACGAATTGAACAAAGCACAAGTAATAAAAACATTAACAAAATGTAAAAGAATACTAGAGGCTGTAGATAAAAAGCATATGGAGAAAGACATTCTAGTATTAGAAGAAGTGATGTTAGCGATAAAAGGGGATTTTCTAAGTGGTAAAGAAGTTCCTATAAAAAATAATAGTAAGATTGAATTCTCCGGAGAAGAGTACCTAAAAGATATACAAAACAAAGTCTTACCGGTAGAAATAATAAAAAAATATAAATTTAAATTACCTACAAAAATGTTAAAGAGTAACGAAGAACTCATTTCCAGCTGGAAAGACCTTACCAAGACAGAGAAAAACAAATTTACACTTAAAGATTTAAGGGCCATTTATATCTACTTAAATAATAGTGCTACTTATAAAACATCATGGACAAAGAAAGCAATAATGGAAGAGATTGATAGTTCTGTAGCATCCCTATTGCGAAGTGAAAGGCTATCGAAGGTTAATTGATTTAATAAAACAAGCTTGGTATACCTAGAAGGTGTGTCTAGCTTGTTTTATTTTCGTTTAGGAAATTATAAAATTTTCAAACTGTGGATAACATTTCTGCATCCAGCTCCGACGCACAGGACGTGCTAGTGCAGTCAATGCGACAGGACGTCGCGTCTTTGACTGCCAGCGCCTAGCCCCTCGAGGTCATAAGTCAATTCTAAATTGAAGGCAAAGAACGCCTTCAATTTAGAATCGTCTTATGCTTGTCGGGGCTGACCAAGGCGCTTGCGCTTTTGTTCATTCTAAGATATTAGTGGGTGTCCACAGGCATATTTTAGAGGGACAAGCAGTAAAATTTAAATTACTTATTTGTGATCTTTACCGTTCCATAAATAAAACTTTGCCTGATCTGTTCTTCAACAATGGGTGGCATTACTTCAACAAGTGATGCTTTTATTATTACATTTGGAAGATGATAAAGGGTACTTTTTTATGCAGTTGTGAGGCTTCTCCAGGAGATTTATCAACGAGGTATAAAAACTTGTATAAACGATAAAAAAACAAAAAAAGCGAAACCCTTCTATATCAAGGGATTCGCTTTTTCATACTTCCTAAAGTAAGCGTTATGTGAACTAGATTTTTATAACGTATTCATGTGATAAGTTGAGTTCTTGAAACTAGCATAACGAGATCGAACTTGGTAATAATAAACAAAAATAAGATTTGGAATAATCGAAAGCTTTTTCATTCTAGGGAGACGATTATGAAACAGGAAAAAATAAGTGCACTCCAACTTTTTTATGTGATCATTGGTTTTGAGATTGGTAATGC
Source organism: Metabacillus herbersteinensis (assembly GCF_042433335.1). Classification (NCBI taxonomy): domain Bacteria; kingdom Bacillati; phylum Bacillota; class Bacilli; order Caryophanales; family Bacillaceae; genus Metabacillus; species Metabacillus herbersteinensis. Next base: position 40,761 of record NZ_JBHLVO010000006.1, read on the forward strand.
GATGATTTATGGGTTAGGAGCAGATGCAAAACAGGATGCTTGGCTAACAATTTTAATAGGCATGTTTTGTGGCTTGATATTAATGTTAATCTATACCAAATTATCTGAGTTTTACCCAGGTGACACATTAATCCAAATGATCCCAAAAATCGTCGGGAAGTATCTTGCATTTCCAATAATTTTAATATATATATCCTACTTTTCTTTACTCGCTTCAACTGCTTGTCGAGATTTCGGGGAATTGATTGTCTCATCAATCTTAATTGAAACCCCTATAGCTGTTGTAATCGGGAGCTTTATGGTGCTCATGATTTATTGTCTTCGGGGTGGAGTTGAGACTTTTGGGCGAATGGGGGAAATTATCTTTCCAGTTTATATAATTGCACTTATTGTCATTTGGATTCTTTTATTAAGTGTTGAAGTTTTCAGTCTTGATAATCTTACTCCTGTATTAGGTAATGGTGTAAAGCCGGTATTAAAAGACGTTTTTCCGTATCGTCTTACTTTCCCTTTTGGAGAAACAATTATTATTACAATGTTTTTCCCATTTCTAAACAAAAAACAGAATGCTAGAAAGGTGGGCATCGCTGTAATTTTGATTGGGGGTATTTTGTTAACCTTTAATTCAATCATGAACCTATCTGTTTTAGGTCCTGAAATTTACAGTATTAATTTTTTCCCACTTTTTAGAGTTACACGGATGGTTTCTATTGCAGATTTTCTTGAACGTTTTGATGTATTGATTATTTTATTAATGGTAGCAGGGGTGTTCTTTAAAGTTGGTGGTTGGACGTTTGGTGCAGCTCTGGGTATTGCGGAATTATTTAAATTAAGACAGTATCGCTCTGTTTTGCTCGCATTGGGAACCATTATTCCTTCCCTATCGCTTCTGTACACAACCAATTTTGTTACTCATGTAGGTTTTTCGAGGGAGTTTATTACAATCTATTTACATATCCCATTACAAATTATCGTGCCGATTTTATTGTTATGTGTCGCATTTATTCGTAACAAGTTTAAACCTGAAAGTTCTTCTGTTTGAAGCTCAAACTACCCGGAACGCAATAGAAATTCAAGATTCGGAATCATTTAAAGGAGTTACTATATTCACTTTTATACTGCTTATAAGTGGATTATGTAAACTAAAAAGCATAGACTATACAGTACTTTTTTGTAAGGGATTTATTGTAAAAAAGGATAGAAGAAACACAAAAAAAATCATCTGCTTTTAGCCAGAGATGCCTTTTCGACAAATGGGGAACATACAAGCAAGGAAGCCCAGATCTAAAAGGATTAGATTGGGCTTCCTTGCTTCTTATAACTTCGATTATATTTAACTTTATTTCCCATTTACATACAACAATTAAGAAATGTTCTTTAATTCCTCGATTAATCGAAGGAATTCTCTTTTGTTTCTGTCTAGTAAGGACTGGTCGATTTTCTTTTGTATTTTCTTTTTTTGGAAATCACGGAGGGCTTTGTCGAACACCATTTCAGCAAATAGAGAATCCATGATATTTACCTCAGGTTGTGGTGAATTAAACAAATTCTTTTCCATAAGAAATCAACTCCTTGACCTTTTTTCTATTATACTAACCATTTTCGGACTATTCAAACACTTTAAATTGGTAATTTGAGAGAGTAATAAAATAAAACATACTTTTTCTATATATTTTGTACGAATCAATTCATAAGAAATTGATGTTTTTCTCGTTCATAAAAGTCCAAAAATCATTTATGAACGTTCGTTGATGTCCATAGACTTTATCGAACTAGTAGTATTGAAGGAGGTAGGGATTTTTAAATGCTGAATATGAAAATTTTTAACTAACTTTCATTTCTGAAAAGGGTTTAGCGCCTAATAAAGAGAATTAACAAGTTAATGTTAATTTTTAGTCACACGTTTAGAATAGTATCATTTTAAAGAAAGAAGGTAAGTAATATGAATGGAAATTTTTTTGCTAACTATAAAGAGTTTATTATTTACCCTTTGGAAGAACAAAAAGTTAATAAAGAATTTGATCCTCAAGAATATGCCACACATTATATCCTTACGTTGTCACTATATGATTCTCTTTTATCAAACTGGGGAGAAGCAAATAAATATGAGGTAGAAGTAAAAGAAAGTATTGAAAAGGTATTAGAAGAATTCAATAATACTCAGAAAGAGATTTATAACCTTCAAGTACTTGAACTTGAAAGTGATAAATCGTATTTTGTTTTATCTCTATCTTGTAAAACTAAAATTGAAAATCAGGAAGCAAATGATCGTATCTCTCACATCGTAGATAAGATTATTTCAAACCCTTTTTATGTTGGTCAATCATGGTTCCGGCTTATCGGTGATAAAGGAAGAGTTATACGTAAACTCTTCTGCTTTTCATTCAGAGAATATACAGTATGAGATACGGACATGGTTAAAGATACTCATTTTATACTCTATTGAATTGGTATAATTTTATTATAATTTAGATAAGAATAAAAAGAGATCAGATGTTAAGACAACATCTGATCAGGCAAATACATGCCGCAAAGTGAGCGGCTAACCAAGTAATAAGTATACACAAAAGAGAAGTAACTACCCATTTACCTTGGAGAGGCTGGGGCGGTTACTTCTTTTTGTGTTGACCTAACATAACTGGTGGTGATAAACACTTTTTATAGACTTTGTGCCCTTATTAACTTTACAACCATCTCTCCAATTTGCCTGCCTAACCTTAAGCCTTCATCGTTATCTACTCTAAAATGTACACAAGCGTATAATCGGGATTGAGCACTTTCGTCCATTACTGTTTTTATTCCAGATGACTCCTGTGGAAAGAAATAACTTAATACTACCTCTGCACAACCCGCCACAGTAGCGTGAGCAGAAGGATAGGATGGAAAACGAGGAGTGAACAACACAGTAGATAGGTTTATGCCATATTGATTTGGACGTGCCACATCCCAAAGATATTTAAAAAACCACGTCATAACAAAGACGTCATTTATAGCAGCGTGGAAATATCCTAGCAATCTGGCAACATTCGGTGATCCTAGCTTATACTTTTCAGCTAAACTGAAAATCATAGTAGTAATTTTCGCGGTTAACTCACTTGTTCCCCAATATTGTGCTATGCGTATCTGTTGAGGAGTTAATGATTTTGATGCTTGCTCTACAATGAATAGCTCCTTTTCCCAATCAATAGCATTAGGATTTTTAATTCTCCAATTGATAGGTTGATGAAAGGGGTCTAAGAAATCATTGTTACTTCCCCTTGAAATAAAAAACATCGGCCAATACCCTGCTTCTGGAGAACCTTTAGGTGGGACTGTCTCTCCTTGGTAAGGATATTCTGTCCATTTTCTGTAGCTTGTTCGCATAAATCCCAACCCCTTATAGAATGTTCTCCTTGTTCCTTATGATTAAAAGGTATAAAAAATGACTATATATTTACATCATATCTAAAAGGACAAAATCTTTAGTGACACGCACGAAATAATAATGAACTCTTTTTGTAGGTTAACCCGATTCGAAACTTTGATTCTATTAGTCTTAACAAATGTAAACGGTTTTAGTTTAATGATAATGGGTTGGATGGCACGTGTGGCCGTCATAGTATTTGGCGTAGGTGGGGCCGATACAAGGAAAAGGTTAGTTATATTCTCCTTTTTTATGCTTTGACAAGATTTTAGCGGAATGAAGATAGTGATTAGTTTTTCCAATTTCAGACCAGAAACTGTAACTCCGATAAAAAAGCTAAAAGCTTAATCTTTGAATAGTCTCATATTTTTAGTGTGGTAGAAAAAAGACCAAGGAGTAGATTTCCTATGGAAAAGTTTTTGCTTAATGCACCACAACAAACTGAAATGAAAATCTTAAATTCTCTATATGCTAAAATGGTGTTAGACAAAGCCCTTCGTGATTTCCGAATAGAGCAAATTCTTAAGGAAATAGACAAGTCGTTACAGTATAGAAACAAGGAGAAATTCCTACGGCTAACGGAGGAATTAAATTTTATTTCTTAAAATGGTTATATCAATGATGAAGTAATTTTGAGAAAAATGGACAATACCAAATCAAAAGGGGAGAGGTTAACACTTCTTCCCTTTTGATTTGGTTTATGGAGCTACAGCTGAACAAGAAATTTTAGATAAGGATATATTTGTGATAGATGATTTTAAAAAAATAGTTCATTTCAATTTAAGGGCTTTTTGATTTTTATTTTATTCCATAAGCCTTGCTATCCTACCTCCCTCGTTTTCCTATTCATCCAAATTGTTTGGATTAGGTGATATCTCGCTGTTTTCTGATATGAATAACCATTTCCTTACCACACTATAACCTCCAGTATATAAATAGTGTTCTCTCCGTGCTAGTGTATATATAATGTGCCTTATTCTGTTTTATGCATGACTTATCTGTGTGATCGATAAACGTTTTTGTTTTTTGTTATTGTTAAGAAGTCTATTTTGAATGGAAACGGGTCGTCCGTTTGAGTAACCCTAAGATAACTAACGTAAACGAGTCTCTTCGACACAGAATTGATGCATCCTTGCAAAGAGGCATAATACTTTGCCGCCCAAAGGCTTAAATATCAGAAGCGTTATCAAAATAGTTTATAATAGAAGAAACAAGTAAAAAAAGATATATGGCGGTGGGCAGATGCTATTTCAATAATGCTAATAGAATTGAACTGCAATCAAAAAAGCAACTGTTTGATAATGTCCTCAATATAAACGGCGCAATAAGATAAAAAAGACTAAATAGGTGATCATCCAAGTCATTCAGCAACCGCCTAAGCCAAAACAAAGGAAAAAATTAAAACTGTAAGATGAAGAAGTTCTTCAGAAAATCCAAGGTAAAACGAAATTAGGAGGAACTATAATGTTACAGTTTGATAATAGTGTAGACCAATTTGCCACGATTAAAGTAATCGGTGTTGGCGGCGGGGGAAACAACGCCGTTAACCGTATGATTGAGGACGGAGTTCAGGGCGTAGAATTTATTGCTGTTAATACAGATGCACAAGCTCTTAATCTATCAAAAGCAGAAATCAAGATGCAAATCGGCACAACACTGACAAGAGGTTTAGGAGCAGGTGCAAATCCAGAAGTAGGTAGAAAAGCAGTGGAAGAAAGCAAAGAGCAAATCCAAAAAGCATTAAAAGGTGCAGATATGATATTTGTTACAGCCGGAATGGGTGGTGGTACAGGAACAGGAGCAGCGCCTGCAATTGCTCAAATCGCCCGTGATCTTGGTGCTCTAACTATTGGTGTTGTAACACGTCCGTTCAAGTTCGAAGGCGGTAAGCGTGCAACTCAAGCTGCAGGTGGAATTGCCTCAATGAAGGAAGCAGTGGACACATTAATTGTGATTCCAAACGATCGCTTATTGGAGATTGTAGATAAAACTACACCAATGATTGAGGCATTCCGTGAAGCGGATAATGTCCTACGCCAGGGTGTACAAGGTATTTCGGATTTAATTGCTGTACCAGGTTTAATCAACCTGGATTTTGCTGACGTGAAAACGATTATGTCCTATAAGGGATCTGCCTTAATGGGCATTGGTATAGCTTCAGGTGAAGGTCGCGCTTCTGAAGCTGCAAAGAAAGCCATTTCTAGTCCGCTACTTGAAACTTCCATCGATGGAGCTCAAGGTGTACTAATGAACATTACTAGTGGCACCAATTTAAGTCTATATGAAGTACAAGAGGCAGCAGATGTTGTTTCTTCTGCTACAGACGAGGAATTAAACATGATCTTCGGTTCTGTCATTAACGAAAACTTTAAAGGTGAAATTATGGTAACTGTCATCGCTACCGGCTTCGATGAAAAAGAGATTCCATCATTAAAACCTTCTTCCTGTAATTTTAGAGATAAACCACAGTCACAATCACCTAGACGCGAACCGATAAGGCGTGAAAAACCAGTTCGAGATTATGATCATCAACCGCAACAACCAGAAGAATCGTTAGATACTCCTACATTCTTGCGTAATCGAAATAAAAACTTTTAAAATACTTAAATGCTCCTTATTCAGGAAGTATTAGGCTGAAGAGAACATGGCGATATTTATGGTGAATTTAAAAATAATATTGAAACTGCTGAATTAAAAACCAGGACTATATAGCAACTGAACCATTGAATAGACGACTTTAAAATTCAGAAGATGAATTTTAAAGTCTTTTTTGGTACGGCTATTAAAGGCTTGTGTTCTTTATAATCAAATAACCTTGCACTCAAATAAGAATGAGTAGAGCATACAGTATAAAAACGAGCGAGTTTATCGACTTAAGAAGTAAATAATAAAAACGGCAGATATTAATCTACCGTTAGATAACCCAATGATGTTAAATACCACTTAACCAATTTTTCTGCTTCGTCCTCTGTAGTCACTCCAAAATTATTTTTCATTGTTCGAGTGATAGCAATTATTTGGTTACTTTCTATTTCAGCCTTTATAAATCGATCTAATACATACACTACGGTTTGTTGATTTCCTTTTTCCAATATCAAATTAGTCATTTTAACCCAAAAACCTCCAAGAAACTCCAAAGATAGATATTAGTATAAAACATATTTGATAAGAAATTTTGTCAAAGAATGTCGGTGTCGATAAGTATTTTTGATCATTATATTGAATATTATTGATTAGTTCGTTTCTTCCTTCTCTCTATAAAAATTTGCCAAGCACCACTAATTATCAAAATTGCAATGATAGCACCCCAAAATCACCATATATAGGATATTTCCATAAAAGTCTCCGTTCTTTAGAGATTTTTTTCTATTTACTGCTTCTAAGAAGGATTTGTTAAGTAGATTTATATAAGCTATTCATGTGATACTTTGGGATCTGTTCAACTGGTAGGATAGTGGAAGAAGCGAAGTAAAACAGACAAGTAAAAAGCTGGAGTTAAGTTTGAAAAAGAAGAAAAGGTCGTGTCTCACTTGTTCGATTTAAAAAAATCCAATTGTCATTGATATTCTTTGTTGAATCCTTGCTTTTATAAGGTTTTCAATATATTAAAGAAAAAGTACAGGTAAAGGGGGCAAAAGTCAGTTTAACTGACTTTTGCCCCCTTTTACAGTTAATAATAGAATACATTTACTTTATTACACATCTTACATTTTTCGTAATATTGATTTTCTTCAAAATGGTGATCACAATTTCGTTGAATCTCTTTTAAACGTTTCTCCAAACAAACAAGATTCGTTTTCATTTGGGTTATTTCCTCTTCAATTTTTTGGACATTCATCCGCATAACCTCCCAAGAATATTACTGATAGATGTTGCCCCCAGATTTCTTAAACTCTTCAGCCTTTTCCCTCATACCTTTTTCAATAGCTTCCTTTGTATCAAGATTATTTTCTTTCGCATAATTACGAATATCTTGAGAGATTCTCATGCTACAAAAACTCGGCCCACACATTGAACAGAAATGAGCTGTTTTTGCACCTTCCGCAGGTAAAGTTTCATCATGATATTCTATTGCACGTTCAGGATCTAAAGATAAATTAAACTGATCTCTCCAACGGAATTCAAAACGAGCTTTTGATAAGGCATCATCTCTCTTTTGTGCTCCTGGATGTCCTTTTGCCAAATCAGCAGCGTGTGCGGCAATTTTATAAGTAATAACTCCTTCACGTACATCATCTCTATTCGGTAGACCTAAATGCTCCTTTGGCGTTACATAACAAAGCATAGCGGTACCATACCATCCAATCATTGCAGCTCCGATAGCAGATGTAATGTGATCATAACCAGGAGCTATATCAGTTGTAAGAGGTCCAAGTGTGTAGAATGGTGCTTCCTGACAGACTTCTAGTTGTTTATCCATATTTTCTTTAATTAGGTGCATTGGTACGTGTCCTGGTCCTTCAACCATCACCTGTACATCATGCGCCCAAGCAATTTTTGTTAGCTCTCCAAGAGTCTCTAATTCTGCAAATTGTGCTTCATCATTCGCATCTGCAATAGACCCAGGACGTAAACCATCTCCTAAAGAGAATGCAACATCATAAGATTTCATTATTTCACAAATTTCTTCAAAGTGAGTGTATAAAAAGCTTTCTTTATGGTGGTGTAGGCACCATTGAGCCATAATAGATCCACCGCGAGATACAATGCCTGTTAAACGTTTTGCTGTTAACGGAACATATCGCAAAAGAACACCTGCATGGATCGTGAAGTAATCAACACCTTGCTCCGCTTGTTCAATCAAGGTATCACGGTAAACCTCCCATGTAAGATCTTCAGCAACACCATTTACTTTTTCAAGTGCTTGATAAATTGGCACGGTTCCTACAGGAACAGATGAGTTTCGAATAATCCATTCTCTTGTTGTATGTATGTTTTTTCCTGTTGATAGATCCATAATATTATCAGCACCCCAGCGTGTCGCCCATGTCATCTTTTCAACTTCGTCTTCGATGGAAGATGAAACAGCCGAGTTGCCAATATTCGCATTAATTTTAACATGAAAATTACGTCCTATTATCATAGGTTCTGACTCTGGATGATTAATATTAGATGGAATGATTGCTCGACCTTTTGCAACTTCATCACGGACAAATTCAGGCTTCATATTTTCCCTTAATGCGATAAATTCCATCTCAGGAGTAATAATCCCCTTCTTTGCATAATGAAGCTGTGTGACATTTCCCCCTTTTTTTGCACGCAATGGTTTGCGCTTTAAACCAGGAAACACACTATGATTGGCACGAGGATCATTTTCATCTTTATACCCATTATCTTGAGGCTTAATTTCTCGACCTTCATATTCCTCAACATCTGCACGTTCATGAATCCATGTGCTTCGAATCGCAGGAAGACCTTTTGTAATATCAACTGAATAATTTTGATCCGTATAAGGACCACTTGTATCATACACACGTAATGGAAGGTTTTCCTCTTCTCCAAATGTACCAGTTGTCGGGCTTAACTCAATTTCACGCATTGGTACTTTAATGTCAGGTCTTGAACCTGTTACATATACTTTTTTACTACCTGGAAAACTAGACATGATGGAAATGTTTTGTTCGTTTAATGAAGTCGTTGACATAATAAATCTCTCCTTTTTTTTGAATATAAAGGACGAGATACAGAACATACCAAAAGCTTGTAGAAGTACACAAAAAAGCCGGGCCCATAAATGGGTGGACCCGGCTAGTATATGCAGAAGTAGTGTTGCATTGATGATTATTCTAACTTCCCCACGCTGGTATGAGCCAGATCAGGTCCCAAGAGTCAAGAAACTTCAACGTGCTTCTCTCTCAGCCCAACTTATTGGACTCCCCTAGTTATTTCTATTCAATTTAAATTTTATTATATATGAGTTTCGGATAAAATGGAATACAGAATTTTACTAGAATGATGTTTCATCTTCAGAGATTATGTTAAGTTATTTTAGAAAGAGTAAGGTAATATACCGGATTCCTTGGGTTTTAAGATGGAATATTTAATAGTACTGATAATGAAAGAGTGAATATATTCTTCAAGGGAAGTGGCTTCATCTTCCTTTCAAAAAAGCCGACTCTCCTGAAATGCTCTTTTTAGTTTAAGCAGGATTACTATATTAACTTAGAGAATTTTAAAAAAGAATAACAATTTCCAATAAGATACTTGCAGATAGTCCGAGTTTGCAAAAAGTATTTTCAATAACACTACCAAAAAGGGAGATAAAATGACTTATCATACAATGGATTTTATGGAAGGACAAACGACCGATCAGCAATTAGATTGGTTAGTTGCTACTTTACAAGCAATTCACGATGGAGTTTTGGTGATTGATAAAAATGAAGTTGTTCGAATGATAAACCCAGAATATACGAAAATAACTGGAGTTGCACCGGAGAATATTGTAGGAAAGCGACTTCGAGATGTAAGGCCCAAAGCTTTGTTAGTCGAAACGTTAAAGGATCGAAAAGAAAGAGTCGGTATTTATAGGAAAGAAGGAGTCACCGAATATGTTGTTGATATGGCCCCAATTATTTTGAATGGAGAAACAGTCGGTGCTGTTTCAATTTGTAAGGGCTTAACAGAGGTACATAAATTATCACAAGAGCTTGAAAAAAATCAAAAGAAATTAAATCAGTTAAAAAATAAAATTGGTTCTCTTTATCAAGCTAAATATACCTTTGACCAGATTATTGGATCAGATAAAGGGTTAAAGGAAGTTATTCATATTGGGAGAAGAGCTGCTGATTCAGATTTATCTGTACTTATCATTGGAGAAAGTGGGACAGGAAAGGAACTATTTGCACAATCCATCCATAATGAAAGTCCACGTGCTAATAAACCCTTTATCCCAGTAAACTGTGCGGCCATTCCATCTTCCATAATTGAAAGTGAGCTTTTCGGTTATGATGAAGGGTCTTTTACTACGGCAAAAAAGGGTGGGAAAGTTGGATTATTTGAAATTGCAAATAGTGGAACGATTTTCCTAGATGAAATTGGTGAGCTATCATATGAACTACAGGCAAAATTACTTAGAGTTTTACAAGAGCAAACGATTCGACGAGTAGGAGAAACTAGAGAAAAACACATTGATGTACGAGTTATTGCTGCAACAAATAGGAATCTTCAGCAGATGATTGAAAAAAGACTATTTCGAGAAGATTTATTTTATCGTTTGAATGTATTAAATATCCAAATCCCAGCGCTTCATAAGAGAAAAGAAGACATTCCAGATATTATTCATTATATTCTTGGCATCTCGAATCGAAACTTATCAAAAGCAGATGGAGCAAGCTACTACACAATAAGTGAAGAAGCATTGTATCTATTACAAAATCATGAATGGACAGGAAATGTCCGTGAATTAAAAAATACAATAGAGTATGCTGTTTGCATGACTGATGGAAGAGAAATCCTACCCAAACATTTACCTAATGCAATTGTGAATAAAAAAGGAAATAGCAATCAACTCAATAATCATAGAAATCGTGCCTTGAGAGAAATAACAGCAGAAGTTGAACGTAAGTGTATCCTTGAGAGCTTGGACAATTATGGCTATGAAGTAGAAGGGAAGAAAAAAGTCGCAAAAGAACTAGGGGTATCTTTAGCAACGTTATATAATAAAATGAAAAAGTTGAAAATTGAGTAATCTTAGTGTTCTAACTATCTAGAAACACCTTCTAATTTATTAGAATTCATATTCATCTAGTCTCAAAAGCAAGAAAAGATTAATTTTGAAAAATAGTAAGGTACCTTAATAAATATAATTCTAAAAAGTTAGAAAGTCTAAACCACAAAACGCCAGGAACAGGCGTTTTTTTATTGGCATAAAAATTGCTTATATAGGAAGGTGGAATGGTACTGGTTGAAACACAGAATGGAGTAACCTTGGAAGAAGTGGAGGAAAAAACAGAAGCTACGTTATTAATTAGTGAATCTCTAAGAATATTATGACAGTGACAAATCTTGCAAAGATGAGGTGGAACTATGCTGAAAATAGGAAGTGGTGCTGGCTTCTCAGGTGATCGGCTTGAACCTGCAATAGATTTAGCCAGGAATGTAGATTTGAATTATCTCATATTAGAATGTTTAGCAGAGAGAACCATTGCTATTGCACAGAAAGAAAAGAAAAACGACCCAAACAAAGGGTATGATCCTCTATTGGGTGAGCGAATGTACTCATTACTTCCAATTCTAGATGAGAAAAGGTTTAGAATAATTTCCAATATGGGCGCGGCAAATCCAGTTGGAGCTGCAAATAAAATCATAGACATAGCTAATGAACTGAATATATCTTGTACGGTTGCAGTAGTTATAGGTGACGATGTTTTACAAGTACTTAATGATGAAGATAATATTCTTGAAAACTCAAATAAAGTAAAAGATTATAAAACAATTATTTCTGCAAATGCTTACCTTGGCGTAGAAGCACTACTGCCAGCATTAAAAACAGAAGCAGACATCATTATAACTGGTAGAGTTGCAGATCCATCGCTGTTTCTTGCACCTATTATACATTACTACGGATGGTCTATTGATGATTATGAAAAGATTGGGCAAGGGACAGTAATTGGTCATTTGCTGGAATGTGCTGGACAGATAACAGGAGGATATTATGCGGATGTAGGAAAAAAAGAGGTTCCTAATCTAGAAGATTTAGGTTTTCCTTACGCAATAGTAGATAAAAATGGAAGCGCAATCATAAATAAAACAGCTAATTCTGGTGGAATACTAAATCTTCAAACAGTGAAAGAACAATTACTTTATGAGGTTCACGATCCGAGTCAATATTTAACACCTGATGTGACAGCAGATTTCTCAAACGTTGTATTAACAGAGATTGCCCCTAACCAAGTAAAGGTTACTGGAGGAACAGGCTATAAAAAGCCTAGCCACTATAAGGTATCAATTGGTTACAATGCCGGGTACTTAAGTGAAGGAGAAATATCCTATGCTGGTTCTTCTGCAGTTGAAAGAGGTAGATTAGCAGAGAATATATTAAAAAGACGGTTATCAAGCAAAATAGCAGATTTACGGATTGACCTTATTGGACTATCATCGATTCATCGAACAAGTTTTGGTGATAGCTATCCTTATGAAATAAGGCTCCGAGCTGCAGCATTATGCAAGAACGAAGAAGATGCAAGAAGGATAGGGAATGAAGTCGAGGCATTATACACAAATGGACCGTACGGAGGCGGTGGAGCTAGAAAGCGAGTTTCTGAATGTATTGGAGTAGTATCTACCTTCCTCCCTAGAGAACTAGTTGATAAGCAAGTGAAAGTGGAGGTGTATCGAGATGAAAAGCAGCAAAATAAAATTATATGAGATCGCTCACAGTCGAGCTGGTGATAAGGGAAATACATCTAATTTATCGCTTATTCCCTACAATGAAAACGATTATGAATGGCTAAAAAAAGAGGTTACAGCTGACAAATTAAAGGAGCACCTAAAAGACATTATTAAGGGTGAGGTTGTGAGGTATGAGGTTCCTTCAATAAAAGCTTTTAATTTTGTTTGTAAAAATAGTTTACTAGGTGGTGTGACAACCTCACTTGCCTTAGATACGCATGGAAAAAGCTTAAGTAGCGCATTACTTGAGATGGAAATTAACTTAGCAAACCTGGTGTAAGTGGTAAATATGTAAGCGTTTTAATTATAGACTTATAATATAGGAGGGATTTTATGTTAGCGGCTTTAGGCTTTTTAACGATTACTATCTTTCTTTTCTTAATTTTAACTAAAAGGGTTTCTGTCATTGTTGCCTTGATTATAGTTCCGTTAGTTTTTGCAATAATTGGAGGATTTGGATCTGAAATAGGTCCTTTAATGCTTGAAGGTATTCAAAGTGTTGCCCCAACAGGAATAATGTTAGGGTTTGCCATCTTATTTTTTGGTGTAATGAACAATGCTGGTTTGTTTGATCCCATTATCTCGAAAGTATTAAAAATGGTGAAAGGTGACCCATTAAAAATTGTTATTGGGACAGCTATTATTGCTATGCTTACACATCTTGATGGATCTGGGGCATCCACATTTTTAATTACAATACCAGCACTCTTACCCTTATATGAAAAACTAGGAATAAGTCGACTGGTACTTGCTGGAGTAGTTGCATTAGGTGCTGGAGTAATGAATATTATGCCTTGGGGTGGTCCGGCAGCGAGAGCGGGAAGCGCCCTAGGATTAGATCCGATGGACATTTTTTCACCGCTTCTTCCAGCAATGTTTGCGGGGATTGTCTGGGTACTGTTTGTTGCATATATCCTTGGGAAAAGAGAAAGAAAACGTTTAGGGATTACAGATATGGAATATAATCACCAACAGGAATTAGAAGAAGAAGAAAGAAATATGAGAAGACCTAAGCTGTTTTGGGTAAATTTACTGGTAACAATTATTACACTTGTTGCTTTAATAAAGGTATGGTTACCACTACCAACCGTCTTTATGGTTGCATTTGTCATTGCTTTACTAATTAATTATCCAAAGCCTGATGATCAACAGGAACAAGTAAAAAGTCAGGCTGTAGGGATGGTAACCGTTATTTCGATTATTTTTGCAGCGGGTGTTTTCACTGGTATTCTGAATGGAACAGGCATGATTGAAGCAATGGCATTAGCGATGGTTAATATTATTCCTGAGGGTACTGGTAGTTTTATGGCACTTTTAGTTGCAGTTATTAGTATGCCTATCAGTCTACTATTTACACCAGATGCATATTACTTTGGTGTATTGCCAGTATTAAGCCAATCTGCTGTAATGTACGGGGTTGCACCAATAGAAATGGCAAGAGCGTCTATTCTGGGACAAATGACAACAGGGTTTCCGTTAAGTCCATTAACTGCATCAACATTTCTTCTAATTGGATTGGCCAGAGTGGAATTAGGAGATCATCAAAGGTTTATATTTAAGTGGGCATTTGGAACAACAATCGTAATGACAATTGTTGCACTTGTTACAGGTGTTATTTAAGACTATTACTTATACGTATAACATTGACAACACCCCTCTTGTTATCAAGAGGGGTATTGTTGTGCTGGTGAAACCCCAGACATTGGTACAACATTTTTTCTTTTAATAGATCATCGATTAACTTGCTGAAACATCCACTCAATCATATCTTTATTTTCATATGCGGGAACCCACGAAGCATGATTATATCCCATTTCTATAGGATATTCAGTATAAATTGGATTTCCTCCTGCTGCTTTAATAGCAGTTATTGCATTTCGAGAAAAGTCAACTGAAATTACAGCATCATCTTCACCATGAAAAGCCCAAAGAGGCTTATCTTTTAGTACATGCACCGTACTAGGGTCACCGCCACCTGCGATTGGGATCATCGCAGCGAAAAGATCAGGATAAGCAATATTTAAATTAAATGTACCAAATCCACCCTGTGATAACCCAGTGGAATAAAGGCGCTTTTTATCAATGTTGTATTGTTTAACGACATTGTTTAAAATCTCGTGTGCAGTACCAAGGTCTTTAGAAAATTCAAATACATTACTTAGATCAATAACATTATTCGAATTTCTTGTAACACCAAATCCACCATCATGGACATTTCGTGCTTGAGGTGCTAAAACAAATGCAGGGTGTTCGGCCTGGTTTTCGGGAGTTGCCCAAATAACGGCACCGTCATTGGCTAGTAACTGTTTTTGATTATCAAGTCCACGTTCACCTCCGCCATGTAAAAATAATACAAGTGGATATGATACGTTTGGATCATAATCTTTTGGAACATAAAGACGATACGGCATGGAATTATATGTGAAACTTAAAAACTGGTCAGCAATTTCCTGTCTTGTCACAAAATCATAAGTAAATGTAACCACTTTACTATGTGTTTTATCATTACTTACCTCCAGTGCGTTACTATTTACGTTTCCACGTACTGCCATGGCCTTAATTGTTATATCTTCTTTAATTGTGATCGTGCCAGAATATAAATTACTTTCTTTCGATGGGGTACTACCATCTGTTGTATAATAAATTTTAGTTCCTGGTGTACTAGTGTGTAACGTTAGTTCTTGGTCTTTATAATATTGCCCTGTTGGGTGGGACGATGTAGGCGGAGAAACGTTTCCAGCCTTTTTGTCATTACCTGCAAAAGCTGAAAGATGAAACATAGATACTAATAATACTGTAATGAAAAAACTACTCCTTAAGAATTTACTTCTACCTTTTATCACAATATCTCCTCCAATATGAGTAATTAACCGCTTTCATAAATTCATTTGGAAATGTATAACATGAAAACCAAACACTTTTTATACCTTCCTTCTATATATTTAGTGCAACAATTGTGCCAATGAGAGTAATGCTTACTTTAGTTAGGTTTATCTATTGGGTATTCTAACTAATTAGAAATGAATAATTTATAAATCCTTATTTCTTCTTTCGGGCACATGTTTCGCCGTGCATTTCTAATATATTAGAAGATAATTATGGGTATTCTAACTAATTAGAACTATAGACTTGCTAGATTCCAGAAAACAATCGTATTCATTAAATCTCACAAACATAATCTTCCATAATTCCTCGATTTATCGCTCAAAGGTGACAAAAAGCAATAAATATATACAAGAACACTAGTGATATTATAAAGAATGAATTAAGTATTAAATGAAGAACGGGGCCAAGTATTCTCGCCTATCCCCCTGAGGTTAAGAATGAATTTATATGGGTTCGTTTACACGATTGACTTTTACTCCGACCCTTACTGCAAAAAAATCGATTAAACTTTTCAATAGATATAAATGGAAAAACGCTTGGAAAAACTCCAAGCGTCATGTTTTGTAACAACCACTATTTAATAACGATTTCTTTTTCAGCGATTGTCCCGTTTGCTTCAATTTTCAATGTTATGTTACTAGTATGAAGAGCTTTCAGTTCACCTGTTAATGGATTGAAAAGGGCATCGTATTGTCCTGATGCTTCAGCTTGTTCGAGCTTGCGATCTGTGCCAACAAAGACATTATCGCTTCCTTTCCATGTTACCGTTGCAGGGTAACGGAGGGGAATGGTGAGATCTCCTACTTGGTGACCTAAAGCCTTGATTTTCACGGTTTCGCTGGCATTAATTGTACTTGGTGTTTCCATTGTAATGGATTCCAACATTGGTCGAACTTCAGCCTGAATCCAACTTACATTAGATGCTTGGCTATGTTCTGCAGCTTTTTCAGGTCCAAATGCTTTGTCTGGTCCCGATGTTGGATCAACACCAAACAAGGTCCATGAGTAAAATCCACCTTCATCCGCTGGCCCATAAGGGATTTTTCCAGCTGGCCCCACTACCATGTATGGTACTCCTTCAACACGTTCTACATTAACGGTGTGCGCATGTCCACCAATATACAATGCACCTTTTCCACCGGAAGTTTTACGGAAGTGAGTAAGCCATTGCTCAAGTAATCCTGATTCTTTTCGGTCGCTAAGTTGGCTGTTTTTTGTCGGAAGTGGGTCGCGTGTCGGATGGTGAGCCATGACGACAACATTTTTAACCAAGGGATCAGCAGCAGCTTCATCAAGAGATTTTTTCAAGTCTATTAATTGTTCAAAATCACTTGTTCGATAGCTCCCTGTAGAAGAATCAAGCAAAATAAATCTTGTTCCATTATGGTCAAAAATGTAACGATTATTTTCATAAACATTGATGAAATTTTCTAATGTACCTGGCCCCATTCTTTCATGGTTGCCGGGAATATAATAGATTGGTAGCTTATCGCCTACTTCTTCCTCTAAAATTTGCTCGGCTAAATCAAAGTCTTCCTTCCAGGCAGTATCTACGAAATCTCCATTGATAACAAGGAAATCTGGGTTCGCTTTTACAATTTCACGTAGAGATTCTCGAGCCATTTGTACTTGCTGGCTATTAGGTGATTTTGCAACAAACTGGCTATCTGCAAGAACAGCAAAGGTCCATTGTTTATTCCCGAGTTCTCCGTTTTGAATAATGAGAGGGTCAGGTGATTGAGATTGTTCAGGAACATCGATTGTTGGTGGTACTTTTACAATAAGATCATCAAAAATCATTTTTCCGGTATATTGCTTGTTTCTGTCCGTTTCTACAGGGTAAATCCGCCACAGCTTAAGAGGGTAACGGACACCATTAGGAACAGATGCTTCAACGTATTTCCAGCCAGTCCAATTGACTGCGCTTGCTAATGTTAGCGTATAACTAGTGTTTGCCGCATCTCTGACGACTGTTCGCAGCCAAGCGCCGTTGCCATCCCCATATACCCATAATCCAATTTTTTGCACTTCTCCTGGAAGCTCAAGCATAGGGTTTACTTGCAAATAAGCTGCTCGAGTAGCAGTCGTTGTTGAAAAATCATAACTGAGTTCCAATCCTTTTCCGGTTTTTCCTTCTACTGTATCCATTGCTGCGTTTACAGCTGCAGGATATTTTGTATAAGACCAATCTGATATCTTTTCAAAATCAGACATTTTTTTAGTTGCAAGACCAATTGTAACAGGAAGATATGTTTTATGACCTTGTACTGAAGCGGTAATAAGTGTAGATCCTCCTTCTTCTCTTGGAACGACGGTAAAACCACCATCTTTGTTTTCTGTAATGGCTACAACGGATGCATCATACTCCAAATTGACATCTTGTGGTTCAACCGGTGCCGTATAACCGTTTTGATCATAACCAATCAAAGAAAAGTCTCTTTGTACCCCCATTTCAAGACCTAAACGTGAAGGAGTTGCTTCAATACGTTCTAACTCTCCGATGACTGTTATATTCATTGTCCCTTTAGCAGACTTCGATTTTGCCTCTACAAGAGACGAACCCGATTTTTTCGCACGAAAAACACTGTCTTTTTCGAACGAACCAACATCTGAAGGAAGTGCACGCCAAGTTATGTTCCCAGCATCAACTGGTGCGTAATTTTCATCATATCCATGACTCTTAAAGGTTCTAGACAACCCTGGAAATACACGATTACCGTTTTTTATTTCTGAAACTGTTTCAACCTTAAATCCTTTAAGTTCTCCACTTCCAGGTTTAGCAAACAGCCCAATTCCATTAGGAACCGATCGTTCAAACCCGTCAGATGGTTGATTGACGACTTCAGCATTTTCGTTACCAGGTTTACGTGCAACCATTGTTGTTGAACCGCCGCCATCCAAATTCAACACATTGTATGCACCGTATTCCTTCATTAATTCTGCTAATTCTTTATATGTCATCCCACGGCTATCTGTTTGACGTCCGTCAACACTTGCTAGGAACATTTTTTTGCCATCTTCTGAAAATCCGACCGCTGTTCTTGGAGCTGTAACAGTATCGTCCAAATTTAAAGGGACTTGTCCATTTTCAAGTAGCTTGATATTGCCTCCAATGGCAAATGACATGAGTGTGTTTCCATCAACTTTTGGTGAATAATCTACAGATACTTCATCACCGATAGATAAGGCCTTTAAAGCTTCTGCCCCTTCTTCTCGGCCGACCAATACAAGGGTATTTTCCCCAATAGGACCACTTCCTGGCTGATTGGAAACGTTAAGAACCTTTCCGTCCTGAACGGCTACTTCATATATAGAGGTGGAACTTGATGGTCTTTGCTTCGAACCCCATGCCGAAGTGTATAAGCCAATTCCATTAGTTGGAATTCCATATTGATTGAAGGCTGCAAGCGGGAACTTGCCATTTGGAAGAGAAATGGATCCATCTAATAAAAGATTCGCGATCCGTCCAATTCCGTTACTGTCAATACCAGCGGTTAATGTATGTGACCCTTCAGGACCTTTTAACAACTGACTGTTTTGAATGACTGAACCAAGTGGTGCCTTCGTATTGTTAATATCAAAAAAATCACCGTTAACTCCTGCTATTGCTCCTGCTGTCTTGGCCATTTCGGATAATGGCTTCGCTGATGAAATGGCACCAGGATAAAGTAGGCCTAAGGAAACGTATTCATTTGCCAACTCCACTGACATCATTTCACCATTTAACCAGCCACGAGCATCAAACCTCTCAAAACTAGTAAGCTCAATGCCAGGACCAATAGGCATTGTTTTTTGGTCTGAAACTAGCGTTTTCCCGGCTGGGCCTACAAATGTTACCGGTTCGGTTCTATCTGAGGATGTTGACCGTGCTTGAGCAACAGAAGTTGACTCAGATGCTGCATGTAATGAAGGAACCATTGGAACTGTTACCAATGAAGCAAGTAAAACATTCATCCACAACTTTCGTATCATTCCCATTCTCCTCTCTTTTTTCCTTCTTTGACTAAAATGAAAGATAAATAGAATTGCAATCGCTTGGCACTTTAAATTCTTTACATCTCTCAATTTTAACTATAGCAAATATGTATGAATCTACTTTTAAGTATTGGTTAATTATGTATAGGTATAAAGGGTGATAAAAATTTACATTTATAGAAGGATTGATTGCTTAACAACACCCGGATTTTGTCGAATTGGTAGAGTGATGTTTAATAGATTAGATAAATTGATAAAAGAATAAGTGAAGGAGCTTATTAGGATTATGGTCACCCCACTTTTTAGTGATTAAGCATTTCGATTATAGTAGGGAAAAAATTTAAATAACCATTCTAGTTATTGCACTTTCAGAATCGAATTATATAGAAATCAAAGATAGGAGGCGGTCAATAGTTAAAATACTTTCGCCACTATTTGCTAAACTACTGGTGGTTACTCAAGGCATGAAATAATAAAATAAAATAATTTAAATATTCAAAATCTATTGACAATATACTACGTGTGAGTTTAAATAAATTATAAAGTTATAACTTTATATTGAGGAGATTTTAGAGATGCAGATAGATAAAAAACTACTTATTCCTCTTTACAAGCAAGTGGAGCAGGTTTTAGAAGAGAAAATAACATCAGGCCAGTGGGCAGTTGGCAGTCAATTGCCAACGGAACAAGAGTTATCTAACCTGTTTGATGTTAGTACCATTACAGTAAAACGAGCCATTATCGAACTAGTGAATAAAGGGTATCTTTTTAGACAAAGAGGAAAGGGGACTTTTGTCTTGGGATCAGTAAAAGAACAAGATATCAATGCTTTTTTTTCTTTAACAACTGAGACAGACGAACATCCGCACGAATTGATCAGCTTTTCTATCGAAGATGCCAGCCGCGAGTTAGCAAAAAAAATGAATGTTCAAAATAAAACGCAAGTGATTAAGATGAAGCGCATAAAAATTGTCGACAGTGAACCAATGGCGCTTGAATATACATATCTTTTATATGCGAAATGTCCTGATCTCTCACCGGACGATATTAATAATGATCTTGTTTACAATATACTTAAAAATAAGTTTAATATTGCACTGGGAAGAGCCAAGCTTTTTATAAATCCGTACATTGTGCGAAATGAAAAAGCAAAACTGCTTCAAGTTGAGCCTGGAACCCCTGTTTTTGAATGGGAAAGATTTACCTACACAAAACAGGAAGAAATTATTGAGTACTCAAAATTTTATGTTCGTCAAGATAAAGAAATCTATTATACAGAGGTTCACTTTTAAAAAGAGGTTTACTTTTAAACAGAAGTATTCTTTTTATAAAAGATATAATGTTATAATATTATACTTTTTTATTAAGTTTTATCTGAAAATTGGTAACATTAAATTAATATAGATATCTGAGTTTAAAGAAGAAAAGGAGGAATACAAAAGTCCGACAATACTTCATCAAGATCAGCTCTTTATGTGCAGGGAATGCAAGTAAATTGACGAGGGGGAAGATTGATGAAAAGAAAAATGTATTTTACTGTAATAATTTGTTTATTTTTTGCCATAGCTTCTGGATGCAGTAGTCAAGCGGGTAATTCCTCAGAAGAAGGCTCAAAAGGGAAAGATGAACAAACATTGGTTTTGGCTGCCTACGGAGGCAGTTATGAACAAAAGATGAAAGAGGTTCTTATTCCAGAATTTGAAAAGGAACATGGCGTTAAGGTTAAGTATATTACAGGAAGTTCTGTTGATACTTTGTCAAAGTTACAGGCTCAAAAGGACAAACCACAAATTGATGTGGCATTTTTAGATGATGGTCCTCAGGCACAGGCAAAAGCCTTTGGATTACTTGCCCCATTAGATGAGGAAGTTGTTACTAATCTAGCAAATGTATACGACATTGCGAAGGACAAAGATAATGTTGGGGTCGGTTTTGGAATCATTTCAACTGGACTTGCATATAACAAAGAACTTTTTGAAAAAAATGGCTGGGAGCCTTTAACATCTTGGAATGATTTGTCTGATCCTAAATTTAAAGGCAAACTTGTCTTGCCATCGATAGCGAATACTTACGGGATTCATATGCTTCTCATGACGGCTATTGCTAACGGAGGAAGTGAAGAAAATATTGAGCCAGGCTTTGAAAAATTAAAAGAAATCGCCAAAAATGCCGTCACGTTTGATAAAACGGCAGACGTTTCTAACTATTTCTTGCAAGGTCAGACAGTGGCAAGTGCATGGGGAAGCAGCCGTGTATATACTCTACAAGATACAGGATTTCCAATTGAGTATGTGATACCCAAAGAGGGAGTTCCTGCGTTAATGCCAACAATTAGTGTGATCAAAGATGCACCAAATGCAGAACTTGCTCAAGAATTTGTCAATTTTATTTTAGGTGAAGAAGCACAGGAGTTATTTGCAAATGCACTGTTTGACGGTCCGGTTAATAAAAACGTGAAATTAGAGGGAGATATTACAAATAAGGTTGTTTATGGCGAAGACCAAATTGCGAAACTTATAAAAGTGAATTGGGAAGTTGTTAATCAAAAAAGAGCTGAGTGGACAGAACGCGCTAACAAAGAAATTGAAGTAGCCCACTAACGAAGAGGTGATAGGATGAGTTATTTAACCCTTGAAAATGTGATAAAGACATTTAATAAAACAGAAGTGGTAAAAAAGTTAAGTCTTGAGATTGAGCAAGGGGAGCTTATGTCATTTCTTGGACCATCTGGCTGCGGAAAGACAACGACCTTAAATATGATTGCGGGATTTTTGGAAGTGGATGGTGGGAAAATTGAGGTGGACGGGAAACCCGTTCACCTGCTTCCTCCAAATAAAAGAGAAATGGGCATGGTTTTTCAAAACTATGCTTTATTTCCACATATGACCGTTTTCGATAATGTAGCGTATGGGTTGAAACTTCGTAAAGTCGCTAAAAGTGAACTGAATAAGCGTGTGTTAGAAGCATTGGAAATGGTCCGATTATCAGGATATGAAAAACGATATCCGAAAGAGCTTTCTGGCGGGCAGCAGCAGCGTGTTTCCTTGGCGAGAGCTTTAGTAATCAAGCCGAAAGTACTTCTCCTTGATGAACCATTAAGTAATCTCGATGCAAAACTTCGCCAGGAAATGCGTGAAGAAATTGTGGATATTCAAAAGAAGGTTGGAATTACCACCATATTTGTTACACATGACCAAGAGGAAGCACTTGCGATATCGGATCGGATTGCGGTTATGTATGAAGGGAGAATTGAACAGGTTGACGCTCCTGCTGCCATCTACAATCACCCGAAAACAGATTTTGTTTCCCAATTTATTGGAGAAGTAAATCAAATTGAGGGAAAAGTGCTTGAAACATATGAAAATAATAAATGCAAACTGCACTTCTTTGGTCATGAACAGATTGTTTCAGTCAATTCAACGAAGGATTCAGATGTTGACTTTTTTATCAGACCTGAAAAAATACAAATTTCTTTAGCTGAATCCTCTGATAGGAATGCTGGCTTTCAAACGAAAGTCGAAAGAAAGATGTTCCTGGGGGCTAAGACGAGATATATTTTAAAAGCACAAGATAAGCAGCTAGTTGCTGATATATCAAATACAGTGTTAAATCCTAATCAAATACAGGAGGGAAATAACGTATTTGCTAACTGGAATCCAGAAGATTTACTACCTTCTAGGAAGGTGAGGTGACAGAGCGAATGCAGACTGGAATGGGAACGGAACATGATTTAATACTCAAACAGAAGAAAAAGAACCTAAACAGGAAACGTCTTGATACGTGGCTGTTATTGCTACCTACTCTGGGAATCTTCATCTTTTTCTTCTTGCTCCCTTTGTTTTTTCTTTTTATCACGAGTTTTAAGACGTTTGATGCTAGTAGTGGAATTGGAAGTGATTGGACACTTCAAAATTATATCAAATTCATTACAGATCCTTTTTACTTAGGGGTCGTCTGGAGAACGGTAAAAATAGCTTTGTTAACCACATTAATTACGATCATTATTTCTTACCCAGTGGCTTTTCAAATTTCAAGAGCCAAGGGGAGAGTGAAAAATTATTTAATATTGCTAGTGTTATCACCTCTTTTGATTAGTATGGTCATCCGCTGCTATGGATGGGTTATTTTACTATCAAATAATGGTGTAGTGAATAGTACTTTGATGAACCTTGGGTGGATTGACCAACCTTTAACCTTATTGTATACGGAGTTGAGTGTGATTATCGGAATGGTACACGTGCTGTTTCCATATATGGTGCTAAGTATTATGGGTTCACTTGAAAGAATTGATCCTTCCGTTATCAGGGCTTCACAAAATCTTGGCGCTAGTTCATTAAGAACATTCTTTTCGGTTTTACTGCCTTTAACATTACCTGGAATATTTGCAGGATCCGTTATGGTATTTAGTTTAAGTGTAAGTTCGTTTGTTACTCCTGCTATTCTTGGTGGTCCACAGGTGAAGGTTATGTCCTATTTAACATATGAGCAGGTAGCCGTTATGATGAACTGGCCATATGGAGCAGCAATTGGCTTTCTATTAATCATTATTGCGACGATTACGATCATCGCTTATAGCAAAATACTTGCTAGTTCGGAAAAAGGAGTGGCGATTCAATGAGGAAAAAGAGGCTGCCCAAATTCCTATTTAATTTCGTTTGTTTCCTAGTATATGGTTTTTTGCTTGCACCTATTGTCGTCGTATTAATGTCTTCGTTAACAACCACTGAATATATTGTTTTTCCGCCGAAAGGATTGACACTCAGATGGTATTTTGAACTAGTTGAACATCCCGAATTTATGCAATCTTTTGTGTTAAGTGTCATTGTAGCAGTCGGTACTTCAATTATCGCAACGGCAATCGGGACACTGGCTTCCATCGCTGTTGTTAGGCATCACTTTAAAGGGAAAACAGCCATTGTCCAATTAATTGGCTCACCCCTATTGATTCCATCCGTAGTGTTTGGAGTGGCACTTCTCCAGTTCTATTCTTGGATCGGATTATCAGCAAGTCCTTTTGCTTTAATACTTGGACATATTATTTTAACAGTACCTTTTGTCATGCGCTTAGTAGTTGCTAGTTTGGTAGGTTTTGACCGCTCAATCGAACAAGCTGCCATGAATTTAGGGGCTAGCAATTTTAAAGTGTTTTTTCAAATTACTCTTCCTGTTATTAAATCTGGGGTGATTGCAGGTGCTATCTTTGCATTTATTACTTCATTTGATGATTTAACAGTAGCGTTATTTATTGTAAGTACCGATGTGGTTTCACTGCCGGTTCGAATCTATACGTACATGCAATACCAATATGATCCAATTATAACGTCGGTATCAAGTATTATGATTTTATTAACCCTTGTACTAATGGTTGTAATCGAAAGGGTATTGGGTGTAGGAAAAGTGTTTGCATCGAAAAATCAATAAGAAGGTGTTTTTATGCATATCGAAAATCATCCCGTGTTAGGGAAGCAGCTTCAAGAACCCGTCACGATCTATTTTAATAAGAAGCCATATAAGGCATATAAACAGCAAACGGTTGCAGCAGCATTAATCGCTAATGGCGAAAAAAAATTCGGTTTAAGCAGAAAGTTAATTCAGTCACGAGGTCTTTTTTGTTCGCGAGGGAGATGTTGCAGCTGCTATATGACTGTGGATGGAGAGGACCGTGTACGCACTTGTATGAAAAGGGTTGAAGAAGGGATGGAGATTTATCCATGCTTAGAAGATCCAGAGGTAAGGAGAGATGGCGATGGAGACTGATGTTCTCATCATTGGAGCTGGACCAGCAGGGCTTGCAGCTGCATTCGAAACGGCATCAAAGGGATTGGATGTAACGATTGTTGACGAATCGATTTCAATGGGCGGTCAGTTATGCCAGCAAACGCAATTTATTCGATCATTACCCTCAGCATACAAACAAATGCGTGGCTTCGAACTAGCAAGAAAGTTAACGGAACAATTAAATGAATTTCCAATCCATTATTTGCTTGAACATCGAGTGATTGGCCTATATAAGGATGGAAGTGTTGGTATTACAGATGAGGAAAATGTTTTTCCATTAAAGGCGAAAAAAATAATCGTCGCCACTGGAGCAGCTGAAAGTGCAGTTCCTTTTCCGAAATGGACGCTACCAGGTATTATGACGATTGGTGCAGCCCAAACATTAGTCAATCGGGATTTTGTTATTCCTGGAAAAGTTGCAGTAATCTATGGATCTAGTAATTTTGCCGTTGAAGTTGCACTTCAGCTCTTAGACGTAGGAATAAATATTAAAGGGATAATTGAAAATCAATCCCATGTCCAAGCAAAAGATATCGAAAAAGTGGAACAAGTGAAAAGAAGCGGTGTTCCCTTTTATCTGAATTCTACTATTAAGGAAGCGAGAGGGAATGGTCAAGTTGATGAAATTGACATACAGCATCAGGATCAGGTCATTACTGAAATGGTCGACCTCGTTTGTATAGATGGAGGAAGAACACCTATTCTCGATTCGTTTTACCAGTTGGGATGTTCCTTCGGTTATCAAGTAGGACTTGGAGGATGGCTCCCGCAATATAATAAACGTTTCCAAACAGATCGAGATGATGTCTTTATAGCTGGTAATGCAGCAGGGATCAGCTCACAAGGAGTTTTACTAGTAACGGGTATGATCGCTGGAATTAGTGTAAATGAAGCATTGAATTCTATAAGCAAGGAAGATGCTGAACAGATTAGGTATTCCCTTTGGAAAGAGTTAGAGATTTTAGAAACAAAACTAGATACGGCTGCATGGCAAGGCAGAATCAATCATATAGAAAACTTTGCAAATCCCAAGCTTAGAGATCAATTTATCTCTTAGACCAACAGATTAAGAGACTAGAAGGTGAATTAGTTGGAAAAAACAACAATCATTTGTCGATGTGAAGAAATAAGCTGTGAGGAAATTGAAGAAGTCATTGAGCAAGGCGCAAGTACCTTTGATGATGTAAAAAGACTAACACGGTGCGGAATGGGGCCCTGTCAGGCAAAGATATGCACGAGCCTCGTTGCAAAAATTATTCATGATCAAACAGGCAGGCCTTTCCATGAGATTCCTTTACCTCGGATGCGGATGCCACTGTCCCCTATAAAGCTTGAAACACTAGGTACTAATAGCACAACATTTTCGGCTGTGAAATCTGTTTTAGATGAGGTGGAATTAGAGGATGGGAAGGTGAGGTAAATGGAAACAAGTTACGAAACAGTGGTCATTGGAGGAGGGGTAGTAGGTAATGGTATTGCCTATCACCTATCTGAACGCTATAAAGAAGGCATATTGGTGCTTGATAAGAAATATCCAATGACAGGAACATCGGGCTCAACTCAGGCTTGGGTGTGGGTGCACAATAAGACACCATCCTGGTATGCCGAATTTAGTATGTATAGTGCTGAACTCTATCCTTATTTATCAAAAAAAATTGGAGACTTTGAATATAAACGGACTGGTGGTCTATCTCCATTTTTCAATGAGGAGGACCGGGAAAAGGCTTTACAACTTGCTGAGTCTTACCGAAAAATAGGTATTAAGATTAAGGTATTATCAAGGGAAGAAGTATTGGAAAAGGAGCCCTCAATCAACCCTGAGGTTGCTGGGGCGACGTATAGTTCAATCGATGGAAACGTCAATCCCTTTCGGTTAATTGACATGTACTTGAGAGCTGCAAAGAAAAATGGTGTTAATTACTCCACTTATAATAAAGTAACAAACATCCAAAAGCAGGATGGGAACTTTATCGTCGTTTCAGACAAGGAAACCTATGAATGTAAAAATCTAATTCTCGCTGGCGGTACCTGGTCAAGGGAGTTGGGGGCGATGCTAGGAATCAATATTCCAGTAAATCAATTAAGAGGGCAAATTCTTGTTTCCGAACCTCTAAAGCCTTTCTTGAATTATACGATCAGCGGGTTAAGGCAAGCTAATAATGGCGAGGTCTTAATCGGATATTCAATGGAAAAAGCAGGATTTGACAGATCGACAACCCTTGATGTTATCCAGGAAACAGCAAATATGGCAATCCACTATGTACCTTCTTTGAGAAAAGCAAAAATTGTCCGTGCATTTTCAGGTATTCGTGCCATGCCAGAAGACGGCTTTCCGATACTTGGAAAAGTTCCAGACATTGAAAATCTCTATGTTGCAGCTACACATAGCGGAGTTACCCTTTCCCCCCTAATTGGAACACTAATGACTGAATTAATTCTCGATGGAGAAACATCTATTCCGATTGATAGGTATTCGATTAGTAGGTTCTATTAAAGCATGCAATCAACCCAGTATTTATTGGGAGAATTTAACTCTACATGGAAATTGATAACGAATAACTATTGGATCTATAACTTGTATGTACTGGGCTAAAGTTAAGATATCGAGAAAGGGATGTAGGAAATGAAAATTGTTATTGTAGGTGCAGGAATTGTAGGATCCAGTGCAGCGTACCATTTGGCTAGAAAGGGTGCAGAAGTTGTTGTTGTTGATAAACTTCATGAGGGGCAAGCCACTGCAGCGGGTGCAGGAATTGTATGTCCTTGGATTACAAGAGTTGAAGATCAAGATTGGTATACTTTAGCTAATGCTGGAGCCTGTTATTATCCATCACTTATTTCCCAACTTAAAATAGATGGTGAAAGCGATCTAGGCTATGGCCTAGTGGGCGCCATTGCAGTAAGTAATGATGAAACTGAACTAAATGAAATTGAGAAAAAGGTTAGAAAACGGCAGGCAGAAACACCTGAAGTTGGGGAAGTCAATCGACTATCAGCCAAAGAAGCACGTACTCTTTTTCCGCCTTTAAGAGAAGACCTTGGAGCAATTCATGTGACAGGTGCTGCACGTGTTGATGGTAAATTATTACGTGATGCTCTACAGAAAGGGGCTGCAAAACACGGAGCGACATTTTATTCTGGTGAAGCTAGACTTGAAGTAGCTAACGGTAAAGCCATAGGTGTTTATGTTAATGGGGAATTGATTTCAGCAGACTCTGTTGTCATCACTGCAGGGGCATGGGCATTAGAAATACTTGAACCTCTTGGTATTGAAATTCACATCGAACCCCAGCGAGGGCAAATTGCCCACTTAAAGCTTCCCGAAGAAGATACATCAAAATGGCCCGTTATTCTTCCTCAAGGTAGTCATTACCTGGTTTGCTTTGATGATTCTCGTGTTGTTGTAGGAGCAACAAGGGAAACAGGATCCAGATTTGATTATCGTGTCACAGCAGCGGGAATAAAAGAAATTATGGAAGAAGCATTATCGGTTGCACCTGGACTTTCTGATAGTACTTTGCATGAAGTAAGAATCGGATTTAGACCGAATGGGCCAGATATTTTACCTTTACTTGGGAAAATTCCATCAATTCAAGGATTAATCATTGCGACCGGCCTAGGTGCCTCAGGTCTAACAATGGGACCTTATGTTGGAACATTGGCTGCTGGTCTAGCGTTAAATGAAGAAATTGAAGTTAATATTGCTCCATACGATCCTCTTAGGAATTCAATAGGAGTAAAATAAAGCACATTTATATGGTACTAACCGAGAATCTGAACCAAAACCAGAGTAGGGTGGAGAGGAACCCCTATACTTTGTCCCCTTTCCCTAATTGTAACACTAATGCCTAAATTAATTGTCAATGTCGAAACATCTATCCTGATTGATCTGTATTCTAAGTAGGTTTGGTAAAAGCAATAATTTCCTTTTAAAATCTTAATCTATAAAAAAATTCAGTAGGAGGATTACATATGCCCCATTTAATGATAAGAGGAATTTCCGTGGAACAGGTCAAAGAAATAAGTACACCACTAGTACAGGAACTAGCAAGACTTTGTAAATGTGAAACTGACACTTTTACACTAGAAATAGTAAATTCAACTTTCATTTTAGATCAAAATGAGGTTCCGGGATATCCCTTTATTGAAGTCAAATGGTTTGAACGTGGCCAGGCCATCCAGGACCATTTTACCCAACTTGTGACAAAGCATGTTCTTTCACTTGGGATTCCAGAGGTAGAAGTTGCCTTTACAGCATTTTTGGAATCCGCCTATTATTATAATGGTAAAAGTTTCGCTAAAAATTAAAGGTGTCAAGTAACCCTTTTTAGATAGTTTGTGGAGTTACACATGAAGTTACTAATGCTTATTAGGGATTAAGTAAAGCCTGAGCTACCTAGCAGAAGGGGGTTCAGGCTATATTTTGTTTCCTATGTATGTAGCTTTTACTTCTTAAGTTGTCTATTAATGATGAAGTGTACTACTAAGCAGAATACCTACGTACGGGGGAATAACTACATCCTTAATAATGTATTATGGCTTTCCATTCCACGTCGTCTCTAAACGACTTCCACATCGTGGACACTCACCATTTTGCACCTTATGTTTCTTGAATGTCATTTTAAAATTGTATATGTTCTAGTGCCTGGTATCAGCACTCAGGATTTGGCGAATATTTATCGATATACTCCGGTCTTGACAGCGATTTTTATGTTGAGAGTCCTTGATAAAAAGGTATAATTTACTTATTATAAAGATAAGAATAAAAAAGATCAGGTGGTTTGAACACCCGATCAGGCAACTATGTGCCACAAAGTGAGCGGTTAACCAATTAATAAGTATTCACAATAGAGAAGTAACTACCCAATTACCTTGGAGAGGTTGGGGCGGTTACTTCTTTTTGTGTTGATGAAGGATGACACTTTGTGTACTCTGATGAAAGTGATTAACTTTAAGTAAAGGACTCTATTCCCTTGGAAATATAAATCTATAACACTATAGACATTATTTGATAATCTTCGGGTGGTGCCAGGGACGGAACATTAATTTTAACGACTTCCTTGATAAATTTGAATAATTTACTTATAATTTAGATAAGAATAAAAAGAGATCAGGTGCGCTAACACCTGATCACCGCAACTACATGCCGCAAAGTGAGCGGCTAACCAAAATTAGTTAAGTACCTTAAGAGAAGTAACTACCCAGACCTTGGTGAGGAGGGGCGGTTACTTCTTTTTGTGTTGATGAAGAATCATAATAACAATAGTTAAAACACCTATCAAAACTAAGTTTGAAGACAGTGCAATAGATATTGCTTCATATGTCGTCATCGTTCCCACCTCCCTTCAAGGGAAGTGGCTAACCGCCCACCTGCTTATGTAGTTGCTACCTTTAGTTTATTATTTTTCTTTTTAAACTACTATATAAAAAGAAACGTACGTTCTATTTTAGTGTTAAAGAATGCATATTATCCCCTGTGTAGTTCTTTATGTCAATGACTAATTTGTGTATTCTAAATTAAGAACAGAGAGGATTAACATCTAGCAAAAAAGGTTGTTTTTTCTCGAGAATATAAGGCAATACTACTTTCGACACTATTTGATAAATTTCGGGTGGTGCTAGGCACTAAAAAAGCGGGAAACCTTATGATTAAGGGTTTCTCGTTTTTATTTTCATTTTTAGTGAAAATAAAGCGTTAATACTATCGACGCTATTTTACAAATTTCAGATGGTGCACAGGTACTTTCTCACGAATGTTAATTGGAATAATTGAAAGCACTATTTAAGGTGTAAAAATAAATTTACTATTCAGAATAATTATAAAGTAGTGGTATACAATATATTAGTGATATGGTATTCTATTATTTAAGTAATGGTATACCAAATAATAACGGAGTTGAGATTATGACTGATGATTCAAGTAATATGCAGAGCTTATATTTAAAAATAAAACAACAGATTATAAATCAAGATCTTAAACCAGGAGAACGATTGCCTGAGCGTGAGCTAGCAGAAAAGTACAATGTTAGTCGTACTCCGATAAGACAGGCGTTACAACAATTATCAATAGAAGGTTTGGTTGAATTTATACCTTATAAGGGTGCTTTTATTAAAGATTTAACAATTGAAGAATTTAAAGATATTACTCAGCTCCGAATGGTATTGGAAAAGCTTGCAGTAGAAATATGTTGTGATTCCAGTGATGAAAGTGTTGTAAAGGATTTAGAAGAAATTATTACTAAACAAAAAAATGCAATTATCAACAAAGACGTTAAGGAGTATTCTCTGCTTGACCAAGAATTTCATTATTCCTTTGTTAGGACCTCAGAAAATAAAGAATTAAAAAAATTTATTGAGCTATTAAACCAAAAATCTTTTTTATCAAGGATCAGGACATTATCACTGCCAGGCCAGATGGAGAGGTCAGTAGAGGAACATCAAGAAATTCTTAATTGCATTTTACTAAAAGATAAGGAAGGTGCTGGTAATAAAGCATCAGCCCATGTACAAGACGCATTACAGACATATATAAATATACACAACCTAATGACACAGTTTAAATAACGTATCCGTAATTACCAAAAGGTTTTACTAGAGTTGTTATTTCCCTTTCTACAATCCTTTATCGTAAATCCATAATTTTTTATGGTAATTGATTGTGCAAGGTAAATCTATAGATGAAAAAAATAAACAAGGATGGTGTTTTGATGAAATTTGTATCTGTTGTACAAGAATTGATGCTAATTAATGGAAAAAGGGCTGCGAGTGCAAGTTCAGAATTTTTCTCA
The DNA here is from genome assembly GCF_042433335.1 of Metabacillus herbersteinensis. Taxonomy (NCBI): domain Bacteria; kingdom Bacillati; phylum Bacillota; class Bacilli; order Caryophanales; family Bacillaceae; genus Metabacillus; species Metabacillus herbersteinensis. The sequence continues at coordinate 72,981 of NZ_JBHLVO010000006.1, forward strand.
ATTGAAAACCCAGCTGAGAAGGGTTCTGTAATAGCCGAAGTACCTAGAGCTTCTGCAGAGGATGTTGATATTGCGGTAAAAGCTGCTGATGAAGCCTTTAAGTTTTGGCGAGAAGTTCCATCACGTGAACGTGGAAAGCTACTTTGGAAAATTGCTGATGCTGTTGAAGCACAGGGTGAGGAGATTGCAAGAACGATAGCTACTGAAACAGGAAATGCTATTCGAACTCAAGCTAGAGGTGAAGTGAAAAGTGTTATTGAAATTTTCCGTTACTTTGCTGGGGTTGCAAGTGAGATAAAGGGTAGTACATGTCCGGTTGATAATAATTTAATGGCTTATACACAACGTGAGCCTTATGGGGTTATCGGGGCGATTGTACCTTGGAATGCTCCGGTGCAACTATCATCATTAAAAATTGCTCCTGCAGTTGCATCAGGAAACACTATTGTTTTAAAAGCAGCTGAAGATGCTCCTCTAGGAGTTTTAAAGCTTGCAAAAATTTGTGCTGAGTATCTCCCGCCTGGTGTTGTGAATGTTATAACTGGGTTCGGTCAGGAATGTGGTGAAGCTTTAACAAGTCATCCTCTTGTAAAGAAAATAACTTTTACAGGATCAACTGCAGTCGGTAAGACAATCATGCATAAAGGCGCTGACCGAATTATCCCTGTTTCTCTAGAATTAGGGGGTAAAAGTCCACAAATTGTATTTCCTGACGCCAATACCGATAAAGTTGTCGATGGTATTATTTCAGCAATGCGTTTTGCTCGCCAAGGTCAATCATGCTCTGCTGGAACACGTCTATATCTGCATAATTCAATTTTTGATTCGCTTGTTGAAAAGCTTGCAAATAAATTAGGGGAACTTAAAGTAGGCAATCCATTGGATGAAGAATCAGATATGGGCTCTATTATTAATAAAAAACAATTTGATAAAGTATGTGGATTTATTGAAGAAGGAATTAATGATGAGAATGTAGAGCTTTTAATCGGAGGCCTACCAGCTGAGGAGGGTCCATTATCTCAAGGGTATTATCTACAACCTACACTTTTTGCTTGTAAAAATGGTAATACTAGGCTGGCTAAGGAAGAAATTTTTGGTCCAGTATTAATGATCATGCCATGGGAGGATGAAGATGAGGTTATTCAGGCTGTTAATAATAGCTCTTATGGACTAGCTGCATATGTTTGGACAAATGATACTACAACTGTGTTAAGAACAGCTAGTAAAATAGAATCAGGTTGGATCCAGGTAAATCGTGGGGGAGCTCAGATGCCAGGACTTTCTTATGGTGGATATAAGCAAAGTGGTATAGGTCGTGAGTTTTCCTTAGAAGGTATGCTTGATAGCTATACGCAAATCAAAAGCATCATGATAGATTTTAATGATTAATGATTTTAAAAGTGGTTTAAGCTAAGGTAGTTAACTAGCAAAAAAGTGTCTCTAAAAAGATATGTAAGGAGCTGTGATAGATTGAAAGACTTCTTAAATCGCAGCCATTATATATAAATTGGGTAAGCTTGAATTCTAGTAATAAGGTTAGTTACTTAGGGCTAAAAGTCAAGCTATAACAGTTAAAAATGAAAGCGCTTTATACTCAGTGGAAGGGGTGAACTACATAATAGAAATTCTTAGAAAAGGTGACCGATAATTCATTAATTAAAAAACTTTATATTTAAAGGAGCGACTTTTTATGACAAATAAAGTACTTGTAGTTGGAGCGGGGAGAATGGGGTTTGGTGTTATTACAACCCTGATTAGCAAAGGGTATCAAGTGACGGTAAGTGACCCCTCAAATGAAGCAGTAAACAGAGCAAGAAATATCGGGGCAGAAGCCTCTGTAGACTTTAATCAATCTGTTGTTGATAATAACGTAATAATTTTTAGCTTGCCAGGTCCTAACCAGGTTAAAGAAATGACTGAAAGAATGGTTCAATTAAATGTAATACATCAACCTCTAATTATTGACCTAAGTACGATAGATCCTCAAACCGCTATTAATGCGGGTGAAAAGTGTAGATTAAATGGGTTAAGGTATATAGAAGCACCAGTTAGTGGCGGCCCAGGGGGTGCTGAGTCTGGCACACTTTCTATCATGGTAGGTGCAGACGAGAGTGATTATCAACAAGTGAAGCCAATTTTGAATGATATTGGGAAGAACATCTATTACTTAGGAGCAATAGGAACAGCTTCTATAGCAAAAATATGCAACAATATTGTAGTTGCTTCAACCGCATCTATATTAAGTGAAGCATTTATATTGGCTTCAGCTGGAGGGATTGAGCCAGTGAAATTAAAAGAAATATTGGAAAATAGTGTTGGAGGCAGTAAAAAATTAGAAGTATTTGGTAATCATTTTGTTTCAGGTGATTATTCAAATCCAACGTTCGCTTTGGGATTAATGCACAAAGATGTTGGGCTTTTTGCAGAAGCCATTAAACAATACGGGTTAACCTCTTTGGTAGGTTCATTAACTTGTCAAATATATAATGGTGCTCATTCCCACGGTTTAACGAATGAGGATCATACCGCAATTTGCAAGTTTTTAGAGGATGTAAATAATAGGAAAGTAGAAAGAGGTGTCCAAGTGGAGGGAGTTAAATGAAAAAACACCTCTCAAGAACGTAAAATACTAAGCTACTAAGTTAGTATTGAGTTACTTTTACTCAGTTTTAGTATCTGAATATTCGAAGTAATTGTTATGGTTTAATTTCACTGAATATTTCGAAAAGGGAGGTCGTTTAAATGAGAAAAAAATTCACACTTTTATTATCGATGACGCTAATTTTTTCCTTGTTTTTAGTAGGGTGCGGTAACCAGAATGAAAGTGCAGGAGGGGAATCATCAGGTGGAGAGAAGAAACAGTATGTCTTAAAGCTTGGTCATGTAGGCCCCGCTGATACAGAACATCCTTGGCAAAAATATGTGGAGGATTTTTCCGAAAAAGTGGAAGAACAGACTGGTGGTCAAGTAAAAGTAGAAGCATATCCTGCTAGTCAGTTAGGTGCTGACAGAGAAATGCTAGAGGGAATGCAACAAGGTGTAGTTGATATGGCGCTTGTTGGTACTATTGCAATGGGGAACTTTGTTCCAGAATACCAAGTATGGGATTTACCATATATTTTCCCGTCTGATCAAGAGAAAAAAGACGAAATAGTAAACGGTGCTATCGGAGAAGAACTTGCTGGGAGTGCGAGAGAAAAAGGGTTTGAGGTTATCTCTTATTGGCATCATAGTAATCGCTCTATGTCAAACTCAGTACGTCCTATAAAAAGTATTGATGATCTAGAAGGTTTAAAGGTGAGAGTTGTTGAAAACCCATCATCACTAGATTGGTTTGGAAGTATTGGCACTGTTCCAACACCGATGGCATTTAATGAATTATATACAGGTTTACAACAGGGAGTTGTAGATGGTCAAGACAACGGTCCTGGATTAACATACGGTTCTAAATTTTATGAAGTACAGCCTTATTATACGTACACGGAACACATCTATAGTGTATTAGCATTTATGGTAAGTAAGAAAACATGGGATAAATTGCCGGAAGATGTGCAAACGACATTGAAGGAACTTGCAACTGAAGTTGGTAAAGAACAATTGAAATATAGTCTTGATATGGAAGTGAAATATGGTGAAATGATGGAAGAGGCAGGAGTTGAAGTTCATAGATTATCTCCAGAAGAAATTAAGCGATTTGAAGAAAGTGCTTTACCAACTTATGAGGAAGTAGCACCTGCTATTGGAGAAGATCTTGTAAATAAAATGCTTGAATACAAGGAGTAGATAAAAATGGAACGCATAAACAAATCACTAATTTATCTAGCTGGAATACTAATGCTAGTGTTGACCGGATTAGCAAATCTTCAGGTGTTTTATCGCTTTATAATCCAGTTACCACTACCGTGGGTTGAAGAGGTTATCCGGTATATAATGATTTATTTGGTGTTAATTATGAGTTCCACTGCCATTTACTTAAACTCTCATTTAAATGTTGATATCTTAGATTTAGTTATTAAGGGGAAGTATCTACAGCCTTTAAAAAAGTTTAGAGCTGCGATCGTATTCATTTTTACAGCTTCTTATGCATATTTAGCCTTTACTCTAATAATGGATACGATTGAGTTGGGGCAGGTTACGCCTGCCCTCCAAATTTCAATGGCTTGGCCATTAATTCCTCTTTTGTTAGGTGGTATTTTAATGGCCATTAATTGTATTTACATAATAATCCCTAAAAAAACCGAATTTAACCAAAATCAAAATCTAGATATTAGCAAGGAGGGGTAGAAAATGGTTTTGTGGACACTACTTTTATTTTTCTTCCTAGTTCTAATAGGTATACCAATTGCATTTAGTTTCGGGATTGGTGCTCTATTTCACTGGTTGGTAAACGATCCTTCTAATACCATTGTATTAGTAACAAAAAGTTTTGGCTCGTTAGATTCATTCTCTTTGATGGCGATTCCTCTGTTTATTTTAGCAGGAGATATTATGAAAGAGGGGGATATTTCAAAACATTTGATTAATCTTATCAATGGAATGCTAAGAAAAATAAAGGGTGCGTTAGCGCATGTAACCGTAATTGCTTCTTTATTTTTTGGTGCAATTTCGGGCTCTTCAGCAGCAACTGTTGCAGCCATCGGCGGTATTATGATACCAGAGATGATTAAGAAGGGGTATTCCCGTGAAAATGCTGTAGTTGTAACAGCTGCAGCAGGTTTTTTAGGAGTATTAATTCCACCAAGTATTCCCCTTATTATTTATGGGTTTAATGCAGAAGTCTCGATTGCTAAGCTTTTTTTAGGTGGTATTGTTCCAGGTATTTTAATGGCCATTGGTTTTATGATTGTAAATCGATTTATGTATAATAAGCAAATAAAAAATAATGAGGTAGCTGCCTCCCTAGAAAAAGTGACGAACGAAGCATCAACAGGACAAATCCAATTAGATCCAGAAGGCAATAAAAGCTTAAAGAAAAACTTTTTAAATGCGTTACCTGCCCTTTTGATGCCTGTTATCGTGTTGGGAGGGATTTATTCTGGTATTTTTACACCAACCGAATCCGGTGCAATTGCTGCTTTATATGGGATACTAGTTTCATGTCTACTCTATAGAAGTATAGGGCTTAAAAAACTAGTTTTTATATCAGGTAACTCAACGTTAATGAGTGCAATTATATTGCTTATTATAGGGCTAGCCGGTGTTTTTGGATGGTTAATCACTACTGAACAGGTTCCTATGAAACTTGCTGAAGCTGTTACAAGTCTTACAACAAATCCATATGTAATTTTATTAATGTTAAATATAATTTATTTAATACTCGGTACCTTTTTGGAAACGATTACAGCTATTGTAATCACCACCCCAATATTTTTGCCTTTAGTTTTAGCGGTTGGAATTGACCCAATTCATTTTGGAGTTATACAAACTGTTAATTTGGCCGTGGGCCTCATCACTCCACCAATGGCATTAAATTTATTAATGGCATCAAAAATAGGAGATATCCCTGTATTACAAACGGTACGTGCTCTGGTTCCTTATTTTGTTGTTGCTATCATTGTTCTCTTTATCGTTACGTATGTTCCGGGAATTGTATTATTCCTGCCAAATCTATTGTAAGTATACAGTGACTACTTTATTAAGAGAGTAATTGAGAGGGAATGATTGTATGGAAAATAGAGTTGCGGTAGTTACTAATGCAGCATCGGAAAGAGGGATTGAAAGGGCCTAGCAAATGAATTAGCAAAAAAAGGAGCAACAGTAATCATTGCGGACATTAATAAAGATGGGGCTATCCATGGGCCTTCGGGCAGTTTGTTTTCCATAACTTTATTAATGGTTTTAGTCTCTACCAAGCTAAGATAAATAAGTATCACAATAAGAAGTTTCTACCCATTACCTTGGTCAGGAGGATGGAATGGTTACTTCTCACCGCAACTACATTCTGCAAAGTGAGCGGCTAACTAATTTGATAAGTATTTCTAAAAAAAGAAGTAACTAACCGTTATCCTTTGGTCGAGGGCGGGCGAGTTACTTTTTTTGTTTGAAATAACACTAGATTAACTTTCACATAATTAGATAGACTTCCAGTATATATTTTCAAAAAGCGAATTAGAATAAGCGCATGAAATCATTCATGCGCCTCTCACAGATTTATTATTTATAATAGTAAAGGATTCAGAAATAAGTTTATACTGCTTTATGCTGATTAACACTAGGTTTTCTCCAAACATTATCCATTTGTTCAAGGGTCTTTCCTTTAGTTTCAGGAATAAATTTCCAAACGAATATAGCTGAAAGTACACTCATTAGACCGTAGAAACCATAGGTTAAACCACTACTATATTCCATCATCATTGGATAAGTAGATGAAATCAGATAGTTAGCAGCCCATTGTGCAGCTACAGCAACGGCCACGGCTTGTCCACGAATTTTGTTAGGGAAGATTTCAGAAATCAATACCCAACATATTGGGCCCCATGACATCATGAATGAAGCTGTGTATATAATAATGAATATTAAAGTACTAATCCCTATAACATTTGAAAAGGCTAGTCCTGCTACACCAAACATACCAATAGCCATACCAATGGAACCTACTATTAATAAAGGTTTACGTCCCCATTTATCCACTGTCAAAATGGCAATGACAGTAAAGACTACATTGATGAGTCCCATAACAATTGTCTGTAACATCGAAGCATCTTTTGCAGCCCCCATGCTTTCAAAAATACGAGGAGCATAATATAAAGCAACGTTGATACCAACAAATTGTTGGAATACTGAGAGCAAGATTCCAATAATGATCACTAATTTTCCGTAAGCAAATAGTTTTTCAGAGGAAACATTTACCGTCACTGTTTGTTTAATTTCTTTCAAGATAGATTTTGCTTCTGAAGATCCATTAATTTTAGTAAGAATAGCTAGAGCTTTATCATCTTGATTTTTTAATGTTAAGTATCGAGGTGTTTCTGGAACGAAAAGTAATAGTAAACCAAACAATAGAGCTGGAATTGCTTCCGAAGCAAACATATATCTCCATCCCACATCGTTGATCCATTCTAATGGTTGTCCGTTAGCGATACCCCAGTTAACAAAGTAAACAACCAACATACCAAAAATGATCGTAAATTGATTGAACGATACCAATCTACCACGAATATTAGCAGGTGCAATTTCTCCTATATATATTGGAACAATCGCTGAAGCCAAGCCGACACCAATTCCACCTATGATTCGATACAGGTTAAAGGTAAGTAATAAAGAGATGGATGGTTCTCCTTTTGTGAAAAATAAAAACTCAGGATAAGCAGATCCTAAAGCTGATAGGAAGAAAAGGGCAGCTGCTGCGATAAGTGAATTCTTACGACCAAATTTTGACGCGAAATAACCAGATATTAAGCCTCCAATGATACAACCGATTAATGCACTAGAAATTGTTGCACCATGTGCTAACGACCCTAAGCCTAAAGGTTTAACTAAATAGGCTTCTATTGACTTATCAGCCCCAGATATTACAGCAGTGTCATACCCAAAAAGTAAACCTCCAATACAAGCCACTAGCGTAATTGAAAAAATATAAAGTGAGTTTCGTTTTTGTTTCATAGTTTATTAAAGACAGATTTTAATAACCAAATAAGAAAGTGATTTCCTGAATATTTTATAAATAACTTAAAAGTAAACTATTTTTTATCCAAGTAACACTGTTTTATTAATTATCATCTAAGCTCCATTTAACAATAAGTATTAACAGCGCTTTCAATTTAATGCATTCTAATTTTTATAGCGCTTTCAATAAACTTAATTATTTATATGGTAAAAAAGATGATTTCAAATAACCTGCTTTTTTGGTTTAATAATCTAAAATCTGTCTTTATACTCCCCTCTATTTTGAATTTTCGAAATTACTTAACTAAACTCTCAGGATCCTGCCTTATCTTTGGTTATTACATTTTCCTGAATTTCTTTAACCCTTCATTCAGTTCTTTTGTTTGTATATAAACATTTTTGTATAAATGGTAAAGTTGTCCATACACTTCGACGTTTTCCGGCACAGGTGTATATGTTTTAGCAGAGGTTATGAAAACATCTGCACACTCTTCTATGGATTCGTACCATTTACAACCGTATGCAGCTAGAATTGCTGCTCCTACAGCCGGTCCTTGTTCACTTGATAATTTTACAATTGTAGCGTTGAAAATATCGGCTTGAATTTGAAGCCACGTATCATTTTTTGCTCCACCACCAATGGAAATGATTGTATCAATTGTCTTCCCACTTTCTCGGAATATTTCGATGGATTCATTCAAAGAAAAGGTAATTCCTTCAATCACTGATCGTGCGAAATCATTTCGTTTGTGTGAAGAATCAATACCTATAAAACTTCCACGAATGTTGGAATCTGCATACGGCGTACGTTCCCCTACTAAATAAGGTGTAAATAAAAGACCATTTGATCCAATAGGAACATCTTTTAGACAGGCTAATAACGATTCAAACGTTTCCTTTTCTCCAAAAGTATCTTTAAACCAACTTAAACTATGTCCGGCCGCTAATGTTACTCCCATTGTGTAAAAAGCATTTTCTTTTCCATGATTGAAATAATGGACTTTCCCTTGAAAATCCCGATCATTTCGTTCCTCATAAGAAAGAACAACACCAGATGTTCCAATACTACACAATGTTTTTCCTTCAGAAAGGATGCCTGATCCGATTGCGCCACAGGCATTGTCGGCTCCACCTGCGAATACTTTGGTGGATGGAGCTAAACCAGTTTGTTCAGCAATTTCTCCAGTAATAGTTCCGACACACTCGTGTGATTCTACTAAAGGTGGGCAAATATTTATATCAATTCCTACTAACTGACATAGTTCTTCACTCCACTTCTTCTGACCGACGTTTAACAATAATGTTCCTGCAGCATCTGAATATTCACTATGAATTCGCCCCGTCATTTTAAAGCGCAAATAATCTTTTGGTAACATAAAAACGGCTGTTTTTTCTATTAGCTCTGGCTCATATTGTTTAACCCAGAGTAACTTTGGCAAAGTAAAACCTTCTAATGCTTGGTTCTTAGTTATGTCTAACAGGCGTTTTTCTCCAATTGTATTGTATATTCGCTGACATTGCTCTGTTGTTCTCGTATCATTTCAAAGGATGGCATTGCGTAAAACGTTATACTCTTCATCTAGTAAAACAAGACCGTGCATTTGTCCTGAATAACTAATCCCTTGAATATTCTCTACGTCCCCATCAAATTGCTCTACGAGTTCCTTTAATGCTTCCATTGTTTTTTCTATCCACTCATTAGGATTTTGTTCACTATAACCAGACTGTTCTTGTATTAACGGATATGACCTCGAAGTTTCTTTACAAACTTCTCCATTTTCATTCATTAATAATACTTTTACTGCACTCGTTCCTAAATCAATGCCGGTTACATATTTCATGAAAATTCACCCCTTTTCTAGATAGAAGGTACTGGAACACTTAAATATGAATCCAGTACCTTTGCTTGTCTTTTCAATTTATGTTTATTTCACACTTACACTCGCAAAAGTATCTAAAATGTACTTATTTAAAATTCCTTTTAAGTATTCTTGTCTACCAGATTTATTTTCAATCGTGTCAAGTTGGAAAGCATATTGCTCTAATTTATGGAAGTTTGTCTTTCCTTCAACAATATCGAGTCCAATCCCTTCTGTATAACTGCTATAACGGTCTGCAACAAAATTGTCTAACACTTTATCTTCAATTAAACGTTGAGCTACTTTTGTACCGATAGCAAAGCTGTCCATTCCTGCAATATGTGAATGGAACAAGTCTTCAGGGTCAAATGAGCCCCTTCTCACTTTCGCGTCAAAGTTTAGCCCTCCTGTTTTAAGACCGTCATTTTTGAGAATCTCATACATTGCTAGTGTTGTAGAGTATAAATCTGTTGGAAATTCGTCTGTATCCCAACCAAGTAATGTATCCCCTTGGTTTGCATCTACTGAACCTAACATACCGTTAATACGAGCTACATGTAATTCGTGCTCAAACGTATGACCAGCAAGTGTTGCATGGTTAGCTTCAATATTAAATTTGAAATGGTCTTTTAAGCCATATGATTGTAAAAACGCTAGGCTAGTTGCCACATCAAAATCATATTGATGTTTTGTTGGTTCCTTCGGCTTTGGTTCAATTAAAAATTGAGCATCATAACCAATTTCTTTTGAATAATCTATTGCCATATGGAAGAAACGTGCAAGATTATCAAGTTCAAGCTTCATGTTTGTGTTTAGCAATGTATCGTATCCTTCACGACCACCCCAAAACACGTAGTTCTCAGAACCAAGTTCTTTACCAATTTCTAAACCCTTCTTTACTTTTGCTGCTGCATAAGCAAATACATCAGCATTTGGCGATGTCGCTGCCCCATGTAACCAACGTGGGTGAGAAAACATATTAGCAGTGTTCCATAATAACTTTGTCTTACTTGTTTTCATATACTCTTTAATCATGGCCACAATTTCATCTAGGTTCTTAAACGTTTCACTTAGTGAATCTGCTTCAGGTGCAACGTCAAAATCATGGAAGCAGAAGTATGGAACATTTAATTTTTCATAAAATTCAAATGAAGCTTCCACACGTGCTTTTGCTAAGTCCATTCCAGAAAACATATTATATGGACGTACCATTGTACTTTGTCCAAATGGATCTGTACCTTCTCCTGTAAACGTATGCCAATAGGATACGGCAAAACGTAAAAATTCTTCCATTTTCTTACCGTTAACTGTTTCTTCTGGGTTGTAATACTTATACGCAAAAGGATTCGTAGAATCTGAACCTTCATATTTTACATGATTAACATTTTTAAAATAACTCATTTTCATTCCTCCAAAAATAGTTTTAATAAACAATCATTAGTTTACTTGAAAGTTTGATAACAAATGTTGTTACCGTTTTCATTTCTACAAATTGATTGTATCAGCATCAACTTAGTTTGTCTATTGAATTAACTAAGTATTTATTTTTCTTTTTTATGTGTTATAAATAGAGTAAAGGGTCAGTTTAAATGATCTATTCAGATATATTAGATATATTAAATTTGAGGAGTAAAGAATATGACTTGGAATCAACAATTAGTAAAGGTTAATAATAAATCACTAGTGTTACATACAATTAAAGAACAAGCTCCCATATCCCGTGCTGACATATCACAACATTTGGGACTAACAAAGGGAACCGTTTCCTCATTAGTCAACGAGTTATTAGAAGAAAAAATTTGTTATGAGTCTGGACCTGGAGAATCTAGCGGTGGAAGGCGCCCAGTGATGTTGCTATTTAATGAACGTGCAGGATACTCCATTGGAATAGATTTAGGGGTTAATTATATATTAGGTGTTCTTACTGATCTTACAGGCAATATAGTGAGTGAGAAGATGAAGCATGTGAATAATATGGACTACGAAAAAACAATTCTTACTATTAAAGAGATTATTCAATTCTTACTAAATTCTTCACCGAATAGCCACTACGGTGTTGTGGGGGTTGGAATTGCTGTACCTGGTATTGTTAATAAGGATGGGGATAACATATTGCTCGCTCCTAATTTAGGGTGGGAAAATATTAACTTAAAACAAGATATTGAAAAGGAATATAGCCTCCCTGTCGTTATTGATAATGAAGCAAATGCAGGTGCTTACGGAGAAAAACGTTTCGGATCTGGAAAAGAGTATGAAAACCTTATCTATTTAAGTGCTGGAATTGGTATTGGAGTAGGGTTTATTTTAAATAATGAACTTTATCGAGGAGCCGATGGATTTTCAGGTGAAATGGGTCATATGATAATTGAAATAAATGGAAAAGAGTGCAGATGTGGAAGTACTGGATGTTGGGAGTTATACGCATCCGAACAAGCATTATTACACCAAGCTAAATACTTACAATTATCAATAAAATCAGAAGAGATAAGCTTGGAATCGTTAGTTGAACTAGCAAAAGAAAATGAGGAAATTATCTCACTATTTGATCAAATTGGTAGATACTTAGGCATTGGAATCACTAATATTATTAATACATTTAATCCACAGCAAATCATTATTGGCAATCGCTTGGCATTGGCAAAAGAATTATTATTAAAACCAATAGTTGAAGTTATCGAGAGGCATTCATTGAGACATAATCAAACAAACCTTAAAATAAACTTTGCAGAATTAACTAACTATTCAGCAGCACTGGGAGTTTCGGCATTTGTAATTGAATTTTTCTTAAAATCAGATCTACATGAAAAACACAAAAAGATCCCAATAGGGTAAACCCTATTGGGATCTTTTTGTGCGTGTGGCAGCACGCTGTTTCAAAGATCTAAACTTCATCATTTTAAAGACTAGTGGCAAAATCGTTATTTTTTGAAAATTATGCTTTTATGTATTTATCTTTTTCATTATTTTATGTATACTAATCAATGTAACAAATGTTCAATGAGTAGTGAACGAAATTTCTTTCTGAAGGTGGTAACGTAGATGAAAATAGGTGTAGCTCATTTTGGGTGTGCTTCAGCAGGTACAGTTCAAATCGTTCGTACCCTTATAGAAAGACTATCCATACAAGAGAAAACCGTATATGGAATCGAATACAATAGAGTGTCTAAAGAGATAGAACTAAAAGAATTAACTTCAAAGGGCTTTTCATCAAATTTAGGCTTAGATGGCTATGTATTAAGTAGTTTTCCTAATGATATATGGAACGAAAAAACGTCGGTACTAGAAGATAAATTATCAAATTTGGATAAAGTTATTTTATTAGGTGGAAGTGAAGCCAAAATAAATCAATTTTTACCGAAACTTTTATCCGTTCCGATTAGTATTTTTAATAGTGTAGAAGGTTCCGAACTTACATTAGGCTATGATACGGCTTTAAACTCAATTGTTGAATACATAGAGAGTGTAAGAGACACAGCAAGTTCGTTGTCATATGGAAAGGTAAGAGTCTTTAATGTGCAGATTCCTGGTAATGGCTTATCAAAACTTTTGTTGAATTCTGCTCTAGCAGTTGAAGCAAAAGTTGTGACAAACACTAGTCAGGAAGAAATTGAGCAGTTAAAGCAGCATATTAGGATGAAAGAAGCTAAACAAGAGAGTTATACTTTCTTATTGATGGACCAATCAGTAGATCCAGTAAAACTAGGAGTTCACTTCGGAGAATTTGATCTTGATTGGAAAATCGTTGAGATCGATGAGTCTCAATGTGGAGGACCAAAACCTACTGCATTAGACCGAGTTATTGCTAATCAATTGAAAAAAGCCGTAGTTGATTGGAGTTTATCTGATCAGCCTTCAGGTCAATTACTAATTCAAGACAATCAAGTATTGTTTAGAAAATAAATAAGTTCTCGGAGGGAAAAAACATAATGAGTGAACTAACACAAACAGAAAAATTATCAATCGAAACAATTCGTACATTATCTATTGATGCAATCGAAAAAGCAAATTCAGGACATCCTGGAATGCCAATGGGTGCTGCACCAATGGCTTATACTCTTTGGACAAGATTCATGAATATCAACCCATCAAATCCAAACTGGTTTAACCGTGATCGTTTTGTTCTTTCAGCAGGTCATGGGTCAATGCTTTTATACAGCCTACTTCATTTAACTGGTTATGATTTAACAATTGATGATTTAAAATCATTTAGACAATGGGGAAGTAAAACACCAGGTCATCCAGAGTTCGGTCACACTGTAGGTGTAGATGCAACAACAGGTCCATTAGGACAAGGAATTGCGATGGCAGTTGGTATGGCAATGGCTGAGCGTCATCTAGCTGAAACGTATAATAAGCCATCTTATAATGTTGTCGATCATTTTACATATGCAATTTGTGGTGATGGTGATTTAATGGAAGGTATTTCTTCAGAGGCAGCATCTTTAGCGGCTCACTTAAAATTAGGGCGTCTTGTTGTTCTTTATGATTCAAATGACATTTCATTAGATGGAGATTTAAATCGTTCATTCTCTGAAAATGTAGAGCAACGCTTTATTGCTCAGGGCTGGCAGGTTATTCGTGTAGAAGACGGAAATGACTTGAACGAAATTTCAAGTGCGATTGAACAAGCAAAATTAGACTTAGATCATCCAACATTAATTGAAGTAAGAACAACAATTGGTTTCGGTTCTCCTAATAAATCTGGTAAATCTGATTCACATGGTTCTCCACTGGGTGCAGAAGAAATCAAATTAACAAAAGAAGCTTATAACTGGACGTTTGAGGAAGACTTCCATGTACCTAGCGAAGTATATGATCACTTTAATAAAACGGTAAAAGAAGCAGGAATAGCAAAGGAAAACGAGTGGAACGATGTATTGGCTTCTTATGGAAAAGAATTTCCAGAGCTAGCGAAACAATTCCAGCATGCAATAAGTGGAGAACTACCAGAGGGCTGGGATAAAGAAATTCCAGTATATGAAGAAGGTACAAGTCTTGCTTCACGTGCATCTTCAGGTGAAGTATTAAATGGAATTGCAAAAAAACTACCATCATTCTTTGGAGGATCAGCTGATTTAGCAGGTTCTAATAAAACAACGATTAAGGATGGCGGAGACTTCACAAGTGCAAATTACGGTGGACGTAATATTTGGTTCGGTGTTCGTGAATTTGCAATGGGCGCTGCATTAAATGGTATGGCATTACATGGCGGTTTGCATGCATTTGGCGGAACATTCTTTGTATTCTCTGATTACTTACGACCAGCTATTCGTTTAGCAGCATTAATGAATCTACCTGTAACGTATGTCTTTACTCATGACAGTATCGCTGTTGGTGAAGATGGACCAACACATGAGCCAATTGAACAATTGCCATCATTGCGTGCAATGCCTAATCTATCAGTTGTCCGTCCAGCAGATGGTAACGAAACAGCTGCAGCTTGGAAAACAGCGATTGAATCAACATCAACTCCAACTGCACTTATATTAACTCGACAAAATTTAAAAACAATTAAAAATACAAAAGAAACGGCATATGAAGGGGTTCAAAAAGGAGCATATGTCATCTCTCCAGCTGCAAAAGAAACTGCTGATGTTCTTTTATTAGCATCAGGATCTGAGGTTGGTCTTGCAGTGGAAGCACAGCAAGTTTTAGCCGGGGAGGGAATCGAAGCTTCTGTTGTAAGTATGCCAGCTTGGAATCGTTTTGAAGCTCAATCAGATGAGTATAAACGTTCCGTACTACCAAAAGACGTGAAAAAGCGTTTAGCAATCGAAATGGCATCACCACTAGGATGGGATCGTTATACAGGTGACGAAGGTGATATTCTAGCTATTAATACATTTGGTGCTTCTGCTCCAGAAAAACGAATTTTAGCAGAATACGGCTTTACTGTTGAGAACGTTGTTGCTCGTGTTAAAAAATTAATTCAAGAATAAGTAAACATCAAGAGGCTGACGATTAGGAAAGGTGTCAGCCTCTCTCTTTTATTTTGGAACATGTATCATGTATAGTAATTAGAGAGATCTACCCAAATTATTATTATTATTTAGGTGCTGTTTAAATGGAAAATGAAAAGCTTAATAAAATTATTGAAGTCGCTAGACTCTACTACCAATTAGATTATAGCCAACAAGAGATTGCCAAAAAATTAGATGTATCAAGACCTACCGTTTCAAGATTATTAAAGCAAGCAAAGGATTCAGGGATTGTTGAAATAAAGATTCATAACCCTGTTGAAGCAGGTGAGTTATTAACGGAGCGTTTAAAGGATAAGTTTGGCCTGAAAGAAGTCGTTGTTGCTTCTGTTTCAGAGTATGACCATACGTTAATTAAAAGGCATTTAGGAGAGGTGGCAGCAAGTTACCTTAATAGAGTGGTAAAAGATCATGATGTTATTGCAGCATCATGGGGTACTACTGTTTATGAGGTAGCAACAAAACTAAAACCAAAGCCTATTAGTCATACAACAGTTGTTCAGCTCAATGGTGGAGTCAGTCATTCAGAGACAAAGACCTATGCTTCTGAAATTATTCATTTGTTCGGAGAAGCATTTAATACACAAACCTTTTTGTTACCGTTACCAGCGATTGTTGACCATATTGTTGTTAAGCAAGCGATAGAAGCTGATCGACATATCCATAAAATCCTTGAATTAGGTAAGCAAGCTAACATTGCCATTTTTAGTGTAGGAACTCCTGTCGTGGATTCAGTTTTATTACAAGCAGAATATTTCTCGAAGGAAGACCAACACCAAATACAATCTAAAGCAGCTGGGGAAATATGCTCTAGATTTTTTGATAAAAATGGTGACATATGTGTTGAGAATTTAAATAATCGAACCATTGGGATTGAACTACACGAACTAGCAAAAAAAGAAAAGTCGATCCTTGTAGCTGGTGGACCGAAAAAACTAGAAGCGATTTATGGAGCATTAAAAGGGAAGTATGCAAACGTATTAATAACAGACGAACATACAGCAAGTTTATTAATTGAAATGGATTATTAGCAATAGAGGTAGAACAAGATACTAGTAGCTGTGAGGAAAATAGATCTGAAAGCTAATATGAATGACTTTTGGGATATGTAGAACGATAATGGACATTTCCGCACTAATTCGTCTGGTGCTACGATACGTATTTAATAGTTAGAATGAAAAAGGGTGTTCAATTTTGAACACCCTTTTGTTATGTATGTAAATATAAAACTCAATACATATGATTGATTATAAAGAAGAATAAAGAAACTCCTACCTATCCCTATAAATAAGAGAGACCGTCGAGGGCGGGCAAGTTACTTTTTTTTGTTTTGACTTAACATAACAACAATAGTTAAAACACCTATCAAAACCAAGTTTGAATTTAGTGCAATAGTTATTGCTTCGTATGTCGTCATCTTTTCCACCTCCCTTCAAGGGAAGTGGCTAACCGCCCACCCTGCTTATGTAGTTGTTAACTTTAGTTTATCATTTTTCTTTTTAAACTACTAGATAAAAGGAAACGTACGTTCTGTTTTAGTGTTAAAGAATGCACATAATCCCCTGTGTAGTCTAAGTTAAAAACAGAGAGGTTTAACATCTAGCACAAGAGGTTGTTTTTTCTCGAAAATATAAAGCAACACTACTTTCGACACTATTTGATAAATTTCGGGTGGTGCCAGGCACTTTTTACTATTACAACATGGAGCACACTGGGGTCTTTTTTTATGGAAAAACTATTCGACATTATTATCTAATACACCAGGCACGGAATACTGACCGGATTCAATTTTATCTTTTTTAGCGAAGTGATTTGATATCAGTGAACCTACAGATAAATTTATGATCATATTAACAATCGGCGCAATCGCTGCAAGCTCGCCGATAAATTCAAATGCCAATATGGCAGCAAGTGCTGTATTACATAATCCTACTTGAAAAAGAATGGCTCGAGCATCCTTCTCACCAATGGATAGCCTTCTTGCGATAAAATAAGCAGCTGCCATTGGAAAAACGACTTGAATAAAGGTAGCAAACACAATAAGGGGTAGTAGTCCGAGTTCATTGCTGATCGCTTCTGTGCCGTTACCAACGATTGTATGGATAATTAATAATAATGAAAGGGAAGAACCTAACCTTGTAATAGATTTAGAATGAGTTGCTAATTGAGGAGATAGACGTTGAATAAACAGCCCTGCTCCCAAAGGAAGAACAACGATGAATAGAAACGACTGGAGCAAGCTGAAAAAAGATATAGATACCTGGCTACCAGAAAGGCCGAGCATAGAAATAGGAGTAACAATTGGGCTTATGGCTATATCTATTAATGAGGAAGCAATCACTAGTGATGTGTTACCTCCTGCTAAAAATGTGTACAATGTTGCTGCTGTAGCACTTGGGACGGTTCCTGATAAAATAATACCTGCTGCAATTTCTGGATTAGATGAAAAGAAAATATAAGCTAACCCTATTGATACGACCACTGTCAGTGTCCATTTTAGAAGAGCCGCTAGAAAAAGCTCTCTCTTTTTTGTGCGAATTCCTTTAATGGCTACTATATTCATTGAAATACCTGTGAAAAATATGACGACCCCTAACAGTAAGCTTGGAACCCAAGATGCAGCATTCCAATACACTGGGGAAAGATAAGTACAAATGGCTACTAAAACAATGAGCAAAGGCAGTCTATTAGAAAAAATTTCACCTATGATTTTCATGTTTTAACGATTCCCTTCCCTAAACTATTAACTTAATATTAACAAAATTAAAAAATTAAAATAAGTAACGGAATATCCATCAGCTTTATAAAAATGCTGTCAAAATACCGATGACCTTTTACTATTTACTTTTCTATTAAACATACCTAATCATTTAGGAAAAATAGACTAGGAAAGGTTTCAAACATTTTCAATCAGTTTACAATTATAAGAAAGTTATTGCAATTTTTATTACGCAAAAATACTTTATGGTTTCCATTGTTCTTGAAGAGTAATAGTTATAAGTTTAGTTTTATGGGTGGAATATTATAATAATTTAGATAATTTTAATTTTTATGAAATCGTTGACTTTTCAGAATAATCATATTATTGTAAGGGTATTCAAAAATGAAACCTAGGTTTTATTAAATAAACCTAAGGGAGGTGGTGAGAGAATATTGGATTATAATATCAAAAGTGTAGAAAGAGCTTTTGAAATAATGAAAGCGATATCTGATGAAGCGCAAACTCCTGCTGAACTAGCAAAAAAACTTGATATGAACAAAAGTACTATTCATCGGTTTTTAGCTACTTTAATAGACCTAGGTTATTTAGAAAAGCTTCCAGATAATTATTTACGATTATCACAGTTATTTATTAATTTAGGGGTTAATGCACAAAAGCAGTTTGATGTAGTAACTCTATCTAGACCTTACTTGATTTCACTTGCAGAGGAGTTTAAAGAAAGTTCTTTGTTAGCAATGTTTACTGGAAATGACTGTCAGTATGTAGATAAGATAGAAAGTCCCCATGCCGTAAGAATTGTTCTTGATTCAGGGGCAAAGGCACCTGCTTATTCAGTCGCTTCAGGCAAGGTTTTCTTATCGTCATTAGAAGAAGATGAGTTAAATGATTACTTAGATCATACAAGTTTTATATCATATACAAAAAATACTTTTACTGAAAAAATGAAACTAAAAGAAGAGATTATTCATGTTAGAGAAGCAGGTTACGCAATTGATAATGAAGAATTTGAAATCGGACTTCGAGGATTTGCAGCACCTATTAAAGATTACAGAGGGGAAATAATTGCTGCCCTTTGTATTGCTGGAGTTGCGCCAAGAATAAGAGATAAAAAGAAGATTCATAGTATCATTTCTGCATTACTTTATGCTTCAAAAGATATTTCATATCAAATAGGGTATAAACAAGAATTTCAGAAGATAGGAAAACTAAAAGACTAGTTTTAAAAAGGAGGAAATGAGAATGAAAAAGTTTTTTTTAGGGGTAATATTGTTAACGCTTACATTTATTATGGCGGCTTGTGGTGGAAATGACGAAGCTGGTGGAGAAACATCTGGCGGAGAAGCTTCTAAAGGAGAAACATATGATCTTGATATGTCAGTAACCGTTGGAGAAGCATCTACTTGGTTTAAGGCTGCAGAGAAGCTTGCCGAAGATGTAAAAGAAAAATCAGATGGACGTATTACAATTTCCGTTTATCCTAATGAACAGTTATCAGGTGGAAACTCTGGGACTGCTGTTGAACAAGTATCAAATGGTATGCAGGCAATGTCTTATAACTCAACGATTATCTATTCTATTATGGATGAACGCTTAGGTGTATTGAGTGCACCATTTATCTTCCCAGATTTAGACAGTGCCTATTCGTTACTTGATGGTGAAGGTGGAGAAATGATCAAAGATATTTTAAGAGAGAATGGAGTAGAACCACTAGGGTTTGGTCAAAATGGTTTCCGCCAAGTTACAAACAGCCAACATCCAATAAAAACTCCAGAAGACTTAGATGGCTTAAAGATAAGAATTCCTGGGATTTCCATGTATACAGATCTTTGGAGAATGTTTGGTACTGATCCAACTTCTATGACTTTCTCAGAAGTGTTTACGTCTTTACAACAAGGAACGATTGATGGTCAGGAAAATCCAGTTGACGTTATCCATTCATCGCAATTAAATGAGGTGCAGGATTATATGACTGTGTGGGATTATTCCTTCGATCCTCTTATTCTAGGTATTAACAAAGAGTTATTTGATTCGATGAGTGATGAAGATCAAAAGATCCTGCAGGAAGCTGGAGCAGATGCGAACGCATACCAAATTCAATTAGCGCAAGAATTGGAGTCGGAACAGCTTAAAGAACTAGAAGATAGCGGAATGGAAATTTACACACTTAATGAAGAAGAAAAAGAAGCATTCCGTAAGGTTGTTGAGCCAATTTATGAACAATATAAAAGTGTTTGGGGCGAAGAGTTGCTAAATGCATTTCAACAAAACTAGAGTAGGAACGGTCAGTAATCGAATATTGATTACTGGCCCATTCTTACAGAAACCGTTCAAAGGGGGAGTTAGATGAGCAAAGCGTTATTATACATTGAATATTCTATTTTAGCATTATGTCTCTCTATTATGGCTACCATTACTTTCGCTAACGTTTTATCTAGATTCATCTTTAATTTTTCAATTGCATTTACTGAAGAGATAACCGTAAATTTATTCGTACTTCTTACCTTTGTCGGTGCCTCTGTTGGAATTTATAAAGGAGCACATTTAGGTTTTAGTTTAATCTATGAAAATTTTAATAAGGTCAGTAAAACAATTAGCAGTATTTTAATCGGCGCAATCATTGTATTTTTCTTTTCGGTGATTACGTATCATGGGTTTGAAATTATGCAATCCCAAATGGATAGAGGGCAAACGACACCTGCTCTAGGTTGGCCGAGATGGATCTTTTCACTTAGCATTCCTATTGGCTCGATCTTATGTATCATTCGAACTGTTGAAACAACGCTAATAAGTATTCTAGGAATTAAGAATGAGAGTGTGAGTAACTCATGACAGAATTGATATTATTTGGAACTTTCTTTATTCTACTTTTGATAAATATGCCAATTGCCTTTGCATTAGGAATAGCGGGTTTAGTCGTTCTATTTATAGATAAAGGGTTCGGGGCTTTACAATTAATCCCTAGCATTATGAACGCGAGTATTTCCTCTTTTACTTTACTAGCTATACCGTTTTTTGTTTTAGCGGGTGTTATTATGGAACACTCCGGAATATCTAAGAGACTAATAGATTTTGCTAGTGTATGTGTTTCCCATCGAAGAAATGGAATTGCGATGGTGACGATTATGACTGCCCTGTTTTTTGC
The DNA here is from genome assembly GCF_042433335.1 of Metabacillus herbersteinensis. NCBI lineage: Bacteria > Bacillati > Bacillota > Bacilli > Caryophanales > Bacillaceae > Metabacillus > Metabacillus herbersteinensis. Next base: position 94,287 of record NZ_JBHLVO010000006.1, read on the forward strand.
AGCAATCTCAGGGTCTGGCCCGGCTACAGTAGCAGCAATTGGTGGGATTTTAATCCCTGCATTAGTGAAAGATGGTTATCCAAAACATACTGCAGCAGCCTTAGTAGCAAGCTCCGGGTCAATTGGTATCATCATACCGCCAAGTATTGCGTTTATTATTTATGCCGTAATCGCTAGTGATACAGTGCCAATTACGATTAGTAGAATGTTCATAGCAGGTATCATTCCAGGACTTTTAATGGGCCTTGCACTATTAATTGCATGTTTCATTATCATGAGAAAAAGACAAGGGGCTGGTCTTTCCCAAGCAGCTGCAACAGCTGAGAGTGGAGAGGAAGTAATAAAGTCCACCAAGCCTAAAAAGCCTCCATTCAAAGAAGTAGTGAAGGCGTCGTATGAAGCGATCTGGGGACTTTTAATTCCTGTTATCATTCTCGGAGGTATTTATGGAGGAATTTTCACTCCTACTGAAGCCGCAGTAGTAGCTGTATTTTATGCTCTGTTTGTTGGTTTAGTTATTTACAAAGAGCTGAAAATTAAGCAGTTGCCAAAGATTCTAGTTGATGCAGGGGTTCAAACAGCAATTATCATGATTATCGTAGGAGCAGCATCTTTTCTATCCTATATTATTACTACACAACATATGGCACAAAGTATTTCGGATGCCATGTTAGGGTTAACAGACAACAGAATTATTATCTTACTTTTAGTAACACTCATTTTATTAATTGTAGGGGCTTTCATCGATGCTATTTCTGCCTTTTATCTATTCGTACCTATTTTATTACCTATCATGCTGGAAATTGGTGTTGATCCAACTACATTTGGTGTAATCATGACAGTTAACCTTGCGATTGGGCTATTTACTCCACCGGTTGGCTTAAATTTATATGTCGCATGTGGGATATCAGACCTATCCTTAAAACAAGTAACTACAGGTATTTTCCCATTTTTAATTGCGTCTATAATTGTTCTACTTCTTCTTACGTTTATCCCAGCCTTATCAAACTGGCTGCCTGATCTACTTGGTATGTAGAAAATTATTTTACTAGGAGGAAATGTATATGACACAAAAACTTAAGAATAAAGTATCTATTGTAACTGGAAGTGCTCGTGGAATTGGGGCTGCATCTGCCATAGCGCTAGCTAAAGATGGTTCACATATCGTCCTTGTTGATCTTTTGGACTGCGAAGACACAAAACAGCAAATTAAAGAAGTGAATCCCGAAGCGGAAGTGCTAGTATTCAGTATTGATATTAAAGAAAGAGAACAGGTCCAAGGTGTGGTCAATAAAACAGTCGAACATTTTGGAAGTATCGATGTTGTAGTGAATAATGCTGGAACTTGTTCACGTTTAGATTTAGAACATATGACTGATGACATGTGGTTCAGAGATATTAATACAAACCTTAGAGGAACATTCCTATTTTCGCAAGCAGCTATTTATCCACATATGAAAAAGCAAGGATCAGGAAAAATCATTAATATTAGCTCTATCTCTGGTATTATGGGTGGTCCTTTTTCAGGTGATAAAGGGGGAAATGGGGAAAATGGAAGATCTGGTCCAGCTTATGCGGCATCAAAAGGTGGAGTGATTGCTATGACAAAGTGGATTGCAAAAGAAGTCGGCGAGTTAGGTATTAACTGTAATAGTATTGCCCCTGGACCTGTTGAAACGGCAATAACTAAAGGGATGAATTATCAGTTAAACCAGGCAATAAAAAGAATAGGGCACCCAGAAGATATAGCTGACGCTGTTGTTTATTTAGCTTCTGCCGATTATGTAACAGGAGAAGTACTGAAGGTGTGTGGGGGATCTGCTATTGGTTAAGTTAAAGGAGGCAAAAAAAAGTATGACGCGAAAAAACCACTCTTTTAAAGTAAGTAATACCTATACCATATATGGATCACTAGCTGAAGGTACAGATCTAATGGAAGGGATTCTAGATGAATGTGAAAAGCACAATATTAGATCTGGTGTAGTTACTTGTATCGGTTCACTAAAAAAAGTCGGTTATGTCCTTTTTAAAGCGGTAAATGGATTACCTTCTGGTTATGGAAGAGATATCGCGATTGAAAATCCAGTTGAACTTGTGAATTGTACAGGGTTCATTTGTGAAGATGAAAATAATAACCTAGACCTTCATTTACACGGATTGGTAGCGGAAGAAGATGGTACCCTAAGTGCAGGTCATTTTCTTCGTGGAAAAAATCCCACCCTTATCACAGTAGAATTTTCCATAACATATGGAAATGAAATTAGAGCTTCCCGTTCGTTTGATCAAGACTTGGGTTTTAAGGTCATCAATTTTTCAAAGTGATAAGGAGGAATGACATGGAAACATTAGCTACTTTAGCTAAAAAAACGCTTATTCAGCATAGTAATAAAACCGCAGTAAAGGATGAAAGAGGAACAATTACATATAATCAGCTCCGTATTAATGCATGTCAATTAGCACATGCGTTAGTAGAGGAAGGGTTAAAAAAAGGTGACCGGGTTGCCATTCTGATGTCAAATCGACGGGAGCATATCGAATTTGATATTGCTATTGCAATGACTGGTTTAATAAAAGTACCTGTTAATTATCGTCTCCATCCAAAAGAGCTTGATTATATAATTGAAAATTCCCGAGCAGCTATCCTATTTGGTGAAGAAAACTTAATTGAGTCTGTTAATCTTTCAATTAAAAAAATAGATATTGACACAGAATATGAATTTTTTATTAGCGGTAAGAAAGAGGATTTTCCAACTATTGAAGTTCATGAAGATGATCTATTTGCACTTATGTATACATCAGGTACAACAGGTAAGCCAAAAGGTGGGATGCTTACTCACCGTAATATGTTATCAAGTGCTCTTTCATTAAATATGGTTTGTGAAATTACACATACTGATACAATCGGGCACGTAGCTCCTTTAACTCATGGAAGTAATTTTCTATCACAATGTGCCTTATTTTTCGGATTAAAGCAGGTTATTTTTAATAAATTTAACCCTGAGGATTTTCTTGATGACCTAGAAGGGGAAGAAATATCAATTATTTTCCTCGTTCCAACACTAGTAAATCTCATGATTCATGCAGAGAACTTTGACCCTAGTAAACTTCGCCATATTAAATCTATTAATATGGCAGGATCCCCAATTGCTGTAGACAAATTAAACAAAGCCTTGGATTTAGTGGGACCAAAATTTGCTGAAACATATGGTTTGGTAGAAGCCCCAATGGTAATTAGTATGATGCCAAAAGAGGAGTTGAAGAACCGCCCGGATTCCTGCGGAGCAATTGGACCGTTTGTAGAAGTGAAGATAGTAGATAACAAGGGAAAAGAGGTTCCAAATGGTGAAATAGGAGAAGTAACGTGTAAGGGGTCCCTAGTAATGAAAGGGTATTGGGATAATGAAGCAGCAACAAATGAAGCGATTAAGAACGGATGGTTCCATACTGGAGATTTAGGTTCTCTAGATGATAATGGATACCTACGATTAATAGACAGAGCAAAAGACACGATTATTACAGGTGGAATGAATGTATATCCTCGTGAGGTAGAAGAAGTATTAAACCAGCATCCTGCTGTAAAAGAAACTTGTGTATTTGGGGTGCCTGATGAAAAATGGGGCGAATCGATATGTGCCCATGTTGTTTTAAGTGATCCTTCGCTAAAAGTGAGTGAGGAAGATTTGATTACATTGTGTAAAGAGCACTTAGCAAGCTTTAAAAAACCTCGCTTTATACGTATTGTTGAAACGTTACCAAAGAATAGCTATGGAAAGATCATGAGAAAGTCGCTAAAAGAACAATATCAATTACAGGGGTGAGTGCTAATGTCAGTCGTATCTGTCACAGGTCGAGGTATAACGACGTTCGGAAAAAAGAGTGAATCTATTAAAGCAATGTTAATTAAAGCTTGTAAAGAAGCTTTGATTGATGCAGGAAGACCAAAAGTTGATGCTGTGTTTGTGGGTAATTTTGCTGGAGCAACTCTTGCAAATCAGGAAATATTAGGATCAGTTTTAACCAATGAACTTGGATTAGGGAGTATTCCATCTCTAAAAGTAGAAGGTGCTTGTGCTTCAGGTGGTCTTGCCTTTCGTCAAGCATATCAGCTCGTAAAAGCAGGAGAATACGACACTGTATTAGTTGCAGGAGCTGAAAAAATGACAGGAATGGATACGGAAACAGTGACGAAGGCGTTAACTCTTGCAATGGATAACGATTCGAATGAGGGTGCTTCAGGCCTTACTTTCCCTGGCTTTTTTGGAGTACTAGCTAATCGTTATTTTCATGAGTACGGGGCAGAGAAGAAGCACCTTGCTATGGTAGCTTTGAAAAATAGACAATACGCCATTTCAAACCCAATCGCTCAATTTAGGAAAGAGACATCGATTGACGAAATTATGAATTCACGTCTTATTACTGACCCTCTTGGATTATTTGACTGTTCTCCAATCTCAGACGGAGCAGCTGCAGTTGTTATACAAAAAAGCGAAGATGGTGTAGAAATTCTATCATCTGGTCAAGCATCTGGGACTCCCCTTATGCAGGAAGTAGAAAATTTATTGCATATTTTAGCTACAAATGTATCCGCAAAACGAGCATACGAAGCTGCCGGCTTAGGGCCGAACGACATTGATGTTGTGGAATTACATGATTGTTTCTCTATGACAGAAATTGTTGCGATTGAAGAATTAGGTTTTTTTGAGAAAGGAAAAGGCTGGGAAGCAGTTGAACAAGGATTAACAAAACATGGCGGTAAAATCCCGGTTAATACGAGTGGGGGACTCCTTTCAAAAGGTCATCCAATTGGTGCAACTGGTATTGCTCAAATCATTCAAATAGTTGACCAATTAAATGGCATCGCATGTAACCAAGTTGAAAATGCGCGAATAGGATTAGCACAAAATTTGGGAGGTACTGGCGCGTATTCAACAGTACATATTCTTCGAAAAAAAGGAGCATAAACGATGGAAAAATTAACGGCAAAGTATTGTGATACTTGTAGCAAAATGTTAAGTGCAGATAAATACCATTGTCCTAAATGTTTTTCTGAGGATTTAGAAGTTAGGGATCTTAGCGGTAAAGGGGAAGTGTACTCTTACACAAACATTTTTATCGCCCCTAAACAGTTTGCTGATAAAGCACCTTATTACATCATCCTTGTCGATTTGGAGGAAGGTCAAAGAGTAACAGCGAGGTATAATGGGGAAGATGTTAAAATAGGAGAAAAAGTAGAGTTTGAGAATATAGAGGATAGAGCATTATATTTTAAGCCTGCAGTTGGATAGGTTTATAAAGAACCTTTGTACAGTGTGCAAAGGTTCTTTAAGTGCGTTCTAGTTAAAGAAAAGGATACAACGGCTAACAAAGAGCCGTTCCTGTGGAGGTTATATCCCTAGCGTATGGGAAGTTTATTGAGGATTTTACAGTGGAAAAAGGGCTAGTTAACTGGAAATGTACTGCTGGAGGAAGTAGTGATACAAGGATATGGGAGGAACATGGTATCCAAAGTGTGAATCTTTCAGCTGGATATAGTAATGAACATACTGATAGTGAAACGTTGGATGTGGAGGCTTGTTATGAGGTTACGAAACTAGTGGATGGATTTTTTGGGAAATCACGGGAGCTTAGAGGTGTATTGCGAGGGATTGAGAGTAAAGAATTATTGGAAATACTTAATTCACGAAGAGTTAAAAAAAGCGAGAAACCTTTATGACTAAGGACTTTTCGCTTTTATTTTCGTTTTTAGGTGATTATAAGACTTTATACTCGACACTATTTGACAAATTCCGGGTGGTGACAGCGTACTATGTAGTAGGAAATGAAACCCCCATAGTTCGTAAAGCTTTTTTTGCTTGATTTAAATAGGATTCTGCTGATTCTTGCCATTTGATAATCACTTTAATAAACGGTTTATATTCAGGACTTGCATTTTGCTCCATCGTATCTAATCCTTCACGCACTTTTTTATCTTGGGTTTTAGCATTCATTATACAAGCTACCAGTGTTTCTACAATAGATTGCTGTTGCTCACCATTTTTTAGCCTTTGGGATGACCCCACTGCGGTTACACGATGATATGAAGCAGGGACTAAATGGTCATGCATCTCACGATTCCCTGTTAAATCTTTGGTTTTTGGTATATGGAAAAGCTCACTACTCATTGCACATACCATTTCTTCAGCATACAAACTTTGATTTAACAAATTTAAAACACGCTCCCAATTGTTAACTCGATAAAAATATTCATTCTGATACAAAAAATCATCTCCTCTTTCATAAAATTAAAACTCGCATTTTAAGTTTATGATTAAGTATCCAAATTAATGAAAATGATTATCCAGCTTAAGTTTATAAATGTTGTCTTAGATCAACGGAGAGAGTCATAGTTTATGACAGATAATGTGCAGAGGTTGAAAAATTGGAGAATTTCAGGTTGTTAAATAGTTAACGTCTCTGTTAAAAGACTTCAGTGATTAATTAAAAAAAGCCAGATTTCTCTATAAAATATAGAAATTAATCCGCTTTTAATAATGAAAATATCTTTTGTTAACAATCTACTTTTTCATAAATGTACCCTTGAATTAGCTACTGAATTGGTTTAAACGGATTTATCCAACGATTTACTTTTATTTTAATACTCTATTTCATCGTAATCTTTAGGCTGAGGGACTGGCTGCCCGTTTTCGTTTTTAGAAATATCATTAATTGTTTGCAGTTCCTCTTGCCTTTTTTCAGTACCCTTTTCATTTTGCTTTTTCATGGTGATTTACCCCTTCCAATTGTTCTAAAAATTAATATGCACTACTAAAGGTTTCACCATGCATCTAAGAAAAATGCAGCCAGGTCTAACTGCAATCGATTGAATACTTTTTTTTATCCTCATTTTCCTTTTCACGCTAAATAAGGCTTGATTTGTCCGCGAATCTCTCCGTCTGGATTTTGGGCGGTATGGGCGTTAACGTATGTTTTTCCATCTCTCATCAGGTCTATTAAATTCGATAGCGGTTTCCCCTTTAGGGGGCCAACAAGATCTTCTGCAGTAATGATACCTTCTACGACTCCTTTATTAACACTGATATCAGGGTCAACAGGACCGAATAAAAAGGCGACAACTGGACCGTTTACCCCTTTTCTACCTATATGAATATGCGCCTGCGTAAAATTGGAGAGATTATTTACTGTTAATCGAAACCCAATTTTCCTTTCATTGCTGCTCACTTTAAACTTTGCGAGGCCAAAAGCATCGGTACGAACAGGCGGAACTTCTTCAGAACCTTTTAATTTTGCAAAAAATAGTTCATTATTATACATTTTTATCCTCCTAAAAATTTTATATCACAATATATTTTATTCTTAGGAAGATAGACCTGATTGGACTGCTATCACGGAAGAAGTTAATCAACTGAGGTTTAGCTTTTTATCACAATTGAAGAACGTGAAAAAATAGTACATAAAATGTACCTAGCAGTTTGCTGATAAGCTTTACAAAAATTTTTTAGAAAAAGGATTAATCCAAACTATTCATGCAGAAGTTTTTCTGCCAAAAATAAACTACCAATTGACTAGGATTCTGAAATCCACATTCATTTGGTGGTTTTGCATTTGAATTTTCCTCTTTTCTTTAAGAAAACCTTTTAAACGTTCAAAATAAAGAGACCACGTGAGCAATAAATGGACAGACTTCTCCCTGTGTTGATCACGACTTTTTAAAATTTTTCTACATCTTGATAAATCTATTCTATTTTCACTAGTAGTCGTTGGATATTTCGAAACGTTTGCTAAAATACATCTTTGTATAGGCAACTACTGCACAATTTGAACGTGATGTAGCGAGAAGAACGGATCACTTTTATGGAAAAACTATTCGACATTATTATCTAATACACCAGGCACGGGAGCCAACCAGGAGAAAAGACTTATTTTTTGAAATCAAATTTGTAACGGACAAAAAATGCCGAATTAAGATGAAAGGTGTAGGATGAATGATTTGTGCACGTTTCCATAGAAAGGTGGTGAAATGAAATCATGAACATCCGGAGTTTCCTTTTAAAAGGTATTATCGTGGGTGCGGCCTTAGTTTTTCCTACTGATGCATTTGCTGAGAAGAGTGAACAAGCACAGAAGCAAAGCACACAAAATGGTCATGCAATGGAAGTAGTTAAAACTGTGAAAGATAAGGATTCTACTTCGAAACCTCCTCCACAAGCGGAGCTAGAGGTTAAACTGCCAAATCAAGCAAGTGAAAAAGCTCAACAAATAGTCCAAGAAGTAAAACCGAGCAGTGAAAAAACTTCAAAAGCGAAGCAGTCTACTATTGTAGAGACGAAAAAGGCCGTTAAGAAAGTAGTACCTAATATAAATCAGGAAGCAGAAACCAAAAAAACAAAGCAGCAGAAGACAACGCCGAGTAACAACGCCACTCATACCAATGATGTGAAGGAATCTTCTGATAAGTCCATACAACATGTTATTTCAGGGGAGAATGCCAATCAATCTACTAAAAAGGTTCAATTGGTAGAAGATGATAAAACCGAGCAGTCCATTAAGCAATCGGGTTCTATCATTGAAGAACAAGAGACCGAAGAGAAAAAGAAACGTCCTTCCGGTCAGAAAAAATATCCAAGAGACATTGTGGTTGTTCACTCCCCTCACAATACAAAAATCCCTAATGAATCTTCAAAAGATCGGACAGGGAATGGGCAAAGCACAACTAGCTTTGTTGAAAAAGGGTTGCTGGAAGCGGAGAAGTATTTGAACCTAAAGCGGATTCAGCCACTTGTTTCTCGTACATATGAATTTCGTAATCAATGGGTTAATGCACCTCCTTTCCAGCCACCGCAAGCGACTCCTTTTTTCTAGACGTTTATGTAGATAAAAATAACAATAACGACCTAAAAAAAGGAGCGAATTATAAAATGAGAATTAAAAGAAGTACAGTAGTAAAATCATTTGTATTGGCAGGAGTACTTTCAGTTGGAGTTTTTACTGGAGGACAAATTGGTGAAGCAGCTAAATTTGAACCACAAGCAGTTAAAACGGTGAAAGTTGAGAAAGCTTCAGACTTTAAAGAAGTTGAAATTAAAACGAACACATCTGTAAAGAAAGAAAAGTCTCAGGCTAGCGTGAACGCAAGCGAAACAGTGGTTGTAGAAGAAGCAGTAAAAGTAAATAAATCTGCTGCAAACAAAGCTAAATCACAGGCAAGCGAGCATGCTAGTGAAACTGCAAAATTACATGCAGCTGCAAACTCTGCTGTTCACGTAACATCAGCAGTAGAAGAAGTAGCAGTAGAAGAAGAAGTAAAAGTTGAAAAAGAAGTAGTAAAAGTAAATAAATCCGCTGCAAACAAAGCTAAATCACAGGCAAGCGAGCATGCTAGTGAAACTGCAAAATTACATGCAGCTGCAAACTCTGCTGTTCACACAACATCAGCAGTAGAAGAAGTAGCAGTAGAAGAAGAAATAGCAGTTGAAGAAGAAGCAGTAAAAGTAAACAAATCCGCTGCAAACAAAGCTAAATCACAGGCAAGCGAGCATGCTATTGAAACTGCAAAATTACATGCAGCTGCAAACTCTGCTGTTCACGTAACATCAGCAGTAGAAGAAGAAGTAAAAGTTGAAAAAGAAGTAGTAAAAGTAAATAAATCCGCTGCAAACAAAGCTAAATCACAGGCAAGTGAGCATGTTAGTGAAACTGCAAAATTACATGCAGCTGCAAACTCTGCTGTTCACGCAACATTAGTAGTAGAAGAAGTAGCAGTAGAAGTTAAAGAAGAAGTTAAAGAAGAAGTAGAAGTTAAAGAAGAAGTAGCGGTTGAAGAAGAAGTAGCAGTAGAAGAAGAAACAGTAAATCCATCTGCTGCAAACAAATCTGAAGCAATGGCAAACGTGCAAGCAAGCGAAAATGCAAAATTGCATGCAGCTCTAAACTCTTCTGTACAAGCAACAGTTGAAGAAGAAGTTGAAGTTGAAGTAGTAGATTCAGAAGAATAAGCAGTTTTACAGAAGAGCCGAAGGGATTTCCCCTTCGGTTTTTTTGTCGCATCAGAATTTATATGTTTTTAGATTAAGATTGCGTTTTGACACCCAGCTTCGACGTACAGGACGTGCTAGTGCAGTCAATGCGACAGGGACGTCGGCGCTCTTGACTGCCAGGACCTCAACGACTAGTGGACTTTCCTCCCCTCCTAACTATTTTTATTACGAGGCTTTGCATTTCCTATAACACTAAGGATTTTTCGCTTTTTACTTTTATTATTTTGTGTTATAAGGCTTTAATGTTATCGACATTATTTGACATACTTCGGGTAGTGACAGGTACGGAATACTAAGTAACGGTTGTTTCAAGCACAGTCAATGTATTATCTGTCGAATTGAGATTAACATTAGCACCTATTGGAATAGCAGCTTTATAAAAGCCATGGCCTGTAGCAAGGTTGACTATCAGTGGTTTTCCTATGGGGACTAACAAATCATTAATTAAATTTTCATATGTTTTACCATAAGATACAAGGCAATTCGTACATTCCCCCATGATGATACCAAGACAATCTTGAAATTTACCTGCCATCAATAATTGAGTCAGATACCGGAAAGTCGTATTACTAGGTGAATGGGTCTCTTCTAAAAAAAGTATTTTTCCTTGTGTATTAATTTCATATGGAGTACCAAGGGTATTGACTAAAGAAGTCATATTTCCACCTACTATTGGACCCGTTACATTTCCTGGTACTAAACTCTTCAGGGGCATATTCAATGGATTTTGAATAATCCTAGGAGAAGTCAATGTAGAAGTTGCTTCAAAGAATTGATTGAAATTATAAACAGGTGTCTCTAATCTAAAGTCAATAAGCATTAGGCTATGGAAAGTAATTAAATTACTAAATAGATACAAACTATTTAGTAATACTGTTATGTCACTATAACCAGATATAATTTTAGGGTTCTCTTTTATGACTTCAAAATCTAGGTAAGGAAGAATGGTCTGAACCCCAGTCCCTCCTCGTGTGGTTAGTATCATTTTGACGCTCGGATCTCTGAACATATTCATTACATCTTCGGCTCTTTGTTGAGCAGGTGCAGCTACGATGCCCTCATAAGAATAAACGTGCCTGCCAAAAACTATATTAAAGCCCATATCTCTCAAATATTGTACTCTGGCATTAATAATATTTGCATCAAGAGGGCTGCCAGGTGTAACCAACCCAATCGTATCTCCTCTTTGCAGCATCGGAGGTCTTATTGCCATATTTTCCTCTCCCTGTATTCGCTTCAATTATAATTTACGATAATTAAAGGTATTAGAAGGTGATCTGAAATATGTCACAGTACGCCTAAAAAGATCAGTTTAATAGATTGGAAAATAAAAAAGTATTGGCTCCTCCTTCGCCAGATACCATGATAGCCACTCACGCTATCCCCACTAATATATATATTAATGCTGTATTGTTAATAAAATACGACTTAAATGTTATAGACTTGTAAATGAATTATTAAATAAACATCAACGATTATATGAAAATGAGAAAAAGGTGAAACAAGAGATGTATTAACACTCATTATAGTAATGAGGTGTAATTTTGGATCGAAAGAAGAAAAAGTCTTTCTATTGGTATAAGGATGCTATTGCTTCAAATGGGGAAAAGCTTTAATTTCTAAGCTTGAAAATCAAGGTGTAGGACTAGAAAATTTGAATATTCAGAAGATAACAATAATGTACTTGTGATCGTAAAATAATGCTAGTAATTTGAGCTTATGAATATCCCAAACATGTTAACATTTGTATGAAAGCGCTTTCGTTTTTTTTGCTGAAAGACCATTAATCAAAAAGGTAGGGGGAAAATGAAAATGAAAAAACACGCAAAAAAAGTCATGTTATTTATTTTAACAGTAGCAATGACACTTTCGTTCAGTATCGGTGCGTTTGCGAAGGAAGCGAAGGTGAAAGAAACATCTTATCAAACTGTTACAGAAATACATGACTGGGGTGCAGCGATTACAAAGGTAATTGTGGATATAGGTAAGCCATTAACCCAATATTCAGTAACAAAAGATACGTTTAAAGTTCATGTATCAAGAAGTGACGACAGGCTATCAAATCCGTTATTGGAAAAAGGTTACCGTACAGTAACAAACGCTTATGTTGCTGATAAAAATGGAGAACCTACTGTTAGAGGAAAATATGTCGTATTGGAAATGGAAATCGGGCCAAACATATCTTTTGGTTCAGCACTGAACTACTATGGCGGAGCTAATGTATGGATTGATTCAGAATACACGATTACACAAGTGCAAGATATTGTTTTGAATTCAGGCACAATTTCAGGACTTGTTGTTAATAAATTTGCTGGGGAAACAAGAGAACTTGTAGATGATTTCTCGACTGGAAAAGCTACTGATGATGGTGTTACTTTAACTTATGCAGATTATGCACCAAAGAAAGACAAGGAAAAGAATCCGTTAATCATCTGGTTACATGGTGGTGGTGAAGGTGGTACAGACGCAACTATTCCACTATCAGCAAATAAAGCCGTTAACTTTATCACTGATGACATACAATCTTATTTTGATGGAGCATATGTTTTAGCACCTCAGACACCAACTAGATGGATGGACGGTTATCTGACTGGTGGTGCAGACGGAACTTCTAAGTATGAAGAAGCACTTATGGCATTAATCAAAGATTATGTGGCCAATAACCCAGATATTGATCCTAATAGAATTTATATTGGTGGGGCATCCAATGGCGGATATATGACAATGCTTATGATTCGCGATTATCCAGGATACTTTGCAGCTGCATTCCCAGTATGTGAAGGTTTAAGAGATTCATTAGTTACTAATGCAGATATCCAGAACATAGGAAAGACTCCAATTTGGTTTGTTACTGCTAAAAATGATAAAACATTACTGCCAGAAATAAACACACTTCCAACTTATGATCGTTTGATTGAAGCTGGAGCACAAGATGTTCAATTAACCTTACTTGATGATGTGCACGACACGACAGGCTTATACAAAAATGCTGATGGCACACCATATCAATATAATGGTCATTGGTCATGGATCTATGTTTACAACAACGAAGTTGAATCAACAATTAATGGAAAAACAACGACAATCATGGAATGGATGGCTTCCAAATCATTAAATAAATAATTTGATAGCTAGATTTCCTGTAATTTCAACAAAAATAGAAATAGTCCAAAATAATGGTAAAAGGAAACATATAAGTGCTTAAGTAAATCGAGTGCTGGTTTATGTAAGTGGTTAAAAAACGAAAGGGGTATTGAGATGTTAAAAAAAATGAAGAAGAAAAGAAGGCAAAAATTATTAGCAATTGCACTTAGTGCAGGTGTAATTGTAACGGGTTTTCAACTCGAATCTGTTTTTGCTGCAAGTAACAAATCGAATCAAATAGTGGAAGGGTCCAAAGCAAAGGAAAAAAGTGAAACTCCTAAATTAGTTAATGCAGCTTCTATTGATGCAGTAATAAAAGCAATGGCTTTAGAAGAAAAAGCAGAATTAGTAGTTGGAGTTGGTATGCCTGGCTTTCCAGGTGGACCTACTTTAGAGGTGGCAGGTGCAGTAGGTGGTACACATGGCATTCCTAGACTAGGTATACCATCATTACTTGTAGCAGATGGTCCAGCGGGCCTTAGAATTAGACCTATTAGAGAAGGAGAAAGCCAAACATATTACACAACAGCCTTTCCAATTGCAACATCACTTGCATCAACATTTGATACAAAAATGGCTGAAAAGGTTGGTAGGGCACAAGGGAATGAAGTGAAGGAGTATGGAATAGATATTTTTCTAGCTCCTGCGCTAAATATTCATAGAGATCCACTGAATGGAAGGAATTTCGAATATTACTCTGAGGATCCGTTGGTTGCAGGAAAAATTACTGCTGCTGTTGTAAATGGCGTTGAATCCAACGGTGTTGGAGCAACAATTAAACATTTTGCTGCTAATAATCAAGAAACGAACAGGACGACAATTGATACTATTGTTTCTGAGAGAGCACTAAGGGAAATTTACTTAAGAGGATTTGAAACTGCTGTAAAAGAATCACAACCATGGTCTGTTATGAGTTCTTATAATAAGTTAAATGGCATTCCAGCATCTCAAAATGGGGACTTACTAACAAAAATATTAAGAGAAGATTGGGGATTTGGCGGCTTTGTTATGACAGACTGGTTTGCTGGAACTGACCCAGTCGAACAGATGAAAGCTGGTAATGATTTAATTATGCCTGGTTTTCCTCAGCATTCTACTAAAATAGTAGAAGCAGTAAAGAATGGAACACTTGACGAAACGATTCTTGATCGAAATGTAAAAAAGATACTCCAGATCATTGTAGAATCACCTAGTTTCAAAAATTTCGAGTATTCAGACGCCCCAGATTTAGAAGTGCATACACAAGTGGCGCGTCAAGCCGCAGCAGAAGGAATGGTTTTATTTAAAAATGAAAATAAAGCGTTGCCATTGAAAGAAGGAGCAAAAGTTGGATTATTTGGAAATACCCAAATTGAAACGATAAAAGGTGGAACAGGAAGTGGTGATGTAAACTCTGCTTACACAATTTCGATTGCAGATGGATTAGAGAATGCTGGAATTCAGTTGCATCAAGGAATGTACTCTAGCTATAAATCCTATATTTCAACATTAAGACAAATGGATGAATATAAAATAAAGGATAGTCCATGGGGAGCAGATTTTGGTAAGCTTACACCTGTAATACCAGAAAAACCTCTAGAGGCTAAGGAAATAGATCGTGCTGTTTCAGAGTCAGATATGGGAGTTATTTTAATTGGTAGAAACTCTGGGGAAAGTGCAGATCGAAAGAATGAAAAAGGAGACTATTTATTAACTGATGTAGAACAAGAAATGATTGCAAATGTTTCTGAGAAATATCATACAGCAGGTAAAAAAGTGGCGGTAGTTCTTAATATTGGAGGACCTGTGGATGTCGCAAGCTGGAGAGACAAAGTTGATTCCATTTTACTTGCATGGCAACCAGGTCAAGAGGCAGGGCACGCTGTTGCAGATGTATTAACTGGAGCAGTCAATCCATCCGGCAAGCTTTCGACAACGTTCCCGATAACGTACAGCGATGCACCATCAGCAGAAAACTTCCCTGGTACACCTAAAGAAAACCCTACACAAGTCGTATATGAAGAGGATATCTATGTTGGGTATCGATACTATACAACATTTGATGTGAACACAGCCTATGAATTTGGCTACGGTTTATCTTACACGAATTTTAAGTATAGTAATGTAAGAGTTTCAAATAATGGTAACTTTAAAAATAAGCTAACGGTTTTTGCGACAGTTGAGAACACAGGAGATATAGCAGGTAAAGAAGCTGTTCAGGTTTATGTTTCTGCACCTGATGGCAAGCTTGAAAAACCAGAAGTTGAGCTAAAAGCTTTTGCCAAAACGAAGGAGCTTCGACCAGGTAAAAAAGAAAATCTGAAATTTGAGCTTAATACAAAAGATCTTGCATCCTTCAATGAAAAATTATCTGCTTGGGTAGTCGAAAAAGGAACCTATAATGTAAAAGTAGGGGCTTCTTCCGAAAATATTAAAGGAATAGCAACATTTAAAGTCGATAAGGATATAATTGTTGAAAAAGTAAATGATGTGTTAGAACCAAAAGTAGAAATTGATAGACTTTCAAAGTTTGATAAATAGGAATTAGAAAAGACCCTTAACCTAATGAAGCAGTCGGGGGAAGTTCTGCTTGGGATTCAAAAGGGAAAACCATTGGTAAACAGGAAAGCGATTCAGAGGGACTATTAATTATAAGTCGTGATGAAAATAAAAATTGGTATTTAAAACGAAAAATTAGAATATAAAATTATGCTTTAGGGGAGCAATAATTTCTTATATTTGTTCAGCAATCGGGAACTTTAATTTAATGAAAAGGAGAGTACAAATTAGACATGTCTAATTTGTACTCTCCTTTATTTTTAAGAATTTTGATAATTTAGGTCTTGATAAGTAATGCCCCTTTGTTGAAAGTTTTCACCAGCTGCAGGATCAGCACCTGGTGAAGCTTCACGAATGGAGGGAAAAAACATCCGTTTTTTTCTTGATTAAAACAAGCATCGGTCCTGTTTCAACTTATCTATCGCAACCTTTTAAAACCCTTTTGAAAGATTCAACCATCCACTACGGATATTATTTTAATGAAGACGAATGGCAAAACGTAGATTATGCAGTTGATTTTGAAGGAGAAATAATCACTGTGTATGTTTCAGATTTAGATTGGGAAAATGTAGAAGGCTAATACACAGTACTATTATATAACGAAAAAAAATGATAGTTCAATATTCAAGTAATTTAAAGACACCCCTCGTAATACATGTAAATACCAAGTAGTATCCACCAAAGAATAAGAGAAAGTATGAATAATGAGTATTTTAGTATGGTTTTCTTGATTAGAGAAAAAAGACTACCACACAATGCTAATACACAAGGCAAGCTTTCAGGGGATCATGCTGGACATTTAGCCGCTGATGGATCTGGGGTTCTCCAGATTTAGATAATCTTGTTTCACAGTCTAGTTTTATAAACTTGAGTAAGTATAAGAAACTAGAAAATCAGTGGGCGAATGCTATATATAGAGGGAAAAAAGTAAGTGTTGATGTTAATATTGAATATGATCTTGATGGAATAAGACCATAAAGGTTTGAGATTAAGTATAAAATTGATGGTGTTCTAAAAAAATTAGTATTAAATAATTAGGGGTGATTGAAATGGGTAAAGTTTTTGAAGACTACTTTTCAGAAATACAGACTGACATGATTGCAGTATGTTTAGAATATGTAGATAATAATTCAGATGATATATATATTTATTGTTCATATGAACCTGAAATGTATTCTTTTGATGTGTTTTATAGAATCAACGAAAAATTGGTTTACAAATACCAGGTTAATGATGCAGTAGTAATAGTTAATGGGAAACCAGAATATGTTTACGATATTTCCGACAATAGACAATTTGGAGTTCTAGATATAGGAAATGAAAACCTGCAGAAAATACATCAAAAATGTAAGGGATTTGATCGAGAAATGCCGACGGAAATGAAGTTGCACTATGATGTATCAAACAACAAATTAGAAGCTAAATACAGATATGATTTAGTTTATTCATCTGATGAAGCACTTTTACCAGATGATATATTTGAAAGATGGTTTGAAGAAGTTAGTGGGAATTAATAATAAGACCGTTTAGCGTAGGAGAATTAATGAATTAAAAGTCACTTTTAGCCACAGTATTTCTATCAAAAGAGGCTGTCGCTTTATTTTATAGTGTTTTAATTAAAAATAAACAATATAACAAATGCTTTCAGTATTAAAGGCATGAAAAATATACGCTAGAGTAGGTGGTGAACTAATGGGAAAATATGTATTATCTAAAACGATCGGGATTGTCTTAGGCATATTAATGATCATTGCTACGATAGGATATGGCTTTCTGTTTTTACTTGGTACATCTTTAGGAAAAGCGCTCGGTTCCACCGATACATCAACATCTGATAGGCTTACTTTAGTGACTCTTATTAGCCTTCTCATAGTCGGCGTAATAACCGTAGCAGGTTCTTCTAGATTAAACCGGAATGTATGGCGATTCGTTTACTTTGGATTCTGTTTGGTACTTGGAATTTGCCTTCTTGTTACCTTTTTTATTTCTATAGGAGCATTAGGAAGCACATATGAATTTATGATTTTATGTATTAGCATGATGTATTTTCTGTTGGGCTATTTAGTAAGAAAGGAGAAATGAAAGTTAAAAAGGTTTACTGGATTTATGTTGGTGATTTAGTGGTGCAAATATATTCGTTAAAACGTTAGTGACCCCCTGTCTATCAAGCTACGGAACAGAAACCCCCAAAGCAATAAAAATGAGCTTCATTACTATAAGGGGTACGGAACCGATCACCGTGAGAATTCAATTAGAAAATGAAGTTCCAGCAAATCTTTATACAGAGTTTACGAAAAAAGTCTAGTCTTCTCGTTTTGAGAAGACTATTTTCATTGGTTAATTGTTTAACCTCCGGAATATCAGCTGGTGCCCAAATTAATGATTCTAGGTTTTCTCTATTTAACCAAATCAATGTTGAATGTTCACTCGGCTTAAACCCTTTTTCGATAACTTAAAGTGTCTTTTACTTTGAATTATCGATAAGGTTCCAACAAGCGAAGCGCGTTAGAGTAAAACGGATTGATCACGAAAGTTATTAAAAGTAGCTCCTAAGTTGTGTATATGGACACGAGGTAGGAGCTACTGACTGTGTTTTTTTATTTTTTTAGTCTTGATTTGAGAGAAGGGGGCTTTGGTTAAACAGCTAACAATATATCAGGCACGATATCCTAATTGACGGGAAATAATCATTGAAGTTTCTCGGACTTTTCTAACTAGTTCGTCATTCACTCGTTCCATTGTAATACGGTTACTTGGACCGGAAATACTGAAGCTGGCAATTACTTTACCTTGAAAATCCCATATCGGTGCAGCAATGCAGCGGATGCCTTCTTCATTTTCGATATTATCCAATGCGTAGCCTTGTTTTATTACAGTTTCAACTTCTTCTGTTAGCCGATCTTTTGTTGTAATGGTCTTAGGAGTTTTCGTTTTAAAGTCAGTTCTTTCAACAACTTCTTCGTAATTATCCCCACTCATGCCGGAAAGCAAAATTTTACCTACAGCAGTACAGTACATAGGCGCACGGCTACCAATTCGAGAGAACATCCGAATTGTTTGATTGCTTTCAATTTTGTCAACATACATCACTTCACCATTATCTTCAATACATAAATGGATCGTTTCATTTACATCTTCAGAAAGGTTTTTAAGAAATGGTTGGGCAATTTGAATAACATTTACATTACCTAAAATATTACGTGATAAATAAATTAGTTGGTAACCAAGTTTGTATCTGTCTGTCTCTCCATCTTTAACAACGTAGTTCATATTCAAAAGTGTAGATAAAAGCCGGTGGGTAGTGCTTTTAGATAGACCAACTTGATCCGATAAGCGGGTAATCTGGATTCCATCAGGATAATCTGACAAAACATTTAATAGAGTGAGTGCACGTTCTAAAGATTGAACATTTGACATAAATTCCCTCATTTCTAAGTGTAAATAGAATTTTTTTATAAAAAAGAGTCACTAGTAGAAATACTATTAAAATTTTGAAATGCCGTTCCATTTTATCATATTAGAATCAACCTGCTTTGTATATAGGAAAAACAAGGTCAAAAGAAGCTACCATCATGATGGAAAATAAATTTATCTTTATATTGAAAAAGTTCAGAAAACATGTATAATTAGATTATGGAATGCAGTTCCACTGTGTGGAACACGAAATAAATGCAAGTTATTTCAGCACACCTATTTTTTTAAGGGCTATCATGTTCACTTTTGAAAGCGTAATCAATGGCTCTTAAGAAGAGTATCGTTCTTCCAAACCGAAAAGTTATAAAAAATCTAAAAAGAGGAGTGTTATGAATATGAAAGTTCTTTATGCTCATCATCCAGAAGATGTTAAACATTACACTACCGAGAAACTGCGAGAAGAATTCTTAATGGAAAAAATTTTTGCTAAAGATAGTATTGAACTCTCATACAGTCATGTAGACCGTATTATTTATGGTGGTGCCATGCCTGTTGAGGAAGCGCTTACGTTAGATATTGGAAAAGAATTAGCTGCATCCTATTTCTTAGAGCGTCGTGAGTTGGGAGTAATCAACGTTGGGGGAGATGGAAAAATTAATCTCGATGGAGAAGTTTACGAGATTAACAATAAGGAAGGTATTTACATAGGCCGCGGTACGAAGGAAGTGTTATTTGAGTCAAACGATTCGTCGAAACCTGCTAAGTTTTACTTGAATTCTTGCCCAGCACACAAAAGATATCCGACAGTCAAAGTCAATTTAGAAAATGCGATTGCACGTCCACTAGGTGAAGATGCTGCCATGAATAAACGGACAATCTATCAATTTATTCATCCTGATGTACTTGAATCTTGTCAGTTAAGTATGGGAATGACAGTGCTAGAGGATGGAAGTGGTTGGAATACCATGCCGTGTCACACCCATGAACGACGAATGGAAGTCTACTTCTACTTCGAAATGGAAGGAGATACACGGGTATTTCACTTGATGGGACAGCCACAAGAGACTCGTCACATTTTAATGAGTAATGAACAAGCTGTATTGTCGCCAAGTTGGTCAATCCATTCTGGAATAGGTTCGCGTAACTATACCTTTATTTGGGGTATGTGCGGAGAGAATCAAGATTTTGATGACATGGACCATGTGGCGATGAAGGATTTACGATAAAAAGTAATCCTTGAATAGAATGTAATTATCATAATTAAGAAGGTGAAGACCATTGGAAAATCAGAGAGTTCTCGTTACGGATTGCGATCACGAAAATATTGAAATTGAAACTAATATACTCAACAATGCATCAGTATCTTTCGAACTAAAGCAATGCAAAACAGAACAAGATTTAATTGAGGAAGGTAAAGGTGTTCAGGTGTTCATTAATCAATATGCTCCGATTACAGAAGGTGTTATGGCGAATCTGCCGGACTTGAAGTTGGTTGTTCGGTACGGCGTAGGAGTGAATAATGTTGATCTTGCTGCAGCAACCAAATACGGTGTGCAAGTTTGCAACGTACCTGATTACGGGGTAAACGAGGTAGCTGATCATGCGCTAGCCCTTATGCTTGCATTAACTCGAAAAATAACATTGATGAACAACCTTGTTCGTAACGGTGTGTGGGATTACCAAAAAAGTATTCCTGTTTTCAGACATAGCGAACAAACTGTAGGAGTAATTGGGGTAGGTCGTATTGGAACTTCGTTTGCAAGAAAGGTACATGCACTTGGCTGTAAGGTCATTGGCTACGATCCGATGTACCGTGGTAACAGCCCTAAACAAGTTCCTGATTTTATGGAACTAGTGGAGCTTGATGAATTACTAGAAAAATCAGATGTTGTTTCCATTCACTGCCCACTTGATACAGCACGCAATTTAATTGATGAAGCAGAACTGGAAAAAATGAAGCCAACCGCTTATCTTATTAATGTTTCACGCGGAGGAATCATTAATGAAACCGCTTTAGATCAAGCTCTAGAAGGACACTGGATTGCAGGGGCGGCCGTGGATGTAGCGGAAGTCGAACCATTAGGAGCCGACTCACGTTTATTCCGTCATGATCATTTCATTTGTACTCCTCATATGGGGTGGTATTCTGAACAAGCAGCTCAGGAATTGAAACGAAAGGTTGCTGAAGAAGCAGTAAGGTTTTTGAATGGAGAGCAGATTAATTATCCGGTCAATCAAATCTAATATATTAAGAAATTAATAGGGGGTTATTGAAATTGAAAAATTCATTCAGGTCTTTAGGTATTGTTGTAACCGTTTTCCTACTTATGTTACTTGCTGCATGCGGAGGTTCTAAATCCTCCGGAGGAGATTCATCAGAAGGTGATTCTAAAAAAGCACAATTGTTAAAAGTGGCATTTAATCAACCAGAAAATCATCCGCAATTCAAAGCTATGGAAGCTCTTGGAAAAAAACTGGAAGAACGCACAAATGGTGCATATAAAATTGAGATATTTCCTAATGAATTGCTTGGTGCACAGCGTGAAACCATTGAACTCGTTCAATCTGGAACGATTGGAATGTCCATCGTTGCAGGAAGCTTAATGGAAAACTTTAATGAAGAATTCGTTGTTTTCAATCTACCATATGTTTTTGATTCCAAAGAACATCAAATGTCAGTCCTGAATGACCCGGAAATTGTAGGTGACTTATATAAGTCTGTTGAAGACAAAGGAATGACAGTTTTAGGCGCGTTCCATGGTGGGGTACGAAATGTTTATAACAAGGAAAAACCAGTTAAAACACCGGAAGATTTGGCTGGTATGAAAATCCATATTATCGAAAGTGATACAAACATAAAGATGATGGGATTAATGGGTGGTACTGGTACACCAATGGGTCAAGGGGAAGTGTATACAGCAATCCAATCTGGCGTAATTGATGGTGGCGAAAACAACGAACTGATTTATTCAAACCTAAAACACGTTGAAATTGCACCGTACTATTCTTATACACAACATTTAATGTTTCCGGATTATTTGATCATTAACACAGACATTCTTAAAGGCATGTCAAAAGAACACCAACAAATATTTAAGGAAGAGTTAGCAGCTGCTATTGATATTGAAGTTGAGATGTGGGACAAGGATGTGGAAGCAGCGGAAAAGTCAGCAAAAGAAGCTGGTGCGAAGTTTAATGAGGTGGACACTAAGGTTTTCCGAGATACTGTACAGCCATTAATTGAAGAAAAATTAACATCTGATAATGCAAAATCGTTATACGAAAAGGTACGTAAAGCAGCAGAATAATTGATGGAGTGATCGTATGAAAGTTATCAAAAATATCTTAGACAAAGTACTAGGAGCTCTGTGCATTGCCTTGTTTGGTTTCCTTGTCCTACTCGTCACATGGCAAGTTATCACTCGATTCGTATTTAACGACCCGAGTGTTATTTCAGAAGAACTGGCGAAATATTGCTTCGTCTGGCTAGTGCTGTTCGGGTCTGCTTATGTATTTGGGGAAAATGGACATATGGCAATTGAATTTATTAAAGATAAGTTACCTACCAAATTGAAATTGGGTGTGGAAGTGTTTATTGAAATTGTGGTGATCTTGTTTGCTGCTCTTGTTCTTGTTAAGGGAGGCTTCAATGCAACCAGCCTGGCTTGGACACAGATATCCGCAGCATTGCAGATTCCAGTAGGATATTTATATGCAGCACTCCCAATCAGTGGAATATGTATCATCTTTTATTGCTTCTTTAATATTTATTTGATTTTGACAAAGCAGAAACCATTAGAACAGTTATAGATTTTGCACGAAGGGAGTAAATCATATGGATATTGCTGTTCAGGCCGCACTGATACTATTCATTGGAGTTGCGTTCTTGTTGATTATTGGCGCCCCGATCAGTATTAGTGTCGGAGTTGCCTCTGCAATTGCCATGTTTGCAATAGTAGATGTGGATAATGGATTGCTGACGTCGGCACAACGAATGTTTACTGGAATGAGCTCGTTCACATTGCTGGCGATACCATTCTTCATTTTAGCAGGTGTCATCATGAATAACGGAGGAATTGCCATCAGGCTGGTTAACTGCGCGAAAGTTCTAAGTGGTCGTTTACCAGGGTCTCTCGCGCATACAAACATCGTAGCGAACATGATGTTTGGTTCCATTAGTGGATCAGCTGTTGCCGCTGCTGCTGCAGTCGGTGGGACGATGGGGCCTCTTCAGGAAAAAGAAGGGTACAAACGTGAGTTTAGTGCAGCTGTTAATATAGCTTCTGCTCCAACAGGGATGCTCATTCCCCCAAGTAATACTTTAATTGTATACTCACTCGTCAGTGGTGGTACATCAATTGCAGCCTTGTTTATGGGAGGTTACATACCAGGAATTATATGGGGACTTGCTTGTATGGTTGTAGCATTTATTATGGCTAAACGGTATGGCTATAAAAGTGATGAGGGAGTCAGCTTTAAAACAGGATTGCTTGTATTTCTAGATGCCGTCCCAAGTTTGTTGCTAATAGTGATTGTAATAGGGGGAATTATCGGAGGGGTCTTTACCGCTACCGAAGGTTCAGCAATTGCGGTTGTCTATTCATTACTATTGTCATTCATTTACCGCACTATTAAAATAAAAGATTTGCCGAGGATTTTGTTGGAGTCTACGAAAACAACGTCCATCGTTATCTTTTTAATCGGTGTTTCTTCCATTATGTCATGGGTCATGGCCTTCACTAATATACCAGGCATTATAGCAGATGCACTTCTTGGATTTTCGGATAATATGTTCGTGATTTTATTAATCATGAATATTGTTTTGCTAATAGTAGGGACATTTATGGATCCAACGCCGGCAGTATTAATTTTCACACCAATCTTTTTACCAATTGCGCTAAGCTTTGGCATTGATCCGGTTCATTTCGGAATTATGATTGTTTTTAACCTTAGTATCGGAACTATAACACCGCCAGTTGGTCCTGTATTATTTGTAGGGGCAAAAGTGGCGAATTTAAAGATTGAAAATGTAGTTAAACCGTTGTTACCATTCTTTGCTGTCACCATTCTTGTGCTATTGTTGGTGACTTATATTCCACAACTGTCATTGTTCATCCCAGAATTATTTGGCTTATAGCTAAATGATGGTAGTAATCTATAGATAATAATGAAAAAGGGGATCGGGTACAAGTGACGTGGAAGCGAAACTGTACCCGCTTTAAATAGAAAAGAAATTATTAAGGAGTGTCCACTATGAAAGCAATTGTATACGAAGGTCCTCAAACTGTTTCTTTTCAAAACAAAGAACTGCCAAAAGTAACGGAAGGGTGGGCGCTTATTAAGACATCCTATGTTGGGATATGTGGAACTGACTTAAACATTTATGCCGGTGTCCATCCCCGTGCAACTGCTCCACTCATTATGGGACATGAATTTTCAGGAACAATCGTTAGTGGTCACCCGACCTTTATTGAGGGGACTCCTGTTACCGTAAATCCTCTGTTAACTTGTGGGACCTGTATTCCTTGTTCTACCGGACAAAGCCATGTTTGTGAAACATTAAAATTAATTGGTATAGATTGTGATGGTGGAATGGCTGAGTTTGTAAAAGTACCAGTGGATAGAGTTATTCCACTACCAGATGGCATTTCGTTAGAGGCAGGTGCATTGACAGAACCAGTTGCTGTTGCTGTACATGCAGCGAGACAAGGCGGCTACATGCCTGGTGATCATGTTGTAGTGTTCGGAGCTGGAACAATCGGTTTATGTGTTGCACTTACTTTAAGAAATTACGGCGCTGTTCATGTCACGGTTGTAGAAACGAATGAGTTACGTTTGAAAAAAGCGGAGGAACTCGGATTCGGAATAGTTAACCCAACTACAGAAAATGTGAAGGAAGCCATTTTAGCACGTACCAATGGTACCGGTGCTGATTTTGTTTATGATTGCGCGGGTCATCCTTCTGTTGTTTCGCAGGTAACAGATATTGTTAAGGTGAGAGGCAACATAGTAATTGTAGCAGCATACAAGAAGCCTGCAGAAGTAAACTTACTTCAAGGAATGTTTAAAGAGCTATCCATTCGTTTTGTTCGTGTATACACAGATAAAGATTTTGAAATCGCAGCAGAATTACTTAAAAGTGATAAAGACTTTGAAAAAATCATAACTCATATACTGTCTCCTGAGGATGCTAAAAAAGGTTTTAACTTACTAACTAGTCAAACAGACGCAGTGAAAGTCATGTACCAATT
The DNA here is from genome assembly GCF_042433335.1 of Metabacillus herbersteinensis. NCBI lineage: Bacteria > Bacillati > Bacillota > Bacilli > Caryophanales > Bacillaceae > Metabacillus > Metabacillus herbersteinensis. Next base: position 119,668 of record NZ_JBHLVO010000006.1, read on the forward strand.
TAATTGAAAGAAGTGAATGGAAATGAACCAGATGTTTGATTTAACCGGAAAAGTTGCTGTCGTTACAGGTGGAAACCGAGGTCTTGGAAAGGATATGGCAATCGGACTTGCCAGTGCGGGTGCAGACATTGTGGTTATTGCACGTAATGTTAGAGAGGACGTATTAGAGGAGATCCGAAACGAAGATGTTAAAGCAATCAGTATTGACTACAATCTTCGTGATTTCGAAGGTTATGATACCCTCGTTGATCAAATCATTAGCGAGATGGGTGGAATAGATATCCTAGTGAACAATGCTGGTGTTCAAAAAAGACATCCTTCTGTTGAGTTTCCAAAAGAAGATTGGGACTTTGTTATGGATATAAACGCTAATTCTGTGTTTTTCCTTTGTCAGAAAGTTGGTAAACAGATGATCAAACAAGGAAAAGGAAAGATCATCAATATTGCATCATTGTTATCATTTCAAGGTGGACTTAATGTACCAGCATATGCGGCGAGTAAGGGGGCAGTAATTCAATTTACAAAGGCGTTGTCGAATGAATGGGCCAAGCTAGGTATCAATGTAAATTGCATCGCACCGGGTTATATGGCAACGGATATGAATACTGCAATAATAGAAGATAAAACACGAAATTCACAAATTTTGGACCGTATTCCTGCGGGACGCTGGGGTAAACCGGAGGATATGCGCGGGGCAGCGATTTTCCTAGCATCAAACGCATCTGACTATGTCCATGGACATACGATTGCTATAGACGGTGGCTGGTTAGGTAGATAAGCCAAGTTTTTTTGACATCTAAAGGTGAAAGGCTTGGAAAGAAGGCGTGACATTAGTGAATCATGTCAAGATTTACCTGATTTTGATTGCTGTAATGTTTGTATGGGGACTGAATTTACCTGCCGTAAAATATTTAACCACACAAGTAGGGCCAGTTACGATGACCTCAATGCGAATTTTTATTGCAGCTGTGATGGTATTTGCTATATTGCATTTCATGGGATTGGTAAGGAAACCAAACCGTAAGGAATGGGGATATATCATAGCTGGAGCAATGTTAAACGTAGTAATTCATCACTATTTCATATCGGTTGGCTTAACAATGACCACTGGCTCAAATGCAGGTCTTATACTTGGAACGGGGCCAATGTTGACTGCAATTTTTGGATCACTATTACTTCGTATGATTCCATCAGTTATGCAGTGGTTAGGGTTTATTTTCGGATTGGCGGGTGTGACTCTTACCGTCATTGCTGGAAGTGGTAGCGCAACTATGATTTCCCTTGGTGATCTATTTGTTTTTATATCAGTAATTGTGCAAGTTCTTAGTTTCCTTGTAATTAGTAAAGCGTCGAAAACCTTGGATCCACGTTTATTAACGGGCTATATGTTCTTAATTGGGTCATTGTTTTTGTTCGTGATAAGTATAATCCAAGAACCGAAAGAACTGAGGGCGTTTCAATCTGTTACTCCGATGTTCTGGATTGCATTTTTCACCTCTGGGATGTTCGCCACTGCTATCGGTCATATGCTATATAACTTTGCCGTTGGGAAAGTTGGTCCTGCTAAGTCAGCAATTTTTATAAATTTAAATACTTTATTCGCACTGTTGGGTTCGGTTGTAATGCTTGGAGAAGAAGTAACCATTGTACATTTGATCGGATTGGTTCTTATTGTTTCAAGCGTGCTCCTAGGGTCAGGAGCCGTGGAAGAATTATGGATGAAACGTAAAGAAAAACAACATTCCATCCAAGCATGATGATTTCAAAGGAGGTTTTTTTATGGCATTCAATATGGATTTCTTTTCATTAAAAGGGAAAACGGCCTTGGTTACTGGGGCAAGAACGGGGATAGGGCAGGCAATTTCAGTTGGTTTAGCAGCAGCTGGAGCACACGTATTATTGCTAGGGCATCGTGATAATCTAGGTGAAACGAAAGCGAAAATTGATGATATCGGTGGTACCTATGAAACTATTTTAATAGACTTGAGCGATGTATCTTCTATTCGTGAACAACTAAAGCCCGTTCTGGAAAAGCATTCAATTGATATTCTGGTAAACAATGCGGGTGTCATCCATCGTGAACCAGCAGTCGACTATAAAGAACAAGAGTGGCTCCGTGTGATGGATGTAAATATTAATTCTGTTTTTGTATTGTCACAAGAAATTGGTAGAGGAATGGTTGAAAGAGGCTTCGGAAAAATAGTCAACATTGCGTCGCTACTTTCATTCCAGGGAGGATTGTTTGTTCCAGCATACACTGCGAGTAAACATGCGGTAGCAGGATTAACGAAAGCCTTAGCTAATGAGTGGGCTGGGCAAGGTGTGCAAGTAAATGCAATTGCACCTGGTTATATTGAGACCAATAATACAGAAGCCATACGCAACGACAAGAATCGTAATGAAACAATTTTAGATCGGATTCCAGCTGGCCGATGGGGTGAGTCGGATGACCTTGTAGGAGCAGCAGTGTTTCTAGCATCAAAAGCATCTGATTATGTCAGTGGTCACGTCTTGGTTGTTGACGGTGGATGGATGGGGAGATAAAACTTCCGTAATTTGTGTACTATTTACCTAATAAATAGATTGCTAGGCAATGATAATAAGTACTTGGAATCTGACATACTTACCTTATTTCGAGAGCTGAGAGGAAGAAGAACGTTATGGATATTATTACAATCGGGGATGGCATGATAACGTTTGATCCCCAGACAAAAGGCCCGCTTCGTTTTGTGCATCAGTTTGAACGAAAGATCGGTGGTGCAGAATTAAATGTAATATTAGGCTGTGCTAGGTTAGGTTTAAAAGCCGGATGGATCAGTCGTCTAGGAAAAGACGAGTTCGGCCGTCATATTATAAACACTATACGAGGAGAAGGTATTGACGTTTCTAAAGTGAAATTGGTAGAAGGATATGCAACTTCTCTGAACTTTAAAGAGGTTCAGGAATCAGGATCTGGTCGCACTTTCTACTACCGTACCAAATCACCAACAGAAACATTAACACCAGAATTGTTGCCGGAAGAGTATATTCGTAATGCGAAAATATTACATGTAACTGGTGTATTCCCAGCTATTCAAGAGAACAATCGTGCTGTCATTTTACGAGCACTGCAAATAGCAAAAGAACATGGGGTAAAAATTTCGTTGGATCCGAATATCCGGCTGCGTCTTTGGTCGAAAGAACAAGCGAGAATCACAATTCGTTCCTATTTACAGTTTGTTGATTATTTACTAGTTGGTCGGGAAGAGCTAGAGCTTATCTTTGAAACTTCTAATGATCAGGAGTTGATTGAAGCGATCAAGCTCTATTCATTTGAGCAAGTAATTGTAAAAGATGGTGCTAAAGGTTGCTATTCACTTATCAACAATGAATGGGTCCATGTACCAGGAACACATGTTGCCAAGGTGGTCGATACAGTTGGCGCGGGTGATGGGTTTGACGCAGGCTTTCTCTACGGAACTATTCAAGGATGGCCGATTCAACAAACACTTGAGTTTGCCAATGCGATAGGAGCAATGGTTGTTCAAGTTAATGGTGACAATGAAGGACTACCATATTTAGAAGAGGTCGAAGTCTTTTTAGGGTCACGGGAAATGATTGAGCGGTAAGTGGTAGTTGTACTATTAATAAATAGTAGGTGAAAGCTGAAACAGCTTGTTCATCGAAAATATTTGAAAGGAATGGACTCATCATGATAATTGACAAACTTAAGCAAAACCCGATTATTCCGGTACTACGAAAAATACCATATGATAAAAGTTCAGCAATTGTGCAAGCATTATTAAATGGTGGTATACATGCTGTAGAAATTACGATGGAAACGGATCGTGCCGAAGACATTATCCGTGAATCGGTGTCATTATTCGGTGGTCAATTAATTGTCGGAGCTGGCACAGTGTTAGACGTCGAAGACTGCAGACTTGCTATTGACGCAGGTGCACAATTTATTGTAGCACCAGTCCTAGATGAGGACGTAATTCGTTATTCATCTGAACGAGGCATTCCTGCAATTCCTGGTGTATTCACCCCGAGTGAAATGTTACGTGCGTTTAACCTAGGGGCTCCCATGATTAAACTATTTCCTGCGTCCGTTCTTGGTCCAAACTTTATAAAAGATGTAAAAGGTCCACTAAGTCATATTCCTATAATGAGCACTGGTGGAATAACTATGGATACTGCGAAGGATTACTTGGATGCAGGTGCAACAGCAGTCGGTGCCGGAGGAGCTTTAATACGTAAGGACTTTATTGAAGAAAGTAATTGGGACGGTCTTGCGGCGGAAGCACTAAAGTGGATGGCTCGAATCAGGTAAATAAGTTTAAGTTCGTTTGGCAACTTATAAATAATAAGATTTATCATCACTTTTTGTGATTTAAATACTATAAAAAGCAATAAGTTAGAAAAAAATTTGGTGAAAGTTTGCATTTGCCATTCGTCTCCGATTCGAACACTAGAGTTGATTGTTCATATAGGATTGAAAAATGGTGATGTTGCTTTTAGAGGATACGGAATTATTGACCAAGAAGGTAAAGTTGTTTTTAAAACAGCAAATCGCCATTGGGTAGAACAGTTGGATAAGACGGTAAAAAGATTAAGGAAGAATACAACAAACTACAGGAATAAAGAAAGTAAGCAAGTAAGACATAAACCGTAGATACCTATCTGCGGTTTATTTGAATGTGCGCCCGGCATGGGTGGGATTTATAGGGTGCGAGGTCCGAATCTGTGAAGGCAGAAGTAACAGTTAGCTTAACGCAAGGGTGTCCATGGTGATGTGGAATCTGAAGGAAGCGAGCCATAATTATAAATCGGTAAATAGAGTAATCTATGTCTTAAAGAATAAGATTGGGCTTCCTTTCTTCCTATAATTTTCAATTATATTAAGGTTATTTTTTTTAATCTTTAAACTTTACCGATAAACATACAACAATTAAGAAATGTTCTTTAATTCCTTGATTAATCGTAGGAATTCTCTTTTGTTTCTGTCTAGTAAGGACTGGTCGATTTTCTTTTGAATTTTCTTTTTTCGGAAATCAAGCAGAGCTTTGTCAAACACCATTTCAGCAAATAGAGAATCCATGATATTTACCTCAGGTTGTGGTGAATTAAACAAATTCTTTTCCATAAGAAATCAACTCCTTGACCTTTTTTCTATTATCCTAACCATTTTCGGACTATTCAAACACTTGAAATTGGTAATTTGAGAGAGTAATAAAAAGAAACGTACTTTTTCTACATATTTTGTACGAGTCATTTCATAAGAAAAGAGGAACCGTTCGTAAAAGTACACTTTTGCGAACGGTTAATTTTTTTCTTGAATTGATGTTTTTCTCGTTCATACTTAACTTCGACACTTTTATGTGATGATGTACGTAGGCGATTCAAATACGGTAGCAGAAAAAATTATTCACATTCGAAAGAACGTGGCATCACACGCTTTGTGCTGCATGTACCAATTGGCACGATGCCTCATGAGGATGTGATGAAAGCGACCGAGTTGTTAGGAAAAGCGCCAAAGGTTCGAGAGGAAGTTGCAAGATGGAAAGCTGAGGGTGAAGGAGTAGGGAGTTAGATCTTGTGCTAGATGCTTTTTAGTTCTAATCACAAACGCTCCTCCTAGATTATCAAAAAATCGTTAATACCGAGAACTATTATGTAGCTCAAGAGGAACCATCTATAAATTTAATAAATGTTAAATTCCCTTTCCTCTGAAAAACTGGATAGTTCCTTGATGAATTGGTATAATTTTATTATAATTTAGATAAGAATAAAAAGAGATCAGATGTTTAGGCAACATCTGATCTGGCAACTACATGCCGCAAAGTGAGCGGCTAACCGATTCAATAAGTATTTACAAAAAAGAAGTAACTACCCATACACCTTGGTGAGGAGGGGCGGTTACTTCTTTTTGTTTTGACCTAACATAACTACAATAGTTAAAGCACCTATCAAAACTAGGTTTGAATACAGTGCAATAGATATGTCGTCATCTTTCCACCTCCCCTCAAGGGAAGTGGCTAACCGCCCACCCTGCTTATGTAGTTGTTATCTTTAGTTTATCATTTCTCTTTTCAAACTACTAGATAAATAGAAACGTACGTTCCTGTTTTGTTTAGTAGGTTGTCTAGATTTAAGAGGCATAATTTACATGTTTCATTGCTCATATCAGCATTTGTAACTCATTTTCTTAATGAAACTTAAAAACAATATGATCAAATTGATTCTTTTCATAAGAAAGGAGTACAGATAGGTCGTTCAGGATCGTATAGTGCTGGGGGTTTAGTGATTGAAGGTTCTGCTGACATGCCATTCAATAGAAATTTGGTGATTTTTACAAAAATGCTCAGGATTTGTTAAAAAAACATAGATAATGTATTAAAATAGTAATAGGGACTATTTTCATATTCATTTAGAACATTTAAGGAAGTGACCAGTATTGATCCAAGCAGATAATTTAGTGAAAATCATATATAGAAGACACAACAATAAGAAATCAACAAATCCTTGATGAAGTATAACCATTAGCGAGAAGAATCATGGATTCGTTTGTTTCTAAATATAGTGATCGTGATCAATATTTACTCCAACAGGCAAAAATAGACCCTAAAATGAGCTTCATCGTTTTTTTATGTTTATTGAATATTATTTGAGATAAACGAACCTCATCAGAAATAGGTTTAAAAAAATACACCTTTCCACCTCATTCTAAATGGTTTATACGTTACCATACATTATATTTACCATTTATTAGAGGTGGAACTATTATTAATAATCCAAACATCAATATCCTGTGTAATGAAAAATAAGCTTAATAAAAAATCTCTCTAAAACTTAACCGATAATACTAATGAGAGACATCCGTTAGTGGAGGAAAGTTAGCTGTTATGATGATGTCTGGGTAATAATAAGTAAATTTCCTTTGCCTATTAAAAAGGTAAGGCCTTATTGGCCCTGCTTTTTATTTGACTATTACTTTTCCAACCATTCCTTCCTGGAAATGGTACCGACATATCAGTTCATATGTACCGGGCTGTTTCGGTTTCACGGTAATGTTTTTTTCTTTTCCTGGCTGGACCTCGGCGTCAATTCCGAGCTTTTCCACTGTGAAGGTGTGCTCTTTCTTACCTTTGTTTTTCAATATCAACGTTGTGGTTGTTCCATTCGGAATAGTGATGATTTTCGGATTAAAATAATCATCGTTCAACTCGACCTCAATCGATTTCACCGTCTCCATAGGCTGAGTTACAACACCGGATTCAGCAAATACGCCGAGTGAGCCTAGAGTTGTCACAACCACAACCATTGCAAGCACAACGACCAATCCTGTTACCCACTTTTTTACAGACATTCGCAATCCCTCCTTTCCTAAACACTATTATTTTCTAATTCATAAAATATTATTACTATGATTTAAGCATTTCCTTAATCATATGGATTTTATCCTGGGTAAACTGCTCATGAAGACTAGGTGAATTAGGTGTGAATTCCTTATTACTCTCTGTGTACTGCCTTTTGTCTTAACATAAATACAATAGTTAAAACACCTATCAAAACTAGGTTGAATACAGTGCAATAGTTATTGCTTCGTATGTCGTCATCTTTGCCACCTCCCTTCAAGGGAAGTGGCTAACCGCCCACCCTGCTTATGTAGTTGTTAACTTTAGTTTATCATTTTTCTTTTCAAACTTCTAGATAAAAAGAAACGTATGTTCTGTTTTAGTGTTAATCAATGTACATAATCCCCCTATGTAGTTCTTTATGTCAATGACTAAAATTTGTTTAAGTGAAAAAATGCGATGATCAATTTGTGTAGTCTAAGTAAAAAACAGAGAGTTTTAACTTCAAGCAACAGAGATTGTTTGTTTCAGTGGCCTCCTCATGCAGTACTGGTTTTTTTTGCCCTTAAAAGAAGGGCTTGTTCTGTTACTTATTCTCTTTATTGTATTGATCGAGCCCTTTTTTAAATAGATCCAGAATGATATCATGTTGCGTTTTGCTCATAATATGATTTTTAATTTCGTTCAATTCAGCTACTAATTCTGCATCTAAATGAAGATTGATCGTTTTGCCTATATCCTGAGGTAAGATTTCAATAGCGCTATCTTTTTCTTTTGCTTGACCTTTAACAAGCATATCCTCATCAAACCAGGCCTTTTCTGGAATTAATATTCGTTCTCCCTCAAAAAATATTTCTGAAAGATCTTCCTTAAAGGAAATATCGATGAGATTATTGGCTTCTCGATTGGCTTCTCTCATTTTTCTTGCAATTTCCTGGTTTGATATGGTGTTTTTAAGCCTGATTTTTGCTTTCACTATTTATTCACATCCCCGGTTACTAGTGTTAATTCTCTCTCTTTTATATCTTTAATTATTTCATAAGTCCCTTCAATTTGAAGGTTATAGAGAAATTCACCCTTATTTAAATCGCAGTTAATAACAATTCCAATTGTATGATCAAATTCAGGATTAGTTACCAGCACGCGGTCAAGTACTTCAAATTCAGGCAGTAAAAATCCTTTTTCATATAAAAAAGTCAATGCATGAACTTTAGGATATAAAAACCGTTTCTTTCCTTGTTTGGAATGTAGAGCCCAAAACCTTTCTTTCTCATCAATGACTTCCCCTAAATAACCTTCATCCGCCCATCTTTTTATAGTGGACATGTTAATGTTCTTGCCGACTTTCTTGTAAATTAAATTGACAAGTTCTTTTGAGGAAACAAACTTTTCACGTTCTTTTTCTTGTTCATCTAAAGCGTCTAGCTGCTCTCGTAGTTTTTGCAGGTCTTGCTGGTAAGCTTTCACTTTCTCGTCAATTAATTTAATGTTGGCTTCTAACTCATTCCTTTTCAACCTTTTTCACTTCTTCCCCTAATATTTATATCGGAAAAATAAACATATCTTCATTTTACAATAAATTAATTTAAAAAAATAAATTCATGAATAATTTATAGGTAAAAAACAATTAATTTAGTGAAAAGAACCTTATGGATATATTAAATATTAACAGATATCATTTTTAAATATTTATTTTTTTGATTTTATTAAAAAATATAATAATAATGCAATCATTATGATTGACAATAAGTTATTGATATCATATGATTATTTTAAGAATATTAAGAATAATCAACTAAGGGATTTAAAGGATAATCAATGATTGAGAAACCGTAAGCATTGGAGGGGGACACAGTAAATGAAAGTTTCAGAAAAGACGAAGGTTTTTAAAAACCTCATTGGCGAAAACTGGACAACATCTTCAACTGGCAAGACATTTTTAGTGACTAATCCGGCAGATACAAGAATAGAACTGGGCATTTGCCAACAGTCAAGTGAGGAAGATGTATTAGAGGCCGTCGGAGAAGCTAAAAAGGCATTAAAAAAGTGGCGAAATGAAGCGGCTCCTGAACGCGGGCAATATATTTTGCGTGCAGCTACGTATATTGAAGAACGGTCGGAAGAGTTTATTAAACAATTAATCTTAGAAGTAGGCAAATCGTATGCTGATGCAAAAGCAGAAGTTATACGAACTATAAGGGTAATGAGGTACCTGGCTGGTGAAGCTGAACGTTTAACAGGAGAAACGATTCCCTCTTGGGACAAAGAAGTAATTGGCTATACGAAGCGGGAGGCTATTGGTGTGGTAGGGATTATTACCCCATGGAATGTTCCGCTGGGTATTGCATCCTGGAAAATAGCTACCGCCCTCACATGCGGATGCACTGTCCTATTTAAACCTTCAAGCCAAACGCCATTAGTGAGTTTATGGCTGGTGGAAGCGTATCGGGAAACAGGCTTGCCGTCAGGTGTCCTTAACTTTGTTACAGGGCCTGGATCGGTGGTAGGAAATGCCATTGCCAATCATCCCGATATTAAAGCCATCTCCTTTACTGGTTCTAACGGTGTAGGCCTAGCGATTAATCAGCTTATTGCAAAACGGGGAGCGCGCTTCCAGGCAGAAATGGGAGGGAAAAATCCTTTTGTCGTTTTAGAAGATGCAGATTTGGAACTTGCCACCGATCATGCGATTGCCGGCGGCTTTGGAGAGAGTGGACAGAGATGTACGGCAACAAGCCGGATTATTGTTCTAAAGGCCGTTGCAGAAGAATTTATCGCACTTCTTAAAAAGAAAGTAGAGAGCTTGAACGTTGGCAATCCGATTAAAGAAGGTACACAGATGGGGCCAGTTATTGACCAAGGTTCCATGGAAAGTATTTTAGAGTATATCGACATTGCCAAAAATGAAAACGGGGTTTTAGTTACCGGCGGCGAACGCTTAACAGAAGGCGAGCATGCCCTTGGTTATTTCGTAGCTCCGACTGTTTTCCGGAAAATCACTCCAGACATGACGATTGCTCAGGAAGAAATATTTGGACCGGTTCTTAGTGTGATGGAAGCAGATGATTATGAACAGGCGATGGAATGGGCTAATAATATCGAATACGGCCTATCTTCTACTATTTATACAAATAATCTGGAAAAAGCAATGAAGTTTGTTAACGGCATTGAAGCAGGATTTACACATGTAAATATGCCTTCAACTTATAGTGAACCCCATTTTCCATTTGGAGGAATCAAAGGAACAGGGATTGGCGGATTTAGGGAAGTGGGAAGTACAGCTATAGATTTCTATACGGAGTATAAAACCGTGTATATAAAGCCGCACGGAAATAAGTGAGGAGGGGATAAGTATGCATTTAAACCGAGTAAAGAATAAAAAGATTTCATTAGATGATTTAAGAGTGAATTTTAGTGAACTTGAGCCAGCTTTAACAACAAAGGAAGCTGCTGATGAATCCAATCGCTGTCTTTATTGTTATGACGCACCGTGTATCAAAGCTTGTCCGACAGGCATTAACATTCCATCTTTCATTAAGAAAATTGCTTCCGGCAACTTGAAAGGTTCTGCAAAAGTTATCATGGAAGCGAACCCGGTCGGCGCCAGCTGCGCACATGTGTGCCCGACAGAAGAATTATGTGAAGGCGCCTGTGTGCTGAACGATGCTTCTCTTCCAATCATGATTGGAAATTTGCAGCGTCATGCCACCAACTGGGCTATTCAAAATAACGAGCAGTTGTTCCAGGCAGGTGAAGCCAACGGGCAAACTGTTGCCATTATTGGCGGTGGCCCTGCAGGGTTATCTACTGCACGTGAACTGGCTCGTCTTGGATACCAAGTGACAATTTTTGAAGCGAAGGAAAAAGCGGGCGGACTGGATACATACGGTATTGTCTCATTCCGATTGCCTCAGGAAGTATCGCTTTGGGAAGTAGAACAAGTCGAGAAATTAGGGGTAGTAATCCGTACAAATACAAAGGTAGGCAGGGACATCCAGGTAGAGGAAATTGTCAATAACTATGACGCTGTTGTTTTAGCGATTGGTATGTCAAAGGTTCCAATGCTAGGTATTCAAGGTGAAGATGCAGAAGGTGTATATGATGCGATAGATTTTGTAGAAAACACAAAAACACCACCATTTGACCAGCAATTTATTGGGAAGAAAATTGTAATAATTGGAGCTGGGAATACGGCTATTGACGCTGCTACTTGTTCTGTTCGCTTAGGAGCAGGCGATGTTAAAATGGTCTATCGTCGGACAGAGGCCGAAATGACCGCTTACGAATTCGAATATGAATTTGCCAAACAAGATGGAGTGGAGTTCAGATGGCTAACACAACCTACAAAAATTATTAAAGATGACAGCGGTAAAGTAAAAGCCTTGGTGTGCGTAAAAATGGAACTCGGAGAGCCCGATGATTCAGGACGTCGTCGCCCAGTCCCGGTAGTAGGATCTGAATTTAGTATGGAAGTGGACGGAATCATTAAAGCAATTGGACAAACTCGTTATGTCAACCTTATTGAAGAGTTAGGATTAGAACATAATAGAGGCATCGTAAAGATTGATATTAATACCCATCAAACATCGAATCCAAAAGTATACGCAGCAGGTGATGTCATTTTTGGTGATGGGCAAGGAGAAGCGATGGTTGTTACTGCGGCACAACAAGGCAAACTGACAGCCCACTCAATTAATAAAAACTTAATTACCAATAAAATGACAATGGAAACCGTATAATTGAAACTTATTTTAGGCAGGAGGAATTCAAATGGCAGACTTACGTGTCAACTTTGCCGGCATTAAAGCACCGAATCCTTTTTGGTTGGCTTCTGCTCCGCCAACAAACTCTGGCTATCAAGTGCAAAGAGCATTTGAAGCAGGCTGGGGGGGAGCGGTTTGGAAAACATTAGGGGATCCAATCTTGAATGTATCGTCTCGTTTCGCAGGAACCCATTTTAACGGACAGCGTGTTGCCGGGTTCAATAATATTGAGTTAATTACAGACCGCCCGCTTGAAGTAAATTTGAAAGAGATTTATGAGACAAAAAAGAGATTTCCTAATCATGCAGTTATCGCTTCAATAATGGTTGAGCCTAGGCAGGAAGCCTGGCATGAAATTGTAAAAAAAGTGCAGGATGTCGGAGTGGATGGTTTCGAATTAAACTTTGGCTGTCCGCATGGGATGGCAGAGCGCGGTATGGGAGCAGCATCTGGCCAGGTGCCTGAATTAGTTGAGAAACAAACGTATTGGGCAAAGGAAGTTGCTGAAGTGCCAGTAATCGTAAAGTTAACACCTAATATTACTGATATTACTGCGACAGCCTATGCAGCCGTCCTTGGCGGGGCAGATGCGATTAGTATGATTAATACGATTAATAGTTTAGCAGGAGTAGATCTTGATTCTTGGAAGACCTTCCCTAACGTCGCAGGAAAAGGGGCACATGGCGGTTATTGTGGCCCTGCCGTTAAACCGATTGCTTTAAATATGGTGGCAGAATGTGCGCGCCATCCTGAGATTAATGTGCCGATTTCAGGAATGGGAGGGGTGTCGACCTGGAAGGACGCAGTTGAATTTATGCTAATGGGTGCAGGAAGCATTCAGGTATGTACAGCAGCTATGCATCATGGTTTCAGCATTGTTGAAGACATGATTGATGGATTAAATAACTATCTTGATGGCAAAGGTATCGCTAACCTTGATGGGATTATTGGTAAATCAGTTGGGAATTATTCTAACTGGGGCAACCTGGATTTGAATTATAAAGTGATTGCTCGTATTAACAATGATGTTTGTATTAACTGTAACAAGTGTCATATCGCTTGTGAGGATACATCCCATCAATGTATTGACATGCTTACTTCAGAAAACGGAAATTCCTATCTTGAAGTCCGTGAAGAAGATTGTGTAGGCTGTAACTTATGTTCAATTGTTTGTCCTGTGGATGGTGCAATTGACATGATTGAAATTCCGAACGGTGAACCGATGACTTGGAATGAACGCCAAAAAGCTATCAAGCTTCCAGTCTGCAATTCTTAAATCAGAATGGACTCTTTTGCCATCACGCTCGTAGAAAAAAAGGAGGAATATCTGATGAAAAAATTAATAAAAAATGGAACAGTGGTCACTGCAACCGATCAATATGAAGCTGATGTCCTAATCGAAGATGGAATAATCGCAGCTATAGGCAGAAATTTAAAGGAAAATGTAGATGAAATCATTGATGCAAAAGGTGCTTATTTATTCCCTGGAGGCATTGATCCTCATACGCATTTAGATATGCCTTTTGGAGGATCTGTCACATCCGATGATTTTGAAACAGGTACCATTGCAGCTGCATATGGGGGAACAACAACCGTTATTGACTTTTGTTTAACAGATAAAGGCGTACCATTAAAAAATTCGATTCAAACCTGGCATGAAAAGTCAAAAGATAAGGCCGTAATTGACTATGGTTTTCATCTTATGATCAGTGAGGTTAACGAAAATGTGCTAAATGAAATCCCTAAAATCATCGAGGAAGATGGGATTACTTCATTTAAAGTATTTATGGCTTATAAAAATGTATTTCAGGCTGACGATGGAACCTTGTTTCGCACACTGTTAACGGCAAAGGAACATGGCGCACTTGTCATGGTTCACGCTGAGAATGGGGATGTCATTGACTACTTGGTTGATAAGGCATTGAAAGAGGGCAATACAGATCCTATCTATCATGCATTAACAAGACCACCGGAAGTGGAAGGGGAAGCTACGGGAAGGGCTGCACAATTAACGGGGCTTGCTGATTCGCAAGTTTATGTGGTTCACGTATCATGCGCAGCTGCAGTAGAGAAAATTGCGGAAGCCCGTCAAAAAGGATATCAAGTATGGGGGGAAACGTGCCCGCAGTACCTTGTACTAGATCAGTCCTATTTAGAAAAACCAAACTTTGAAGGCGCCAAGTACGTATGGTCTCCTCCTCTTCGTGAAAAATGGAACCAGGAAGTATTATGGAATGCCTTGAAAAACGGTCAATTGCAGACACTTGGTTCTGACCAATGTTCATTCAATTTTAATGGCCAAAAAGAATTGGGCAGAGGGGATTTTACAAAGATTCCAAATGGAGGACCAATTATCGAAGACCGTTTCAGCCTTTTCTATTCGGAAGGCGTGGAAAAAGGACGTATTTCCATCAATCAATTTGTTGATATTGTTTCTACACGAATTGCCAAGCTGTTTGGGTTATTCCCTCAAAAAGGAACAATTGCTGTTGGGAGCGATGCAGACATTGTCATCTTTGATCCAAATGCTGAGAGAACGATATCCGCAGAAACCCACCATATGAATGTTGACTACAGCGCATTTGAAGGAATGAAAATTACAGGAGAACCAATTTCGGTTTTATCACGCGGAGAATTTGTTATTAGGGAAAAACAATTTGTCGGCAAACCAGGAACAGGTAAGTATCTAAAGAGAAAGCGGTTCGGGAGCAACACTAAGGCAACAGAAAAAGTCTTTCAATAAAATACTATATTTATAAATTAATAGCAGCCCCTAGGCTTAGTGAGAAACACCATTTTATCATCGAGGAAGGACTATTCCTTCCTCTTATTTTCCATCACAACCTATTCCTACATGTAAAATAATTTTGAGAAAAGGAGAAATGGAATGAAAAAAAACAATAATTATTTGAAATCTCCTGATCTGCTACCTATCCCCCATAGTGAAAGAAACATTGGTACACTTGGATTTTCAATGATGTGGGTAGGAATGGCTGTAGTGTTAGCAGCATTTGCTCTTGGTGGGGCGGGTGTACAAGTAATGCCACTGCCATGGGTATTATTTGCTTCATTTATTGGGTGTCTTGCGATTGGTTTTTTAATTACTTTAATAGCAGATATAGGAATTGAGCATGGAATATCATTCCCGGTTTATTTGAGAGCTCCTTTTGGGACATTTGGGACACATCTCCCATCTCTCCTGCGTGGGGTGGCAGCTTCTATCTGGTTTGGAATCAATTCTTATTTTGGTGCCGCGGCAATTAATGGAATATTAAATATATGGACTGGCTTTGATAACTGGTTTATTTGTTTCTTTATTTTTGTAGTAGCACAAATCATTAACACGTCAATCGGGATTAAATCTATAGAGAAATTTGCCGACTTAGCTGCCCCTACAATTGTCTTAATTTCTATATGGATGTATTACACATTATCAGGTCAGGCAAGTGCAGCAAATAAAGATGTTTGGACATGGATTGAGAATCCTGTGTCTGGAGTAGCTTTATTTACGGCTTTTTTAACTATTGTATTTGGGAATATGGGTTACTGGTCGACTTTAAGTGCAGATATCTCCTCGCTATCCCGCTTTATTAAAGCACCAAAGTATGAGCGGAGATGGTTTAAGCGGAATAAGGGGGCTTTAGTTGGGAGTGTTATAGCGCTGCCTTTAACTCAAACCTTTGTAGTTGCAATTGGTGGTGTTGCATATATTGCTGTTGGTAATTATGACCCAATTGTCGCTCTTCAAGAATCTGCTGGGGGGTTAATACTAGGGGTCTTACTCCTAATGATCGTTCTTGCCCAATGGTCTACAAACACAGCATGCAACTTGGTTCCAGCTGGTACGATATTCTCCAATATTGGCGGACCTAAAGTGCCATTTTATGCTGGAGTTATCATAGCTGGAATAATTGGAATGGTGTCGCAGCCATGGAACCTTTTTGATACTTTAATACCCTTCCTATTAATCATTGGCGGAGTGCTGGCAGGTCTTGTTGGAATTCTTTTTACAGATTATTATTTAATCCGAAAACGCCGAGTGAATGTAAAGGACTTATATGAACAGGATGGCCAATATCGTTACCATGCGGGATTAAATTGGGCAGGCTTTATTTCTTGGGCAATTGGAGGAACTGGTGCTGTTATCTTCTCCAACTATTCATTTGTAGTGGGATTTGTCCTCTCTGCCACTAGCTATTATATTTTAGCAAAATATTGGTGGTTTAATATATATAAACAGGCTGAACTGGAAGATCCAAGTGATGAGAAGTATTTAGGCATTACAGTTGGACGTGATTGGGTGATTGATACTGCTGAAACACTGGAAAGCGCACCAGAAAAAGAAAGCGCTATCATTTAAATATTTTAATTTGGAGGATGAAAATATGTCATCTTATATAGAATTTTTAGAAGAAAAAGAGAAAATAGATGAATTGATCGGAAAAGGATACCAGATTGCAGGTGTTCGTGAAAACTTAAGCGGAGCATTCGTAGAATTTGCACCTTCCTCTAATAATATGGGGCAAAAGGTTGAACTTCATATTCTAACTGCAGATGCCCGAAAATATTTCTCTAATATAATTATTGGTAACCAGAAAAAGCTAGTTTAATAACAGAGTGACCACAATTTTTTAAAGGGGAGTGACAGAGATTGGATATGAAAGAAAAAGCCTTGGAACTTCATAGGAAGTATTCAGGAAAGCTTAATATCGGAATTAAAATTCCAGTAAAAGGCTCAGAGGAATTAAGTTTAATCTATTCACCAGGTGTTGCTGAACCTTGTAAAGAAATTGCAGTAAACGAAGAAAAAATGTATGAATATACGATAAAAGGCAATTTTGTTGCAGTTATAACAGATGGGTCATCTGTTTTGGGACTCGGCAATATAGGTCCTAGAGCTGCGATGCCAGTCATGGAAGGAAAGGCTGCCTTATTTAAATTGTTTGGGGGAATTGATGCGATTCCATTATGTTTAAATACCCAGGATGTTGATAAAGTAGTCGAGACAGTGAAGCTTCTTGAACCGACATTCGGAGGGATCAATCTTGAAGATATCTCAGCGCCAAATTGCTTTGTGATTGAAGAGCGCCTTAAACGAGAACTGAGTATCCCGGTGTTTCATGATGATCAGCATGGAACTGCCATTGTAACTGCGGCTGGGCTGATTAATGCATTATCATTGGTGAAAAAACGGCTGATTGAAATTAAAGTAGTTGTAAATGGGGCAGGGGCAGCAGGTGTAGCAGTAGTGAAGCTTCTTTTATCTATGGGGGTCAAAAACTTAATTTTATGCGACTCACAAGGAGCTATTTATCAAGGGCGTCCTATTAGGATGAACCGCATGAAAGAAGAACTAGCTAAGCAAACGAATAAACAGAGATTAGATGGGTCATTGGAAACAGTCCTAAAGGGTGCGGATGTATTCATTGGTGTGTCCGTTGCCGGAGTTTTAACTACTGAAATGGTACAGACAATGGCAAGTGACGCTATCATTTTTGCGATGGCTAATCCGGATCCGGAAATCATGCCTGACGAAGCAAAAGCAGCAGGTGCCCGGGTTGTCGGAACTGGACGTTCTGATTTTCCAAATCAGATTAATAATGTGTTAGCTTTTCCGGGAATATTCAGAGGGGCACTTGATGTGAGGGCAACAGAGATAAATGAAGAGATGAAGATTGCTGCTGTTTATGCCATTGCTGAAATAGTTGGTACACATGATGTTCATGAGGACTATGTTATCCCTTCACCATTTGATGAGCGGGTGGTAACTCGTGTAGCTCATGCTGTATCACAGGCTGCTATTGCCAGCGGGGCAGCAAAGAAATTAGATTTAGAGAAAGATAAGCTGCCGGTATGAGCATTTCTATCCAGTTTTAAATGTCCATCCAAATTGTATGTTAACGCCAGGCTATGAAGGATTGAATGGAGGGAAAATAATGAAAGTTCAAACAGAAAATCAAACGCTTATTCAAAAAGATAAAGAACATTTATGGCATTCGATGAGCAGGTTCAATGCAAACGCCAGCCCAATGATTGCTTCTCAGGGTGAAGGTTCCTGGTTTAAGGATATGGAAGGCAATAAATATTTAGACGGTGTTTCAGGTCTATGGTGCTTAAACTTAGGGCATGGACGTAAAGAAATCGCACAAGCTGCTTACGATCAAATGGTGAATATCTCCTATTTTCCACTTACTTTAAGCCATGTTCCAGCTATTGAACTTTCAGCAAAGCTAAGCAGCTTGTTAAAGGCTTCTTATACAAGCTATTTTTCGAACAGTGGATCAGAGGCAAATGAGGTAGCGTTCAAGATTGCCCGGCAATATCAAGTTCAAAATGGCAACCCAGGAAAATATAAATTCATTTCGAGATACCGTGCCTATCATGGCTCAACAATGGGGGCGCTAAGTGCAACTGCTCAAGCAAACCGCAAGGATAAATATGGTCCAAGTGCTCCAGGGTTCCTTCATGTTCCCCCGCCATACAGTTATCGCAGTACATTTGAGAGCGATCTGGCAGCTGCAGAATACATCAGGGAAGTCATTACATGGGAAGGGCCTGATACAGTAGCCGGCGTAATTTTAGAGCCGTTTATTTCTGGAGGCGGTGTGCTGATTCCATCAAAAGAATATCTAACGAGGGTAGCAGAAATTTGTAAAGAGAATGATGTCCTATTAATTGTCGATGAAGTTGTGTCAGGATTTGGAAGAACGGGGGAAATGTTTGGCTTTATGCATTCGGAAGGTGTGCAGCCGGATATTGTTACCATGGCTAAGGGATTAACAAGCGGCTATTTTCCATTAGGGGCGACAGCTGTCCAATCGTATATTTATGAAAAATTTAAAGAAGAAGGCGACAAACAGCATTTCCGTCATGTGTCCACTTTTGGCGGACATCCTGCAGCATGTGCTGTTGCCTTGAAAAATATTGAGATTATTGAAGAGGAGAAAATCGTTGAAAGAGTCTCCCAGCTTGGAAGTACCATTTTAAGTGAATTGCGAGATTTAGAATCGCTTAATTGTGTTGGAGAAGTTCGTGGAATTGGCTTCTTGTTTGGAATCGAGCTAGTTGCAGATAAGCAAACGAAAGAACCTGCAGCCGATGAGTTATTAGGGAAGATCATAGCAGTATGTAAAGAAAAAGGGCTCATAATCGGCCGAAATGGCGACACGATTCCAGGCTATCAAAACGTCCTGATTCTTGCTCCTCCTCTTTCTTCAACTGAAGAGGATTTACGCTTCCTTGTAGATACAGTAAAAACGGTTATAGAGGAACATGATTTAAAACAACTATATTGAAAGATTTGAAAACATAGAATAACAAGAACAGGCGAATGCCTGTTCTTGTTATTCTAGTTAAAAGGTTAACTTTTTAATTAACGAAATTTGCTTTACATATAATCAGAAGGGAATGATCATCGATGGTTTCAAAGGAGCAAGTCATGGAACTAATTAAAAGTGTCGAAGATCCAATTTTACATAAAAGTGTGTTAGTTCATGAAGTGAAAATAAAAGGAAGCCATATAAGTTTAAAAGTGGCTCTATCAAAAACAGGAACTTCCGAACAGTTGGAGGTTCAACAACAGATTGTCAAATTGTTAAAAGAAGCAGGGGCAGAAACAGTCGGATTACGTTTTGATAGTCTTTCTGAAGAGGAAATGACATCTGACGAAGCAAAGAAAGTGAATCCTGGAACTCCGCCGCTCTTATCATCTGAATGTCAGACAACGTTCCTTGCCATTGCAAGTGGTAAGGGGGGGGTAGGAAAATCCACCGTTTCCTCCAATCTTGCAGTGGCCCTCAGCAGGCTTGGGTACAAAGTAGGGTTAATCGATGCTGACATTTATGGTTTTAGCATCCCTGATATGATGGAAATAAAAACGAGACCGGAAATTATAGATAATAAAATTATCCCGCCTGAGCGGTTTGGCGTTAAAGTGATGTCAATGGCTTTCTTTAGTGAAGATAATTCGCCAGTCATTTGGCGAGGCCCAATGCTTGGAAAAATGTTAAACAGTTTTTTCAGCGAAGTGAACTGGGGTGAACTGGATTTTTTACTGCTCGATCTGCCACCGGGAACAGGTGACATTGCTCTGGATGTACATTCAATGCTCCCTTCCTCAAAGGAAATTATCGTTACGACACCACATCCTACTGCTGCCCTGGTTGCTGTCCGTGCCGGTAAGATGGCACAGACAGCAAATCATGAAATTTTAGGTGTAATCGAAAATATGTCATATTTTGAAAGCAAGGAGACGGGAAAAAAGGAATATATATTTGGCCGTGGGGGAGGAGAAAGAATCGTTCAGGAATTAAAAACTGATTTATTCGGAAAGCTCCCGCTCGCCCAACCTGATGAAGAAGATCCGGATACTGCACGGTCTATCTACGGTGCGGATCATCCGATAGGAAAGATATATGAGGGAATTGCTAACAGCGTGATTGCTAAAGTGAAAAAGGAACAATTTGTTGAAGTGAAATAAGAAATACGGAACCTTATTAAGGTAAATAGATAGATTTCTATATACCAGCCTTCCTCTGCTGTAAACATTAGGAGAGGAAGGCTGATTCAGGATAAAGACTGTACAGAGATGGTCTACTATACTATCTTTTGTGGAAAGGAAATGGAGTAATCTACTTATGAGTTTGAGATATAAGAGGTGATCATTCTCTTTTAAGAAGGCTGCTGTTTGAGTTTGTTGATATTAAAAACAAATTCTATTTCTATATTCTCAACTTGATGGGATTGATCATATAGAACGTAATAAATAATTTCATCATTTAAATGATAAATAATACCGTCAAATGAATGATGAAGAAGGTACTCCATTATAACTTGTCCAATTTTTTTTGAAATCTCTGAAGAATTTTCCATTGTTTCATTTATTTCATTGTACGAATCAGAATATTTCCAATTCAAAGCTTCTTTCCTTAAACGGGTTTCATTATACTTATAATTAAGAATAAAGGGGTTATTTAACTGAATTTTTTGCTTTAGAATAACTGCCCGCTCATCATTTTCTACCTCGGCATGGCAAAACGCATATTGTGCGGCGAGTTCCTGGTCGTTGACTAGATATATTCCTTGTCCGAATAAAGAACGGGCGGCTACTCCATTGAGAAAGTCCCTGGACTCGGTACGCCCATATCTTTGGTTACGAACAACTGCTTGCGCCTCATTAAAGCTAACTCCTCGATAGGCTGTTCTTTTCACTTTAACAACTTCCCCCTTATAGTAAGTTTAAGTATTTGGCGAGCACAAAAGATAACAAACCTCTAAATCTCTGTTTTTATTTAGAAGACCAAACCTTTTCCAAAATGATGAAAGCGCATACAAAACAAATGAGCTTAAAAAAGCCTCCTGACAATCTCCTAATTAGTCGAAGAAAAGTAGTTAGTAGATTTTCACTCTTAATTTTATGTAATCTAGCTATCCATGTATATTCCTTGTCATAAAAATGACTTTGCTTTTTGAGGGTGTCAAGTTTTAAAAAATAAGTGTATATATATATTTTAAACTAAGAATTCAGAATTACTAGTCTTTTTCGGAAAAATAGTATGATAAACTTAATAATTCCATCAAGAAATAACCATGATGGAATTAAAATAGGAATTTTTACTTGTAGAAACAACTAGATAGAATTGTAGCAATCATTTTTATAACGGAACAGTTTCTAGAGCTTTGTATACAGGGACATATTCAAAGCCTAAATCATCAGCATAAGCAACAGAAGTAACACCGCTTTTAATAAGTGCATTGGCAAGCTCAGGTTCCGCGGCTAGATGCAGGTAAGTTAAAAGAATTGAATCATCGCGGAACATGTCTTTTTCCTCCTATTTCAGTAACCGATTTAATGATATAGAGTTTAGCTAATGTCAAACCTTATCGAACTGCTTCATCAAACTTATATCTCAATTCCTCTAAAACCTGTGCGGTATGCTCTCCTAACTTTGGAGGGAGGCTGGAAATTTGGCCTGGGGTTCTTGAAAATTTCACAGGTATACCAAGCATTTTAAATTTCCCTAGTACCGGATGCTCTTTTTCAATAATCATTTCGCGTTCCTTCAGGTGGGGATCATTTAAGATATCTGAAAACTTGTTAACGGGACCGCAAGGAATACTTTTACTTTCAAACAATTCCATCCAATCAGCACATGACCTCTGTTGAAATACATCCTTTAGCATAGAAATTAATTCTACTCGGTTCCTTACACGGTCAGGGTTGGTCATGAATTTAGGGTCCTCAAGTGCTTTGACCCCCATTAGTGCAGTGAATTTTTTCCACAGGCCTTCATTTGCAACCGCCAGGATAAAGTGGCCGTCTGAAGCCTCAAAAACCTGGTAAGGAACTATGTTTGGATGTTCGGTTCCCATAGGTTCAGGATCCTTGCCAGAGGCAAAGTAATTACTGGCAAGATAGGTTTGCCACGAAACCATCGTATCTAGCAGGGAGACATCAACCCACTGGCCTTCACCTGATTTTGCTCTCTCCAGAAGGGCGGCTAGAATGCCGAAGCCTGCCCACATTCCCGTACCCACATCCGCTAGTGAAAATCCTGCTTTAGTAGGCGGTCTTCCAGGTTCGCCTGTAACCGACATTAATCCGCCCATTCCTTGTGCCAGGATGTCATAGCCAGGCTTTTGAGCATAAGGGCCGGTTTGGCCATAGCCAGAAATCGAAGCTAAAATAACTTTCGAATTTTGGCTTTTAAGTGTTTCATAGCCAATCCCTAGCCGGTCTAGTGTTCCAGGGCGGAAGTTTTCAACGACAACATCGGCTGATTCTACCAACTTTAAAAAAATCTCCCGGTCCTTATCTTTTTTCAGGTTGAGTACCACACTCTTCTTGTTACGGTTCACACTTAAAAAGTATGCGCTCTCATCTTGGATAAAGGGAGGGCCCCATTGTCTTGTATCATCTCCTTCAGGGCTTTCAATTTTAATTACCTTAGCGCCAAGATCAGCTAAGGTCATTGTACAATAGGGACCGCTTAAGATTCGGCTTAAATCCAAAATGGTTATTCCTTCGAGTGGTGACATAGAATCATCTCCTTTTGAAATTGGTTTTTCTTTTTAAGCAATGATTTAATGCCCTTAAGGGAAATCTAGAGGCTTACCCATGTAGTGTTTGTTGTCTCCGGTCGGTAAAAAATACTTGGGGTGAAAAAACGACAGTTGACCGTACTCCAGCAAGCACGGAGGTGGAATAATAATCAAAATTTTTAGAATTTAATAAGCGGAAATGATTACCTTTGGAATACTGAGTATAACTCATTTTTATTATATTATATTTATTGCATTTTAGCAATTATAATTAATTTATATTAAAATAAATAACATTGTAAAATATTTTATTTTAGCAATTAAATATATTTAATTGAAGTTTGTGAGTGAAATTTGTAAGATGTTCAAATGACAAAAAAACCGGAAATCCTGGAGCTGGAAATCCGGTTTTTTATAGATCATCTTTAGAGGAACTATAACTGTGAAAATATTCTTATTGAGATTGCAGTGAAAGAACGGTTTCAAGAATGACATTTATGCCTTTTTCGCAATCTTCCCAAGTAGTAAGTTCATCTTCACTGTGGCTTTTTCCATTAATACTAGGAACGAAAATCATAGCGGATGGAATATAGCTGGCTATGAATTGAGCATCATGTCCGGCGCCGCTAACCATTCTTTTGTATGAATATCCTAAAGAATTCGATGATTGTTCTAACGAATCACAAATTTCTTTATCAAACCAAACGGTATCCCGGCCCCATAGCTTTGTTGCTTTTACTTCACAGCCTTCATTTGCAGAAGACCCGGTCAAACTAAAAATTATTTCTTCAACTTGTTTAATGGTCTCTGGATTTTTATGTCTGGCTTCCAGTGAGAAGACGACTTTATTTGGAATGACCGTATGGATATTCGGTTGGACGTTCATTCTTCCCATTGTAAAAACCAAGTCATCATCAAGAGTGCTTAATTTATTGCGTGCTTCTATTATTAAGTTGTTCGTTGCGAAGAGGGCGTCTTTCCTCATAGACATAGGAGTGGTACCGGCATGGTCAGATTCACCAGTTACTTCGATTTCATAACAAACCATTCCAAGTACACATTCAACTACCCCGATAGTAAGAGATTCATGTTCAAGAATTGGGCCTTGTTCAATATGTAATTCCAAAAAGGCTCCCGCTTCCTTCAAACGTTCCTCTTCATCTCCTGCGTATCCAATCGATTTTAATGCTTCTCGAAAAGTAACACCATCTGTATCCGTTTTTTGTAACATGGCAGATTTCTCGAATTTTCCTGAGAGAACCCCCGAAGCCATCATTGAAGGCTCAAATCGGGCACCTTCTTCATTTGTGAAATTTGCAATCGTGATAGGAACCTTTGGTTTTATATTATTTTCTACAAGCGTCCGTACCACTTCTAGACCGGCGACTACTCCTAACACGCCATCAAATCTGCCGCCTTTTTTTACTGAATCCAAATGAGAACCTAGTACAATCGGCGGTTTATTCTCAGTGCCTTCTAAAGTAGCATACATATTGCCCATGTCATCCACCTTAACGGTCAATCCCAACTCTTCACAACAAGATCGTAAATAATTTCTAGCTAATCGATCCTCCTCAGATAATGAAAGCCGTGTAACTCCGTTATTTTCTGTAAGTCCAAATCTGGAAAACTCTTCAAGTGTATGCTTTAATCTTTTGCCATCAATTAATATTTTTTGTTTTTGCACATTGCACACTCCTTTTATTATATTTATTCTCTATATATGTATTAATAACATATAAAAAGATTATTAATTTAATATTTCTACAAAATATTTTATATTCCTTCCTTTTATAAGATTTTTGTTAGTTAATATTTAGAGGGGATAATAGTATAGACTCCACAGCAGTTAATACTTTTGCTAGTCTATAAATACGAAGGTGGCTAATTGAGAAATTGGGCTTAAAATAAAGATAAAGGATTTCTAGAATAAAAAAAGCTGACTCGAATAAGTCGTTATTTAACGTCCTTTTGAGTCAGTCTTTTTTTAAATAAAAGAAATCAAAAATGTAAGTATTTTCAATAACACTACCAAAAAGGGAGATAAATGGCTTATCATACAATGGATTTTATGGAAGGACAAACGACCGAAAAGCAATTAGATTGGTTAGTTGCTACTTTACAAGCTATTCACGATGGAGTTTTGGTGATCGATAAAAATGAAGTTGTTCGAATGATAAACCCAGAATATACGAAAATAACTGGAGTTGCACCGGAGAATATTGTTGGAAAGCGACTTCGAGATGTTAGGCCAAAAGCTTTGTTAGTCGAAACGTTAAAGGATCGAAAAGAAAGAGTCGGTATTTATAGGAAAGAGGGAGTCACAGAATATGTTGTTGATATGGCCCCAATTATTTTGAATGGAGAAACAGTCGGTACTGTTTCAATTTGTAAGGGAGAACATTTTCTTCGGATAGTTATAAAAATCATATATTACTAGGATCATGGTTTTTCAGTATCGAAAGTATTTGCAAAGTTGCTACTGTTATCGCTGTCGTAATGCCAAGTACATTTTTGAAAAAGACTAGAAAAACTATATAAACTGTTCTCAAATCTTTGAAATCAGAAGCTGTCTCATGAGGGTCTGATCTTTTACTTAGTTCGTATACGTGCTCATGTAGAAATGCGGAAAAATATTGGTGTGGTACGTATCTCAAGCTGTTCGTCAGCAATGGCCAATAAGCTTTCTTGTGGGTACTGAACACCTTGGTTCAAAATAAGTATATCAAGCTTCCCATAGCATTCCATTGTTCTTCTTACAACTTCCTTCGAAAAGTCCGGCTGCCTCAAATCCCCTTCTACCAGCAGGATGCATTGCCCGAAAGACTCAACTATCTGCTTGGTCGCTTTGGCGTCCAAGAGTTCGTGAGGCATGTAAGTGATCACCATATTCGCCCCTTCTTTAGCGAAACCAATTGCGATTGCACAGCCGATGCCGCCGTCCCCCCAGTAATAATAGCGACTTTCCCCTTCAATTTGCCGCTTCCCTTATTTAATTATCCTGTCAGAATGCCTTCCACGGCTTTAAATAGTAAACCGACTCATAAATGAAAGATGAGAAAATTAAATGGTAAATTGAGACAATAGCCTCGTGATTTTAGAAGGATGAAACAGTAAAATAGTATTATTGGAATTGTGTGAATTTTCTATAATAAGAAGGGGGATGGATTTTCTGAAAGGAAAATTGCTAGCGCTTGCTTTATCTTCGTCTTTGTTATTTACATTTTATCCTGGAGGGAAAATGATGGATCAAACATATGCTTCAGAAATGGATAAGCTAATACCCGGGGCAAATGATGTGTCTGAAATTTATTTTGATGGGGTAAATGGAAACTGGCTGACTACGAAAAATCCGCAGCAATATCAAAAAGCAGTTGTATATGGAAACCTCGGTTTGGCTCCATATAATTGGGGGAATTCGACCGAAGGTACCGGTTGGTATCAGATGTATAAGCCTGCAGAAATTAAGGGGACACAGGTAACTGGAGTTTTTGACGATGCGCAATTCGTTATTCGTATACCAGAGAACTGGAATGGAAAACTGGTCGTTTCCGGGATACCTGCCACCCGGAATGAAACTTCGACAGACCTGCTCTTTAGTGATTTTGTGTTAGAAAAAGGTTTTGCATTTGCGGCGATTGATAAAGGGACACAGGGGGAAAGCGATCCCATTGATCCGTTTGCAAAGGTAAAAAATGCACTAATCAGTTCGGATGATCGTGTAGCAGAATGGCATCTGCGCTACCGCCAGGTGACAAAATCGGCTCAAAGCTATTTAAGTAAGCATTACCCTGATAAGCTGATTCGACCGAATGATGCTGCAAACCCTGCAAGCCGTTTAATAAAGAAAGACCATAAAGTGCCTACATACGCTCTGGGAATTTCAAACGGTGGCTACGTTGTCCGTTATGCGCTTGAAAATGATGGACCGGAGAAAACAGGAGAGCCGCGACTTTTTGACGGCGGAGTTGATTGGGAAGGGGTGTTATGGACAGACAAGGCTCAGAACTTAATTAGCTCTTTGACAACTGTAGTCAATAATGCCGATGAAGCCATTTTTGACAGCGGGAAAGAACGGGACAAAGCAGTAAAGGAAATGTACAAAGCAGGTCTTCCACACGGATCCGAAAAACTATGGGCCTATCATGACCAGGTATATTGGTTTGTAACCTTAAATATATACCGGGATCACTTTGATCCTGACGCACCAGGAAGAATTAACTGGCAAAACTATTTAAATTTTGTGAATGGGGCAAGAGACCGCAGCTATGATCATATCTTTGAAGATTATAACTATTTATCACGTCCAAAAAGTATAAAAGAAAACATTAAAGAGGTAGCGAATACCGGTGATATTGACGTGCCTTTAATCAGCATAACCGGTTCATTGGATTCTCTCATTTTTCCTGCGATTCATGCAGAAGGATACAAAAAACTTGTGGAAAAAGCAGGAAAAGATCATTTGCACCGTCTTTACATGATCGATAAAGGCAATCATGTGGACAGCCTGGTCTGGAATCAAGCAACAGATCCGGACAGAGAGCTTCAACCCTTATTGCCTTATACCCATCAAGCTTTTGATCTGCTTGTTGATTGGGTGGAGAACAAAGAAGAAGCTCCAAACAGTATGACTGTAGCCGCACCGCAAAATCCGGTTAAAGTTATTGACATAAATTCTGGGGAGGAAAGGGATCCCCGTTAGAGGCAAAAAAATAATCTTAAAAAGAACGTGATGAACTACCTGTAATTAGACAAATCAAGCCTCCTGCGAGGAAAGCAGGAGGCTTGTTATTACTGATTTATCTGTTTTATTAAAAAGTAAACATTTCTTCGCATGACCGGATAAGAAGTGGCAAATGCTGCACAGCTATACTATTAATTTGCAGTTTTTCGGGTTTAATAACTGGCACTGCCTAAGGTCGCTACTCCTGCAACCAATAAAACTGTTCAAGAAATAATGGAAGAAGTTGTTCTTATTTCAGACAATTTCAAAGTTTTCCAATGTTGGAACAGCCGTAAACATACAAGAAGAACAAGGTGGAGGCTATGACGTTCTAATCCAGACGAAAGCACTACTAACAACTTAATATCTTAATAATACATAATTCTTCTTAATTAAAAAGCAAGTTAGTAGTTTTTTGGAAGATCAGGTGAGCTTAAAGGTGTCTTGAGAGGGATAGAAAGGAATGAATTATTAGACATACTTAATTCATGAAGACCCACAAAAAAGCGAGATTTTTCGATGTTTACTTTCATAATATGTGTTATTAGGCTTGGTGTTATCGACAGTATGTGACAAACTTCGGGTGGTGACAGTGGTTGCATTGTTCCCGTGCCTCTGGTCACCCGGAATTTATTAAATATCGAAAATCAAAATTTCACAGAGAAGCCTTAATGGAACCGACTTAAATTAAATCATACAGAACCGCTTTTCTGAGGCATTAGAAATATTTAGGTAAGAACGGTAAAAGAAGTTATTAAACCACGATCCACATATTATAGGAATTGAAGAATCGTTAAATGTTACTTTGACTCATACGTCTTAGTAACAATGAAGCATGAGTCCTCGGCATACTAAAGATACTGTTACTATGAAAGTTTTGTTGAAAAAAAAATGATTCCTGTAGTATTTCCGATTAATTATATTTTGGAATTATGATCTCTCGCATTAATTTCAGAAAGGCTTTCACTACCGGATGCTTGTTATCTTTATTCCAGGCTATAGAGTTAACTTTAATGTAAGGCTTATTAAATAGTTTATAGACAATTCCTTCAAGTTTGATAAACTGAGTAGATTCTGGAACAATTACAATTCCTATACCTGCTGCCACTAGAGAAACCATAGTATGCTGCTCTTTTGCAGTCTGAACCACGTTAGGTGTAAAGCCTGCATCTTCATAAATTTTATTAATGGCATCATAATAACCTTTTCCTGCTTGCATAGGAGGCATAATAAACTTTTCATTTGCTAATTCTATTGCGTTTATTGGTCCATTTCTTTTTGCTAAAGGATGATAATCAGGCAGGCATACTACAAATGATTCTGTTCTTAACATTTCAGTGTCTATTAGAGAACTTTCAATCGGAGAAACCAGCAAACCAACGTGAATTCTGCTCTCTTCCAAAGCTTTTATTTGTTCTGACGTGGTGAGCTGTATCAAATCAAGAGTAATGTTTGGAAGAAGTTTATTGCATGTCTGGATTATTGTTGGAAGTAAATCAAATGCTGCTGAACCGCCAAATGCTAAGACTAATTCTCCAATCTCTCCTCTATCAACTCCTTGCGCTTCTTCACATGCATTATTAATATAATTCAATATTTTGCGAGACTTTTCTAAAAAGACTTCCCCAGTCACTGTCAGTTCAACGCTTCTATTCGTACGATTAAACAGTGTGATATTTAATTCTTGTTCAAGTTGTTTTATCTGCTGACTCAGAGGAGGTTGAGAGATATTTAGCCTTTTTGCTGCTCTGCCAAAATGGAGTTCTTCTGCTACCATAATAAAATATTTCAAATGACGTAGTTCCATAATAATCAGCCCCAATTAATGATATGTTTTACGTATCATTGTCTCATAATCATATATTACACTAATTAAGCCCTGGATGTTATTCTGAATTTAGAATATTAAATAAATTCAGAAAAGTACCGGAAGGTGGAATCTAATGAGACTTTCTATATTAAAAGAAGAGATTATTAACCGGCAACAAACTTTGTATTCCTCATTACAGGAGAAAAAAATTGACGGAGCTGTATTATTTAGCGTAACTGATATTTTCTACCTTACTGGATTTAACTTTCGTCCTTCTGAAAGGCCCGTAGTTTTTTTTATGGATCCACAAGGAGATACACATCTCCTTGTCCCTCATTTAGAAAAAGAACATGCCGAAGAATATTCTCAAGCCCAATATGTGCATATCTACCCAGAATACCCAGGTTTGCGGCATCCAATGGAGTTTTTAAAAGATAACCTAATTGAGGTTGGATTTCAAAATAAGGTTATAGGTATAGATGCCAATGGCTATAGTTCCCCAAAAGGATATCAAGGGGCAAGTTTAAAAGATTTAATAAATGTAAAGAAATTCGAATCTCTTCGGGGTTGGGTCGAGGAATTGAGAGTAATTAAGTCTCCAGGAGAAATAGAGTTGATCAAAGAATCTTGCCGTTGGGGAAATTTAGCCCATAGACTCTTGCATAAATATAGTAAGGCTGGTCTTAGTGAGATTGAAATTTCTGGTCGTGCAACACACGAATCAACAATGATGATGATTGAAACACTGGGGAATGGTTTTAACCCACATGGTGAACCCACACACGCTTTTTATAGAGGTCAGATCGGGCCGCATTCATATTTCCCACATTCACAAACTCAAAACTTAATTTTAAAAAAAGGTGACAATTTAGTTTCCCAATCAGAAGCTAGTGTTTGGGGCTATAGAAGTGAACTAGAGAGGACAATGTTTGTCCAAGAGGTTAGTAAGGAACAAGAAAAGTATTTTACATTAATGAGAGAGGCTCAAAAGATTGCATTTGCTAGCATTAAACCCGGGAACCCTTTTTCTTCTGTAGAAAAAAATGTCCAAGCATTCTATAAGGAGAATAATGTAGACCATTTAACCCGTCACCATACAGGTCATAATCTAGGGTTAATTAACCATGAAGCACCTTTTTTTGACTTAGGAGACGAACGAATCATGAGGCCTGGGATGGTTGCTACAATTGAACCGGCGTTATATGTGGAAAATTTAGGCGGATTCCGTCATTCTGATACGATATTAATTACAGAAAGTGGTGTAGAGCTACTTACTTACTATCCGAGAGATTTAGAATCCTTAATTATACAGTAGCATTCAATATTGCCCATTAAAACTATAGACTAGAAGATGATGACAAAGGTTTTTAATAAGTTTTATTTAAAGTATATAAATATGTTCTTTTCTTGAATCCTCAATCAAGTAAAGATGGGTAGACTCAAAAAATAATTAAAAGGATGGTAGTCTATGAAAAAATATAGTTTGTTTTTGCTAATATCCATCTTAGCACTAAGTGCTTGTGGGGTTGAATCGTCCAGTTCATCGGAAGGCAAGAGTAGTGGCGGCGGAGATGTGGTAGTAGGAACTTGGGGCGGAGATTACGAAGAATTTCAGAAGCGTTTCGTGGAACCAGAGCTATCTGAAGACATTGATGTGACGTATGTTCCTGAAAGCACTGCCGCTCGTTTGACAAAAGTACGAATTGAAAAGGATGGAAAAGGTACTTTTGACGTTGTTGATTTAGCTGATAATACAATGCAGCAATTAATTAATGAAGATTTATTAATGGAAATTGACTATGACAAACTATCAAATGCAGAAAAAGTAAACCCTGATTTAAAAAATCCTTATTTTATTCCTCATATCTATAGTGCAGGAGTTCTAATTTATAATGAAAATTTAGTTGATGAAGTACCTCAATCTTGGGATGCGCTTTGGGATCCAAAATATAAGGGGAAAATCGGAGTTTACACTGCTGTATTTGAAAGATGGTTATATGCAGCAGCAGCTGTTGAGGGTGTAGCTGATAAGAATAATTGGGATGAAAGCTGGGATAAATTACTTGAACTGAGTAAAAATGAACCGAAATTTTATACTTCTCAAGAGGAATTAGGAAGAGCTATACAAACAGGCGAAGTAGCTTTGTCTATAGGATGGAAGGCAAGGGCAGTGCAATGGAATGATGCTGGCGGCGACCCAATAGGAAGTGTAGTTCCAAAAGAAGGTACTTTTCCAACTGTCTATGGATCTGGAATTCCTAAAAATGCTACTAATGTTGAAAATGCATACCGTTTTCTAGATGCGATGCTAGATGCGAAATCGCAAGTTGACTTTGCTACAAATATGGGTTATGTCCCAACAGTGGACGATGCTGAGTTACCTAAGGAATTGCAAGAAACCATTGGATTTACAGATGAAGAGCTTGCTCTTATCAAACCTGTAAAATTAGACTATATAGCGGAAAATTATGCAGATTGGAAAGAAAAGTTTGATAGAGAGTTAGCAAGTAAGTAAAAAATGATATTTGGGAGGGCAATTTATTGTGGCAGCAATAAAAGAACATAAAAGACTAGAAGTTGGAACTCTAATTGCTCCTGCAACAATTCTCATTACAATAATGTTCCTGCTACCCTTAGTTTATTTTCTAAGAACAAGCTTTAATAAAAATGTTTCAGGCGGCTCAATGGAGCCTGCCTGGACATTTGAAAGTTATGCAGAGTTTTTCGCAGATCCTTATTTTCTTTCAATTTTATGGAATACTGTATATATTTCATTAGCTGCTACTCTTCTATCTTTCGTTTTAGCTTTCCCTATTGCTTACAAATTAGCTAGAATGACCTCCAAATGGAAGATTGTGCTAATAGCAATGGTTGTTTTCCCTTTATTGGTAGGAAACATTGTAAGGGATATAGGTTGGATTGCGCTTTTTAGTCAGTCAGGATTGGTTAATCAATTGATTACAGGACTGGGTTTGGCAGAAAGTCCTATTCAAATACTCGAAACACCATTATCAGTAATCATTGCTATTTCTAATGTTGTACTGCCTTATATGGTTATATCTATACAGGCAGTAATAGAACGTATAAATCCAGCTCTAGAGGAAGCCGCTGTGGATTTGGGAGCATCTCAATGGATGGTTATAAAAACTATTTTGGTTCCTCTTGCTATGCCGGGAATTTTGGCTGGAACACTATTTGTTTTTATTCTCTCAATGAATGCATACACTACTCCTTTAGTTATAGGGGGAACGAAGGTTCAGATGATGGCTCCTGCTTTATACTCACAAATTACAGAGGTCTCTAATTGGCCGATGGGTTCTGCCATGGCGGTAATACTTATAGCACTAACTTTGCTCACATCTATTTTGTATCTGCGTGTAATTGAACGCTCTTCATTTGGTAATATTAATGCCAATACGGAGGTGAAAGGGTAATGCAGCCGCTATGGATACGCATGGTTAAAAATATTCCGATATATTTAATATTTGGTTTTATAATATTACCTGTTGTTATGGTAATTTGGATTTCATTCTTTTCAACTCAATTAATCACTTTCCCGCCAAAAGGCTACTCCGTTCATTGGTACACGGACCTTCTAGAACATAGCGATTTTTTAGGTTCATTTTTTTTAAGTTTAAAAGTGTCCTTTTTTGCTATGATACTATCCTTAATTTTAGGATTACTCGGTTCGATAGCTTTGATCCGCTTCCAATTTAAAGGAAAGAAATTTTTAGAATTATTATTTCTTTCTCCTTTAATTGTCCCTACTATCATTACAGGTATAGCAATTTATGTTTTTCTTTATAACTTTGAACGGTGGAGTAATATGGATCTTGTCCCCAGTGCATGGTCACTTATTTTAGCACATGTTATTATTTCAATTCCGTGGACTGTCCGATTAATTTCTGCAGGACTTCAAAGTATAAGTCCTTCCCTTGAGGAAGCCGCAATTGATCTAGGCTCAACCAGGTTCAAGGCATTTTGCGATATCGTTTTACCTAACTTAAGACCATCAATTATTGCTGCTGGGATTCTGTCTTTCATTCACTCATTTAATAACTTGGAAATCAGTCTTATGCTTGTCAGTCCAGGTGAAACAACTTTGCCGATCGAAATATTAAATTATGTATTTTGGAAAGTAGATCCACTTATAGCTGCAGTTTCAACAGTACAGATTATCCTTATCGGTATTTTAATGTGGATTGCTAATAGATTTATTAAAATTAGTAAAGTGTTTTAAGGCAAATGAAATACAAATTAACTTTCAATTTTTAAAAACTTGTACCATTATTTTATGTTCCTAATTTTTATTTAGTTGAATGAAAATATAAATAAAACCTAGTATTGTACTATCAATATGGAGGAACTAGGATCGTGTTCCTCCTGATAGTTTCCATTATTCGTTTTTCGGTTCGAATAGGAACGTTATGAAATATACTCAGTTAATTACAATGGAGGCGAAGAAAATGGACAAACGTTTGTATGAAGTATCAGGATGGCTGAAAGAAGAGAAAATAGATTTTGCATTTTTAAATTCTATAACAAATGTTTTTTATATGTCTGGTTTTTCTTGTCGACCATATGAGCGATTGCTTGGACTTTTAATTTTCCAAGATACAGACCCCATATTAATTTGCCCTCAAATGGAAGTAGAACAAGTGAAAAATTCGGGGTGGGAATGTAATATTATTAGTTACACAGATAATGAAGATCCATGGGAAATGATCCATACATCACTGGTAAAAAGAGGAGTGAGCCAACCAAAGGCTTTTGCCATTGAAAAGATTTTATTATCACACTATCGAAGTGAGAAACTTCAAAGTCTTTTTCCTTCGGCTTCAGTAGCATCCATTGATGATAAAATGAACAGTATGCGTTTAATTAAGAACGAAAAAGAAATTGAATCTATGAAAGAAGCAGTAAGATTAGCAGAGTTTGGAATAGAAGTTGGCATAAAAGCTCTTAAAGAAGGTTGTACAGAGCTTGAGATTATTGCATATATCGAATATGAACAAAAGAAAAAAGGAATTCATGAAATGTCTGCACCTCAATTTGTGTTATTCGGCGATAACAGCGGGCACCCTCATGGTGCTCCAGGATTAAGAAAGTTGAGTAAAGGCGATCTGGTCATGTTCGATCTAGGCGTTAAAGTCGACGGATATTATTCGGATATAACCCGTACATTTGCTTTTAATTCAATTACTAAGCAAAAGCAAGAGATGTACGACACAGTTCTGGCAGCTAATCTAAAAGCTATTGAAAGCTGTAAACCAGGAATAAGAATAGCTGAAATAGATGAAATAGCGCGAAAAGTTATTGTGGATGCAGGTTACGGTGAATACTATCCCCATCGTGTTGGACACGGTTTGGGACTAGAAGGGCATGAATTTCCTTCTATGAATCAAGAGAATAAGCACTTATTAGCTGAAGGAATGACATTTACTATCGAGCCTGGTATTTATATTCCTGGCATCGGCGGGGTTCGAATTGAAGATGACGTTCTTGTTACAAAAGATGGCCCTAAGTTACTAACCCAATATCCAAAAGGGTTGCAAATTCTTGAAGACTCAAGAGTTGAAAGTTGAAACAATTATTCTCAAAAAAATAGATAAAAAGGGGAGTAATTTATGGAAGAACTTATTCTTAGCCAAGTAACGAAAAAGTTTGGAGATTCTGTTGTTGTTAACAAATTAGATTTATCAATTAAAAAAGGAGAACTAGTATCTTTCCTGGGTCCAAGCGGGTGTGGGAAAAGCACGACTCTAAGGATGATCTCAGGCTTCTTAACACCTGATGAAGGTAAAATAATGATTAATAATACCGATGTAACGCATATTCCTCCAAATAAAAGGGATACCTCTCTCGTGTTCCAAAATTATGCGTTGTTTCCACATATGACTGTTTTTAATAATGTTGCATACGGGTTAAAAATGCGGAAAATTCCAAAAAGTGAAATAGAGTCCCGTGTTAAGGAAGCATTGATTATGGTTCATCTAGAAAACTTTGGAGATCGCTATCCGAGTCAACTTTCAGGAGGTCAGCAGCAGCGAGTTGCACTTGCACGTGCATTAGTTGTAAATCCGCGAATTCTTTTGCTAGATGAACCGCTCAGTAATTTAGATGCAAAACTTAGAGATGAAATGAGAAATGAAATTCTTCAGCTTCAACAAAGATTTAATTTAACATGTGTATTTGTAACACATGATCAAGAGGAAGCACTTGTTTTATCTGATAAAATTGTCGTAATGGAACAGGGTAATATTCGTCAAATCGGAACCCCAAGTGAAATTTTTGACTCTCCTAAAACATATTTTACTGCGGATTTTGTAGGGGTTCGAAACATTTTTGAAGGAAAATCTGATGGAAATGACTTTCTAACTGAAAATGGTTTAAGTATCAAAATGGATTATAATAAATCAAAAGTAAATAAAATAGGAATACGTCCGAATATGGTAGTTGTAAACCCTTCAGACAGGTTAACATATCCCAACCAGTTTAAAGTGAAAGTAATAAGAGTACTTTACAAGGGAACAATTATTGAATTAGAAACAAATTTTAAAACAGGAGAGACTATGATAGTCGAAATTCCTTCTGAAAAATATAGGATGGATACTGTAAGTGAAGGAGAAGAGATTGATCTCTGCTGGAGAACTAGCAATGTTATTCCATTATTTGATTACAGTGAAACTTCAACCAAAAGTATGGATACTTACGATATAAAAGTTCAAAGCGGGATATACCTCAATAATGAT
Organism: Metabacillus herbersteinensis; assembly: GCF_042433335.1. Taxonomy (NCBI): domain Bacteria; kingdom Bacillati; phylum Bacillota; class Bacilli; order Caryophanales; family Bacillaceae; genus Metabacillus; species Metabacillus herbersteinensis. The sequence continues at coordinate 156,093 of NZ_JBHLVO010000006.1, forward strand.
GTGTGAGCGAGAAAACGAGAACTTGTTTCTATAGACGGTTTTTCAGAGTTCCTTGTGCAGTCCGGTAAGCAGCCAAAAACGAAAATTCTTGAAACCTCTGTGATTAGTATGGAAGAACTCAGTATGGAATCTGTCGATAGAATTAATACTCAAACTATAATATACCCCTTACCAGATCAGGAATTATTAAGTAAAGAAGAACAGGCATGGAAAGTTAAATTGCCAAATGATTATGCTGATTTTATAAAAAAGAACAATGGTGTTACGCCGATTGATAACTCATTTACCTTCGATAATCATGGTTACCTAATCGAACGTTTTCTTTGCATACTTAAGGAGCCAGATAAAAGTAATGATGGGATGTATGATATAGATGTAATTCTAACTCTAACTCTAACTCTAACTCTAACTCAAATAGAAGACCGGTTAACTGATAATGAAGATCTAGTAGGTGTAGAAATCTTACCAATTGCTGTTTTATTCGCTGGTGATTTTCTGTGCTTAGACTATCGAGAAGACAATCTTAATCCTAGTGTATGCGTATGGTGCCATGAGGAGTCTGGGGAACTCGACCTGTAACAAAAAAGGTCGCTAAAAATATTAATGAATTATTTGAGATGTTAACGGAGTAAGAAAAAATGGATCTAATAAAAGGTCTAAATTGGCTTTTTAGTAGGTCTCTCCTCCTTTTATCATGGAATGGAGGAAGTAGCGATACTAGGAAATGAGCGGAATCGAATCATTCCCACCGATAATATTAATGTTTTCTTTGAACTGTTAAAGGAATAACCAAATATAAGCACAAAAGCCACTTTGGTTCTCGTGGCTTTTTGTACTTATAAACTATTATTATTTTATGCCGTATACCTACAACTCAGAAACCCAATACACCCAATAAATCATTCATTCTTCCCTTTGAGAGAGTGATAGTTTAAATGCTTCAAAGGTTGAATGAATGATGCCTGTTCACTACTACGACACAGGCATCTATTAAACTATATTGCACTTTGAACAATCTTTATAAGCTTCTCTCCAAACTCATCGGCTTTCTTCGGCCCAATACCTTCAATTTCTAATAGCGCCATAATAGTTCGAGGTTTCTTCTCTATAATGGCTTCTAATGTTTTATTGGTGAAGATGTAAAATGGTTTAACACTAAGTTCCTTTGAACATGTTGTACGAAATTCCATAAGATTCTACCTTCAGTTTCTCTAGAGTGTAATCTTCCATCCTAAATGGTTTAACTACCTAAGCCATATACTAAGATTTATAGTATTTTACCTTAACGTTATTTACAGCCTTTATAGATAAAATCGTTAAGTAATAGAATTGAAAAATGTGATATTAGAAAAGTAGTAAAAATCGCAACTTCGATGAAAACACTTTCAAAAATACTTTGAATTTTCTTTATTTTCTTTTCTACCGTAAATACGACTTCCCATACTACTTTCATGACCTATTTTTTTGATATTTGTGAACATTTGATGGTGGTATTTAATAATTTTCGACAAAAAGACATAGGTTTACAGGAATTTCAACAATAATCGCTTTTAAAAAAGGGGGAAAATCCTGAAATTACCTTATTTTTGTCGATACCTATCTAAAGCAGTCTTAATATATTGATTATTTTAGTATGAAAGATTTGTTAAGATTAAACCTGTTGATTAATGTTATCGGGACAACCTAGAGGAGGATTTCAGTGGAAAAGTTACTTTATGTCGTAAATCTTGATGAGGACACTAAACAAGTTCTTATTGATAATGAAGAAGAGCATGAATATTTTTATAAGTTGTGGGAAGAGGACCGCTTATAAAAAAATTATATAAATAGTTAAGAGAACGATTTCAGGAGGGACAACGTTGAAAAAACAATGTATTGCAATGCTTTTGGCTGGTGGAAGAGGAACAAGATTAAAAAACCTAACAGAGAATTTGGCAAAACCTGCCGTTCCCTTTGGAGGGAAATATAGAATCATTGATTTTACATTAAGTAATTGCAGAAATTCTGGAATCGATACAGTAGGTGTGTTAACCCAATATCACCCACATATTTTACAAAGTTACATTGGAGACGGAAAAGAATGGGACTTAAACAGAAGAGACGGCGGTTTAAGTATTCTTCCTCCCTATCAATGTGAAAACGGTGAGAGATGGTATGAAGGAACTGCTCATGCTATTTACCAAAATCGTCATATAATCGAACAATATGATCCTGAACATGTACTTGTTATTTCTGGCGATCATATTTATAAAATGGATTATAATAAAATGCTACAGCAGCATATTAAGTCATCAGCCGATGCCACCATTTCTGTGATAGAAGTTCCATGGAATGAAGCAAGTAGATTCGGGCTCATGAAAACGGATGAAAATACTGGTCGTATCGTAGATTTTGAAGAAAAACCGAAAAACCCTACCTCAAATTTAGCTTCTATGGGGATTTATATTTTTAATTGGAAGACTCTAAAACACTATTTAGAACAAGAAGAAAAAAATCAATTTTCATCGAAAGATTTTGGAAAAGATATCATCCCCGCAATGCTTATGAATAACCTTAAACTATTTTCCTATGAATTTAATGGGTATTGGAAAGATGTTGGAACGATCGATAGTTTCTGGGAAGCAAATATGGATTTACTCAAAAAGGATACCAATATTCTCCTAAATGATAAAGAGTGGAAAGTTTATACGGTTGAGCAAACTCACCCACCTCAATATCTTGATCTCGATGCTACAATTACACAGGCACTTATCAGTGAAGGGTGCGAAATTTATGGAACTGTTGAAAACTCTGTTCTTTTTAGCGGAGTAAAGGTAGGCAAAGGATCAATTATTAAGGATTCTGTCATTTTACCAAATGCAGTAATTGGGGAAAATGTAGTCATTGAAAAAGCAGTAGTTGGTCCAGGAATCTTTATCGAAGATGATGTTGTGGTTTCTTCAAAGGAATCCTCTAAGGAAATTACTTTAGTAGGAGAAAATATTCTTAAAGAACACAAAAAGCTTTTAACCAATGTTATTTAACAAATTATTGGAGCTCCTATACCTTCATATATCGCATCAGAACGTTATCAACGTTTCTGGTGCTTTTTTATCGTTTAGCGTACAATGTCAAATTCTTTTTTCAAGTTTTAAGGTAACTCGAATACACTTACTGTATTTTCCTTTTTTTACAAGTAGAGATTAACCAAGTTTATGATGAAAATAGACGCCATTTTTTTGATTCAGAAAATGGCATTCACCGAAGAGGAATGTGGCCTTGTAGGAGCTAGAAATTTAGATCCATACTTCCTTTGGGGAACAGACGCAGCCATCGTCGTTGATCGTCGCGGAAGCAGTGACATAGTTACTTCTTTTGGAGGGTATAGCCCATTTTGTGACATAGCGTATGGGGAGTTTATTGAGGATGTTGCAGTGGAAGAAGGGCTGGTTAACTGGGGATGTACTGCTGGAGGAAGTAGTGATACAAGGATATGGGCGGAAAGTGGAATCCAAAGTGTGAATCTTACAGCAGGATATAGGAATGAACATACTGATAGTGAAACGTTGGATGTGGAGGCTTGTTATGAGGTTACGAGGCTAGTGGATGGATTTTTTGGGAAATCACGGGAGCTTAGAGGTGTATTGCGATGGGTTGAAAGGAATGAATGATTAGACATACTTATTTCTTAAAGAGCCACAAAAAAAGCGAGTAACCTTTTTAAGGTTTTTTCGCTTTTTATTTTTTTTCAAGTGATTATAAGGCACAAATGCTATCGACACTATTTGACAAGCTTCGGGTGGTGACAGGCACCAAAACTTATAATATAAATTAGCAGGATACTGTCATATTGAGTCGAATAGTACGAGTAATTGTAAAACGAGGAGAATGGCAGAATGGAAGTTGAAAAAAAGCATTCTAAAGAAGAAGCCTATCTTTAACAGAAATATAAAAACGATAATGAGAGATCTCTAAGAAACATTATATGGGTCATGTTAAAACTAAAATAATAAAAGGAGGAAAATGATATAATGATTGATCAGCGTAATGATAAATTGCTTGTGATGAAAAATTTCATTGATCATGAGCTCAAGAATATTAGACATACATACATCCAAACACCCGCGCGCATCGTCAGTGACTATAACAACGAAGTCGAAAAAATGAAAGATTATAACGGGCGACAGCTACTAGAGATGCTGCAGAATGCAGACGACGAGTCGGAAAGTGCCATCGACAAGACCGCCTATATCGAATTGACAGATACACACCTTATAATCGCAAACAATGGCAACCCTTTCTCGGAGGGCGGCGTACAATCGTTACTGTATTCCTATCTTAGCCCTAAGTCAACGCAACAGAACAAGATTGGCCACAAAGGTACGGGTTTCCGCTCCGTGCTTAGCTGGGCGAACAGCATCTATATCAAAAGCGAAGGATTGTCCATTGAGTTCTCTCGTGCCAATGCAATAACCTACTTGGAACGTCTCGTGGACGAGCATCCCGAGATCCTGCACTTGCTCTCAAGCAAAACGAACGAACCACACCCAATTGCGACTTTGCTTACACCTCAATGGAATCCTAATGACTACGAACGGTTTAACCTTTATGACACGTACATTGTATTGTCCATAAAAGAAGAAGTGAAAGTGGATATACAAGAGCAAATCAACAACATTGAGATGGAAGTCCTGCTTTTCCTTCAACATTTAGAGCGTATCATCATTCGAAGCGCTGACCGAAATATTGTGATAACTAAAAAAATACTAGTGAATGGTCAAGTACATATTATGTTGGAAGAAGACGGCACTATTATCCGGGAGAAGACTTGGAAGTTGCGTAAGCGAACAGGAGTTTACGATAATAAAAATTATGAGGTGAAATTAGCGTATTCTGAGGAGTTGGATGATCATAACCATTTACTTTATTCCTTTTTTAAAACTAATGTAAGACTACCCTTCCCAGCCGTCATGCACGGCACATTCGAATTAACCGGAAACAGAAACCATTTAACCGAATCGCCAGCCAATGCTCACGTACTAGATGAACTAATCCAGTTGATGATTGATACCGCCCTAGAAATTGCCGACAGCTCGACGATCGTTTCCTGGGATGCTTTGAAGCTTCTAGCCTTTGACGAGAATATGGACCAGAACCTTATCAACATGAAATTCGATCAGAAACTGATTCAAAAAATTAAGGAGAACAAGCTATTTCCCGTTATTACTGGTGAATACGTATCTTATAAAGATAAGCCTGTATTCTACCAAAATCCCTATGCAGAATTCCTTCCCGTAGAGAATTTTCCTGGATTGACGTTGTACACAGACGATGAGAATCTTCTGATGTTAATAGGACAGTTGAAACTATTCAGGTATGATGCAAAGTACATGTTCTCAGTACTAAGCAAAGTGTCAAAGCAATGGAAGATGGAGCATAGAGCCAAATGCATCCACTATCTTCTCCAGGATTACAAGAACCGATTTGAAGATGAAGAAAACAGGAAGTTACTGCGCATCTTTATCGATCAGCATGGAGAACAGGTTGCCGCTGACGCTGAACTATTCCTTCCACCAGAGAATCGTCAACTACAAGTGCCGAGCTATGTCAATATTCGATTTTTACACGAAGGTTTATATAAAGCTTTGCTAAAGGAGTGCAACGTTCCGGGCGCCCGTGCCCTTGCTTATACGTTGGCAGTATTTGATGTTCAGGAATATAACTTTGAAAGCGTTCTTCGTAAAGCTGTCGCCCAGACCAGGGTATTTGCTCTCAACGAGAAATCTAAAAAGAAAATCTACATTAGCGAACTTCTTACCTTTCTGTATAATCTCTACCAAACTCGAAAGAACAACGAGACATTCCCTTCGGGAGTCAACGTACCATTGCTGAACCGTTTTCGGAAAGTCATTAATACCAGCGAACTTTATTTTGGAAGGGAGTACGACGGGAGTATCACTGAGCAGTTGTTAGGGCCTGTCGACAAAGGTCTCTTCATAGGGTCTCCCAAGACACTGGGGCTAGAGCAACATAATGAGTTAGAGCTCAAGCGATTTTTGTCATGGATCGGAGTAGCCGAATATCCTCGATTTTCTAAAAAGCGCTTGCGGGAAGCGGAATATGAACGGAATTTGTACCAAAATATTCCCTATCCGATCACACTTGAAGGAGAGATGTTTCCTTACTTCGACGATCTCTGGAGCGTTAAGTCCGGACGTAGTGTGATGCAAGTGGAAACCGTAGACCGGTTAGACGACATTCTAGCCAAGGCTCCATTTGCGTCGATTTTGATTTGGCTCCTTAAAGACCCGCACGCACGAGAGTTAATAATGGAAGGTAAGGAGTTGGACAGCGGCTCGCATGTCAATGTCCCCATTCAAAATAAGCGTAACCCCCGGCGTCTAAGGGCTGACCAGATGAAATCCTACTTTTTATGGAAATTACAAACGAGTCGCTGGATTGAGAATGTAAGAGGGGAAAAGGTTGATACACATTTCTGCTGCTTATCAAAGACGTTTGGTTCCGACTTTTCTCCATTAATCGAAGTTCCGGCATTTGACGTTTATCGGGAGCCATTGTCCACGGCTAACATCTTAGCAGAAGAAGTGGAAGCACTTTTGCTAAAGCTCGGGATTGGCCATGATTTTCGGAATTTAACGACGGAGACGATCTATAGGATACTCTTGAAACTTCCCGATATTGATCCCCAAGGAACTAAAGCAAGGGGTATTTATAAACAAATCATAATGAGTAAGTCCAAGGTCGATGAGAAGAGTCCAACTTATGTCCGCTTTATGGAAGAAGGTAAGGTGCTCGTCAACCTTAAAGGGGAGAAAACGTACTGTCCTGTCTCGGAAGCCTTTTATGTAGAGAATCGCACCTTTTCTGAGGATATCATGAATAAATTCCCGGTACTTGACCTTGAACGAAGGTCCGGCAATCAGCTGGTTAGAAACTTACTGGGCGTCCAGCCTCTGGTTGGCCTTCGGTTCAAATTAACCGACCAACCCGAGATACATCATTTAAACGAAAAATTCCAGCTTGATCTTGAAGCCTTTAAGCCGTTCGTCTATGCATATCGTCTCGATAAGGATAACAAACATAACGAACTCAATCGAATCAAGAAGCTACGTATTTCTATTTGTACAGATATCCGTGCTTCTTACGTTCATCTAAATCAGGAATATACTTTCTTTATTAAAGATTACGAGTATATCGCCCTGGAAAAGGGTTACCATATCTATCTGAAGTTACCGAAGGACGAGCATAACCATATCAATGACCTTCGGGAGAATTTCCTGTTCAATGAGGCCATCGCCGAGATTTTAGCAGGAGTACTCAGAGTGGAAGAAAACCGCAAAGACTACCGTGAGTTGTTTTCCAAGAAAACAGCACAGCGTGAAGAGCTTCTACGGCGGGAGCTAGACGACGAGCAGTTAAGCAAGCTTCAGAAGGCTAGGACCTATTTGGGGATTACGACAGATCCTACACGCAATTTTTGGATGGCTATGCTTCGTGCTGCCAAGGTAAACATTACGGCTTTAGACTTCGAGAGCGAAGACACATTCATCTTTTCGGTGGCCGTCGCGTTTAAACTTGACCTCGAATATCTTCATCAGATATGGCCGAAACTCGACTACGAGGAACCGGGTTCGGAAAATAGTGCTCCGCTACTGATTCCTCTATTGCTCGTTATTGGCATTGATACGGCAGATTTCAATGCGTATGCAACGATTGAAGCCGACTTAACCAGTTACTATCGGACAGAGCTTGATCGGTTAAAGATGGAGTACAGTGGAATCTTTCTTTCGCTCCTATACAAACGACTGATTACAATTGAAGAGCAAGAACAGCGACGTTTCATCGAGTTAAGGGACCGATATGCCTACTTCGAGGATTTCAAAATTCATAACTCAGTTAATTATGATGTTCACTCAATGTTTGCAACTTTCCTGTCGGAACAATTTGCAATTAAACTCATCAAGCTTGAAGAAACTAAACGAATCGATCTGCAATCCATTTATTTTAGTAATGAGCAGACCTTATTTAATGAACTCCAAAAGTACAACGTGACCAATGCTCAATTCGAAGATTTCGTGGGGAAACCCGAGGTAGGAAGCCTCCTATATTTCGACCGAGTAACCGATCTAGTAAACGACTATCTTCGTTCTATTAAGTCGGCAAATTCAAGCACTTCCGGTGAAACGTCATCCAACACAACTTCATCATCAGGAGCGATGGAAGAAACATCTGACGGTTACTCGGTTTTGTTCAAGAAGGTTCAGCAGGTATCTCTTGACAAACGTATTACGACGATGAGAACATCAAAAATCGAGAAGACACCTAATGGAAGTTCTAAAAGAAATGGACAAAATAGCAGAGTTTCCCCTAATCCTAACCAAGCGGCTAAAGATAAAACTGGATTTCTCGGAGAGGCTCACGTATATTTGGCTCTCTGTAAGGAATATGGCAAGGAAAACGTCGAGTGGGTATCTGAGAACGCTCGCAGAGCCAAAGTCAACGAATACGGGAACGATGGAGAGAAACACGATCTGCGTTATATGAATAAAAGGGGCCAATTGAAATACGTGGAAGTTAAGTCTAGCACGGGTCATGATATGTTATTCCATATTAGCAAGGAAGAAGTGACCTTTGGTGAACTGAAGAAAGACGCCTATGAAGTTTTTTTTGTACTGAATGTCTACTCGGAGGATTGTAGGATTCGGCGTATACCCGGGCTTTTTAAATATGCACGAGAAGAATCTTTTAACCAAAACCCACGTTTCAATGTAGAGAACCGGAATTTCGTCATTCGGTTTCAAGAAACTGAAAGACCCAATAAGAATTAGGATTTAATTTGCATGTTTATATTTGTGTCAAAAGTATTAATAAGCATTTGTGGATCGAATGAGTGCATTACCGCAGTATCATTCCTATTAAAACCAGCTATCAATGCTCGGCAAATTAGGTTCGTTACTGGGATGGCGGTTATTTAAATCTTTTGATTATTGCAAGGTGTTATTAAGGTGAACACCAACTACATCGTTACTTACATTTTGTCTATATTCAGCATTCCAGACATACCGAGTGTGTGGGTGAATTGAGTGAAATAGAACACACCCTACCTTCATCTCAATAAATATTTATTACAATTGAATTAATAGACTATCTTTGCATAAATAAACATTGCAACCCCGAATTACTGGACATAATAGACTCTATTTATGCAAAAACAATGTATAACAAATAGGTTAGAAAATTGACAGGGAAGGGGTCGTGGATTCGAATCCCTCACTGGTCATCAAACTCGAGAGGCTGAAATCCTTGATACATCAAGGGTTACAGCCTTTTTTAGTTTTTCTTTCCTTTGTTTCCTTCAGAAGTTTGAATTGCTAACATTTTGCTAACATACTTTATTAACTGCATTGTGGAAGATGTCAGCCACTTCATTATCATTATTAGGCATTTTATGGGCGTAAATTTCCAACGTGATTTTTGAGTTGGCGTGCCCCAGTCGAGTTGATACCTTGACAATATCTACTCCCTCAGAAATCAAGATACACAAGGGATGAACGGCATTTAATTACAAATATTTGTCAACTTGTAATTGGATTTGTAATTGCTCAATCCGTTGGTGCGTATAGGTTCAAGTCTATTTAATTACAAAATTACAAGTTTATTGTATATATATATTTAAAAAAAGAAATACAGAAATACAATTTCTATAATGTTATATATTTATGTACATAAAGCATTTGTAACTTGTAATTTTGTAATTTACGTTAGGGAGACACTTGTGGCAGTAGTAATCATTAAGATGACAAATGTACAAAAAACTTGTAATCACTTGTAAGTGTAGATATGTAAAACCAGTATAAACCATTGGAACATAAGCATTTGTGATCATTACAAAACTTGTAATTGATGTTTGAAATCGGGATACACTATATAGTTTTTAAAGAACAAGTTATGGTTTTAACAAAGCAGGGTCGCTTTATAACCCTTCTTCACAGGAGGGTGGAGCGATAGCGAAGCCCTTTATTTATAAAAAAGAAAAAGACACAAAAAAGCTTTGGTATACGCAAATCACTGAGAAAAACTCAATACAAATAGAAAATGAAATAAACCCTTATAGTAATTTGGAATTTGGTTTATTATCAAAAATAAACAATTAATTTATAATTAGATCTCTCTCTTCCTTTTTATTTATTATTATACATTTAATAAAAAAGAATGCCTGGGGCTGAAATACGCCAAGGCAGAAAAACAAATTGTTAGATCTATTCTTGTATTTTTTTGATTTGATAAACTCAATAGCCTTGTTTTATTTTAATGGTAAGGTCTTCATAGTCATTAGGTATAGAACTTTTAAATTGTATCACCTATTCTATATGTTTTTTGCAAAGTAATAGTTCTTACAAAAAAGAATACTTTCAGCCATACAACCCTTATAGACTCGTTGTGTCTCGTAAAATAAAGATGGGAAAATAATAGCCTATCTATTATAAAAAGTTTGATATTCCGGATTTTTATTATCTAAATGATTACTAATATTAATAGAGTATACTTAAGTATCCAATGGGCGGAAAATTTCTATCCTTTTATGCTTGCCAGTAATTGCATTAAAAAATCATATGTCTAAATGACAAATAATAAGTTATAATTGACTTCACGAACGTATTTTCGTATATAAGTAAATACGATACAGATTGAAGATAAAGCTATGATATAATGGAAAATACATTTCTATACTATAATACTAATAGGTGATTATTAATGGTAGATAAAAAGCATAATATACTAGATCTCTTTTCTGGTTGTGGCGGATTTTCTTTAGGATTTGAACAAGCTGGGTTTAATGTTTCTTTAGGAGTAGATATATGGAGTGATGCCTTGAGAACATATAAAGAAAATCACCAAAATACAGAAACTTTGGAAGCTGATTTATCCGAAGTTAGCCCTGAAGATTTATTGTCCAGGGTGGGATTGAAAAAGGAAGATATTTCGGTAATTATTGGGGGTCCACCTTGTCAGGGTTTTTCTCTTTCTGGAAAGCGGGAAATTAACGACCCAAGGAATAAATTATATCAAGCCTTTGTAAATACGGTTGATTATATAAAGCCAAAGATTTTTGTTATGGAAAATGTTCCTGGTTTAGTGAGGCTTTTTAAGGGATTGGCAAAAGATCAGATTTTACAGGAGTTTGAAAAGGTTGGATATAATGTTTCTTACAAAATACTAACTGCGGCTGACTATGGTGTACCCCAAACAAGGAAAAGGGTTTTTTTCGTTGGGTTAAGAAAAGATCTTTTTCCATTTCCTTTTGATTACTTTGAGTTCCCTCAACCTACACATGGTCCTGATGGAACTAGACCATATATAACAAGTAAGGAAGCTATTGATGATCTTCCTCTTTATAATGATAATGAACAAGTTGAAGATTCGATGCCTTATTCAATTACTCCAAGTAATGAATACCAGAAATTGATGAGAGAAAAAAGTAATGCAATATTTAACCACATTCCTACTATTCATAAAGAACAAACTAGAAACATTATTGCAATGGTTCCAGATGGCGGAAATTACAAAGACCTGCCAAAAGAATTATGGGAGACAAGAAAAGTTAATATTGCTTGGACAAGAATGGATAGTAAAAAACCGTGTTTTACAATAGACACAGGACATAACCATCACTTTCATTATTTAGCTAATAGGGTTCCAACTTGTCGGGAATCTGCTAGAATCCAATCCTTCCCTGATGACTTTATTTTCAAAGGCACAAAAACAAGCCAGTTAAAACAAGTTGGGAATGCGGTTCCTCCACTACTTTCAAAAGCTCTAGCCAATAAGGTAATGGAACTATTGGAAATGGAGGCTATCAATAATGACATACAATCCTGCCAGACAGTTTAGATGCACCATAATTCGAGGAAAAGCTAAAAACGCTCTTGATAATTTACTTCCTGCATATGCCAAGATCATTTCGGATATTTGTCCCAGTCCAAAAGATCAATTTGCGTTACAGTTTAACGAAAGATTATCAGAAATACTAGGTGAAAGTGTCGAAAAAACATTAAACAACCATAGGACTGAAATTGCTGGTAAGTTTTTTGGAATGTATTACGAGGATGTTCACGGTACAATTATTTCATCAGATAGAACCGAAAAGTATCTGGAAGATTCTGATCAACCTGCTTTTTTTAAAGACATTTGTTTTAAATTTCAATTTCCTAATGGAATGGATAAAAGTGAAAATGTAATAGAAAAGTTTAGTAACGGTGTATCTATTAGGCAATTTCCATACATTTTAAAACTCTTAGTATTAAGTGAGCAAAGAGGTTTAAGATTAACTAAGGATGAAATTGGCTATTATGTATTAAATTCTTTAGATGTGCTAAGTGGGAGAGTTGATCCATCGGTTGTACTCGATTTTATTACTTCAGATCGCAATGCTGGAATCAAAAAAAAGGTTACAGTAACTGGAAAGGCTTCATCTTATTCGATGCAACATATTAATGAACAACTGAATTATCTTGAATTAGCAAATTTAATAAGAATTGATAACAAGATAATTTCTTTGAACCATAGGGAAAATGAGACAATAAGTTTTATGTCTGACTATTGGAATAAGGATCCAGAATTTAATGTGGGCGGTTATAATTTAAAAGATTCCGTCCAACGGAAACAATTTTATTTCGATTGGCAATTATTTTATTCTAGTTTAAATAAGGAATTGAAATTCACTACATCTGTAGATTCTCTGAATATTAAAGTTCAACCTAGTGGTAATGGTACTAGTGTTATTGTGGACACAAATTTAATAGGAGAAGAAGGGGAAAACTTTGTTCTTCAATTTGAAAAGAATCGTGTTTCTTCTTTTGATCATCGTTTAGTAAGAAAAGTAATATATCTTGGTAAGACTAGAGGATTGGGTTTCGATATTCAATCAGTGATCGCTGAACCAGGTGAATATTCCGAGTTTGTTAAATATATCGAGGTCAAGACAACAAAAAGGGTTACAGTACCAGATCCTAGAGATCCAAGTTGGATAGATACAGTTAACCTTACTAGAAATGAATGGGTTGCAGCTGCTCAACACAGAAAGTATTATTCAATATACAGGGTGTATTTAACCCCGGAGAACGTAACTATTTTTACTATAAATGACCCATATACAAAAGATGAAGAAGGAACTATAAGATGTAAACCAATAAATTACCGTTTAGACTTTACCAACTCGAGTATTGATTCAGTTTTAAGCAGTTAGGAGGTATTTGATTTGAAAGTAGTTTCATTGTTTGCCGGTTGTGGTGGCGGTGATTTAGGAATACAAGGCGGGTTCGAATTTCTAGGCAAATATTACGAAGCTCTTCCTTTTAATATTGTTTTAGCAAACGATATTGATAAAAAAGCTTTAAATACTTATTCTGAAAATTTCGGTTCAAGACATATTATTTGCAAAGATGTACGAGAGCTTGATACAAAGGAACTTCCTGCTAATTTTGACGTGCTTTTAGGTGGATTTCCTTGTCAATCCTTCAGTACAGTTAATCCAACAAAAGATCCTTATGATGACCGTGCAAACTTGTATCGTGATATGGTAAGAGTTCTTACCGAAACCAAGCCTAAATTTTTTATCGCAGAAAATGTTAAAGGTTTTTTGACCCTAAAAAAAGGAGCAATATTTAAACGCGTGTCTGAGGAATTTGAAAAGGCCGGCTATATTATTTCTCATAGATTAATTAATTCTGCTGATTTTGGAGTTCCACAGAAGAGAGAAAGAGTGTTTATTGTAGGAGTTAGAAAGGATCTAAAGAGGGGATATTTTTTTCCTCAAGTAACTCACTCACAATTAGACGAAGACAATAAGTATAAGTGGGAACCTTTAAATAAAGTGATTGATAGTCTTGTTCCTGAAAATCCAAAGTATTATTTTTCACAACGTGCGGTTGATGGTATGAAGAGGGCGAAAAATAATATGAAGCGAGGCTTATATCAAGATCTAAATGGGCCTTGTCTTACAATTACGAGCCATCTAGCAAAGGTCAGCTTAAATTCAAGAGATCCTGTGTTGTTGGTTGATCCAGAAAAGGAACTTTACAGAAGATTTACACCAAGAGAAGCAGCACGGATTCAATCTTTTCCTGACTCCTTTGAATTTGTAGGTTCAGAAGCTGATGCATATCGTCAAATCGGCAACGCAATTGCACCAGTAGTAATGTGGCACATTGCTAAGAGCCTTATTGGCCAATTCGGAAGTGAGCAAATTGCAAATCAAGATTCAATTCCTATGAAACAAAATAATGGACAACTAGAGTTCTCAGTTTCAAATGAATAAAAATAAGATTGCTATATGCAATCTTTCAGACCGTCGACAAACCCCTCCTTAAACTGCAGGTTTAAAGAGGGGTTTGTGCTATTTATAGATAAAATTCTTATAAATTAATTTAGACATGGCGTAAGCCCCATGTCCAATTTGCCATTTAGGTTCATGGCAGCAAAAGTAAGCATCGAGTGCATTGAAACTTTTTTATGACCTCTAAGAGTCATCCAAAGCATACCATGCTTTTCTTTTGCATCAGCAAAAACTCTTTCAATTGATTCTTTACGCTTGGCATACAGAACTTTATTTTGATTTCACCACTAATTGATCTAGTTGCGACCATTTCAATTTTATTTCTACCATCTTCTAAGTGTTTTGATAACATGACAATCCCCCACAAAATGTTCATTTCATCTTTAATATACAAAAAAAGCTTGTAGACAGGGTCTATTTCATAGACTTTGTCTACAAGCTGAAAGATTGCTATATGCAATCTTTTTTTGTCTTTTTTATTACTTCACCAAGTTGCTTTCTCGGTTGTTTTCTTTTATCTTTAGTATTTGCTTTTATTTTTTTATAACGTCGGACTCCAATTTATTTAAACCATTCATAACACTATCAATAATTCTGTAAGCACTAATCATCTTTTTAACTTCAATTATAGTTACCCCTTCTTTTTCAAGTTCTTTCCCAAACTCAACCCATTTTGTAAAATCATCTTTCATTTTAATTTCCCCCCGCTGTTCATGAATTATTGAATTAGCATTGTAACAAGAATTAGAGTTAAAAGTTTTCAAAATATCAATATTACATTTTGACTCATTCATTCCATTTTTATTAAAAAGGCCTGGAGTTAGTAAATAAAATAAACACTATTGAATTATTTAAATTATCATTTAAGCAAAAACAACGAAAAGACTAGCCCACCCTGACATTTGGCAATGAGGGAAGTGAACTAGTCCATGTTTAACTGCCTCGGTCATCACACTTTTAAATCTCGGAGTATCTGAAACAAGGAAGACGGTCGGTATTCAAGCACCAATCGTCTTTTTAGTATATGTTTTTACTGTTATAATAAACCAATAAAGGATCATATTCAAGCAATCAATTATAGTTTAATCTAGCATAACTCTCTAAAAAATAGGGGTTAATCATTATTAGGAGAATAAAAATCATGCCCATTTACAACAAACTCGTTCGCGATAAAATACCGAAAATCATTGAATCAACTGGGAAAAAATTTTCTGTAATTCAATTAGACAAAGAACAATACATAAAAGAACTTAAGAAAAAGAGACTCGAAGAGCTAGATGAGTATGATAATGCGGCAAATAATGAAGAGGCTTTAGAGGAACTTGCAGACCTACTTGAAGTACTTTCTGCACTCGCTGCCACTCACGGTTCATCACTAGAAGAAATAGAGAAGATTCGTCAGGAAAAAGCTGCTACTAGAGGTGGGTTTCAAGAAAAGATCTTCTTAATAGAAGTTGAAGATTGAAAATGACCTAAAAGACCGCTCCAGGGGGGAACTATGAGCCATAAACTTCAAGTGGGTGAAATGAAAGCTTCCTATCTTACAGAAAAAGAGATATGGGGACATTTTAATTATATCTTTTCATCCAAATCTAAGAATTCAACTACATATAAATTTGTACTAATAAAGTCTTTGTTAGAAAATCTGTACAATGTGAATGCAAAGCTCGAACTAAATTATTTTCAACTGTTCAGTAGCTTCGCAAGAATATACTGGAATTTGGTTATACACCATGATCTAAACCAGATTAACATGATTGGCAAGAAAGCCGAAGTTCAAACCATTTTACTAAAGGTGAAGGATGAGAATTCGGTTCCTAATTCACTGGTTTTTGATAAGCTCTCAGATGAGCTACAGCTTAAGATTATTAACAGAGTCAAGAGTAAGTGTAAGCTGAATGTAATGGGAGCCATTTATGGTGATACTGGACACACAATTTATGACTTCGACAATAAGAAGGACATAATTAAAATAAATCCATCTTATTATGCGTTTATGCAACGATTTCAACGTGTCTTAACTTATCTAACTAACTACCAATTGGCTTTGTTTTTAGAAAAGTTTAATGACCAAGGAAATACGACCAATATCTTAATTAAAGTTGAGAATGTGTCAAAACGATCATCTCTGGCTCCATTCTATCAAGTTTTAGCAGCGATTTATGATAATAGTTGTTTCTATTGTGGAAAATCAATCAAGGCTAAAAATCAAGTTCATCTCGATCATTTTATACCGTGGAGCTTTGTTCAAGCAGATCAATTATGGAATCTCGTTATTTCTTGTGTTACATGCAATTTATCTAAAAATGATAAATTAGCAAAAGACGTTTATCTTAGTGCACTTATTGATCGCAATGAACAGCTACTATCCAGCCCTAAAGTTCTTCAAAGAGATGATATGCAAGTATATACGAACAAAAAACTTAAAGAGCTTTATGAGTATTCGATAGAGAATGGATTTACTGATTTTTGGGTTCCGATAAGGGCGATTTAAATTAAAATGGTGCGATTGTTGATTACAATCATGCGGTACTGAATGTTATCCCAAAGTTATCAACCCACGTTATTGGAAGATCAATTGAAGATGTGATCGCTGAGAACGAGCAACTAGGTGCAATTATCAGTCAACAGCAGGAATGCGATTATGAGATGGGTGTAGATGGAGCAATGATGCACTATCATATCTGATTTTCATTTATTCGGAATAAAAGCGACATAGATATAAGAAAGATTAATACATTTGAAGATGTAACGGAAAGAGTCTATATGCAGGAAAAGTTAAAGCAACTTGCAAGCATAGATGGCTTAACACAGATCTTTAATCGAACATTTTTATGAAAAAATGTTTGAAGACCTTATAATGGAGGGCCGAAGTGTTTCTGTTATAATATTTGATATAGTTTATTTTAATAAAGTGAATGATACATATAATGTTCCCGTGCCTGTGCACCACCCGGAATTGTCGTAAACTTATCGACTTACTTCGGGCAGTGACAGGCACTTTTTATTTTAATCGTTCCATGTAAGACTGATAGTTATAACGTTAATTTATCAACGGAGTGAATAAAACTCGATAAAAACCAAAAGCGAACCCCATGATCTAGGAGGGTTCGCTTTTTTGGACACTTCTTTAACTTAAATTAATTTAATTCCAGTTTGAATTTAATATTAAAAAAAAGAAATGAGGAAAACAAAAAATAATAGTAATAAAATGATTATTTATTTAATTCAGATTATTTAAAAAACTACTTGATTTTCTAAATATCATTAACTATAGTTAAGTTAAGAAATTAAATTTACTCAGGGAACAAACGCAAGAAGTTTAATTTCTTGATGGAGTGATGAAACTTTATTTCTTGGATTTTAAAGAAATAGAACAAATTCTGTATTGTTACAGGATCAGATTGTTAACTCCAAGCATGTACCAATTGAGTAATACCAGGGGAGGTATGATTAACTTTGTAGAGGTTTAAACTGAACTGACATTTTAAATGTAAATGATTATACCTTTAAAAGTGATTCATCATCATGTATTCTCAAGTCAAATGTAAGCGTATACAAACCGAGGTTATACCTAAATTCTTAATTAATTAAGGGGATGGATTTAATATGTTGATAACAATGAAAGAGTTACTTACTGTTGCGAAAGAGAATAAGTTTGCAGTGGGAGCATTTAATGTGGCAGATAGTTCGTTCTTGCGAGCAGTGGTTGAAGAAGCAGAAAACCTAGATTCACCAGCAATAATAGCGATTCATCCGACTGAATTAGAATTCTTGACTGAAGAGTTTTTCTCCTATGTAAGACATCGCGTGTATAAAAGTAATGTCCCTTTTGTCCTTCACTTAGATCACGGCGGCTCAATTAAAGATATCATGCAGGCAATTCGTTGTGGTTTCACATCGGTTATGATTGATGGATCGTTACTTCCTTATGAAGAAAATGTAGAGCTCTCTAAAAAAGCGGCTGAAATTGCACATGCTGTTGGGGTTTCGATAGAAGGAGAGTTAGGTACTATTGGTAGCACTGGTAACTCCGCTGAAGGTGGTGTCTCAAAAGTTACATATACCGATCCAAGTCAAGCAAGGGACTTTGTGACACGAACAGGTGTCGATACATTGGCTGTGGCTATTGGTACAGCTCATGGTATATATCCCAAGGATATAAAGCCAGAATTACAAATGGGTATATTGGAAGAAATAAGTCATCTTGTTGATATTCCATTAGTACTTCATGGAGGTTCATCAAATCCAGACAACGAAGTCGCTCAATCAATCCAATTTGGGGTTAGTAAAATTAATATATCTAGTGATATGAAGTACGCATATTTTGCTAAAGCCCGTGAGATTTTGAGCACAACCGAATATTGGGATCCGAATGTAATTTATCCAGAATGCATCATTGAAGCACGTAAGGTAATTAATTATAAAATGAACCTCTTTAATTCAGTAGGAAAATCAGGCTTGTATGATCGAGAAGGAAAAAAGCAGCCAATTCAAGAAAAAGTAACTAGTGACTTATATCAATAACTATCCCTATTAATAAAAGTAATCCAATGATTCTACTAGTCAAATAGTCTGTTATAGAGATTTTATTCTTAAGATTATTAGAATCTTGGATTTTATTTTCTACTTTCCACTATACAAGGGTTTTCAACTAATTTGGAATTATCTAAGCATGAAAACTGGTTAGTAAGGTAAAAAGAATAACTACATCACGAAAGTATTGACTGTAAAATTGAGCTTTATCCTAATATATTTCTGATGGAGGGGAAAAGATGAAAAAGTTTGGGATCTATTTATTAGTAGTGATGATGATTCTTTTGACAGCCTGTTCGTCTGGAGATTCTACGACAAGCAGTAAAGCCAATGAGAGTGAAGATAGTGGTGTTACAACCGTTAATTTCGCAGCTATTAAGACCTTTGGAGAAGATTCGTGGACGGAACTAATTAATAAATTCGAGGCAGAAAACCCTGATATTAAGATTAAGTTAACTCAACTTCCGGCACCAGCAAAGAGTACCGAAATTCATCAATACCTAGTGACTTCATTACAGTCGGGTCAAAATGATATTGATGTCTTTACTGGAGATGTAATCTGGGTTCCAGAATTTGCTGCAGCAGGATGGACAGAGCCTGTGGATAGCTATGTAAATAAGGCCGACTACTATCCTGGTGTTATTGATGCACTTACTTATAATGGGGAGTTAATGGCAGTTCCTTGGTATGTGGATGGTGGGATGCTTTATTACCGACAAGATCTACTGGAAAAATATGATCTACCTGTACCAAAAACATGGGATGAAATGCTAGAAACAGCAGAGAAAATTAAGAATGGAGAAAACAATAAAGATCTAGAGAAATTTGTCTGGCAGGCAAAACAAGCTGAAGTTCTTGTTTGTGACTTTGTAGAGTTTTTAGGAAGTGCTGGAGGCTCTATCCTTGATAGTGAAGGAAAACCAAATGTAACTGGTCCGGAATTTTTGAAAGCGCTTAACCTTATGCAAGGCCTTATTAATGACGGAGATTCACCTAAGTCCATTTTAACGTTTGATGAAGAACCTAGTCGAACAGTCTTTACAGATGGTAATGCGATTTTCCATAGAAACTGGTCATATGTTTGGTCTGTTGCACAAAATGAAGAACAATCAAAAGTAGCGGGCAAAGTTGGAGTAGCCCCACTACCATCGTTTGATGGGAAAAGCAGCTCTTCTACAATGGGTGGCTATCAGTTTATGGTTTCTAGTAATTCTAAAAATAAGGAAGCATCTATTAAGTTTTCAAATTTCTTATCTAGCAAAGAGAATCAACTTTACTTTGCCGACAAAATGGCATTTAGCCCAACTAGACCAGCTGCATTAGAAGATGAAGGATTACAAGAGAACAATCCATTTTTAGCAAGCTTATCAGAGGTATTCCAAGGGACAACTGCTCGTCCAATCAGCCCTGATTATCCAAAAGTATCACTGGTTCTTCAGTCTAATATTTCAGGTGTTTTATCAAATACCATTACACCGGAAGAAGCTGTTGATCAAATCGATAATGAGCTTCAACGAATTACCAGTCAATAGAAAATTTAGAGGCATAAACGTTAAGATGTTTGTGCCTTTCTTATAAAGAGGTGAGTAGATATGGAAAAAACCATTGCTAACAAAACGGCAACACCCTATTCCATCATAAAACCTGTTCGTCGGACAAATAAGAGTAAGGCAATGATAGCTGGATATCTTTTTTTGTTACCTTCCCTTCTCATTCTGATCATAGTAGGAATTTATCCTTTACTTTACACAATCTATTTAAGTTTCTTTGATGCATCTTTTACAAAACAAGAAACAAACTTCGTAGGAATTGCTAACTATCAGCAGCTCTTTAGTGATATATGGTTTAAAGTTGCTTATACAAATACGTGGATGTTTACGATTGTTTCGGTTTTAGCAGAAACTCTATTGGGACTGTTGATTGCTATATTACTTAACTTAAAGTTTGCAGGAAGAGGCATAGTTAGAGCTTGTGTGTTAATTCCCTGGGCAATTCCTACTGTCATTTCAGCACAAATGTGGCAGTGGATCTATAATTCAGAATATGGAATTTTAAATTACCTGTTAATGAAATTAGGGATTATTGACATGAATGTTAACTGGCTCGGAGAAACATCTACTGCCATGTTTGCTGCAATCTTTTCAGACGTATGGAAGACAACACCGTTTATGGCTCTTATTATTCTAGCAGGTTTACAAGTTATACCTGATAGTCTTTATGAAGCGGCTGATATCGATGGTGCATCAAGATTTAAGAAGTTTTGTTACATTACATTACCTCTATTAATACCAACGATTATTATGGCTATTTTATTACGAGCACTAGACGCATTTAGAGTGTTTGATCTGATCTTTGTCTTAACCGGCGGAGGCCCTGCTAATTCAACTGAAGTACTATCATCGTATGCATACAAAGCTACCTTCTCTTCTGCGCAAGTGAGCTATGGTGCTGCCATGTCCTCTTTAATGGCAATTTCCGTTTTAGCATTAGCCATGTTTATGCTATTTGTTCTAAAAAAATCATACGAAAAAATTGAAGGAGGTAAATAGATTGAAAGGATCTACTAAACAATGTCTAGTCATACTACTTGCTTGCGGTATTGTCGCCTTTCAAGTCATGCCATTTATATGGCAGATTATTACCTCTTTTAAGCTAGATAAAGATATTTCATCGATACCACCTATCCTTCCGAGTGAAATTACCTGGATCCACTATCTACGAATCTTTGAAAATACACAATTCTACAAATATGTTTTAAATAGTACGATCGTAGCCATTGGGGTTACCTTACTATGTTTATTCATTGGAAGTTTAGCAGCTTATGGCTTAGCTAGAATGCCTATTAAAGGAAAAGGAATCATTTTAGCATTATTTCTTTCTACATCGATGTTTCCACAGATTTCCGTTGTCACTCCACTTTATAATTTAATTCAACAATTAGGGTTATATAACACACATACGGGGTTAATTTTATCGTATATGTTGTTTGGACTGCCATTGAGCGTATGGATATTGTATGGTTTTTTCAAAAATTTACCTAGTGAACTTGAGGAGGCAGCATTTGTTGACGGATGCGGCTATTTTAGGACCTATTGGCAAATTTGCCTTCCGTTAATTGCTCCAGGTTTGGTAACCGCTGGGTTATTAGTCTTTATTGCTTCTTGGAATGAGTTTTTATTTGCTCTCACTTTTACAAATAATGTAGAAGCTCAAACGATTCCAGTTGGTTTTGCAATGATGCCACAAGCATTCTTTGTTCCTTGGGGGGATATGGCGGCTACCTCAATACTCGTCACGTTACCTTTAATCCTACTTGTACTTGTGTTTGAGAAGAAATTGACTAAAGGAATTACAGGGGGAGCGGTTAAGGGATGAGTTATATTGCTTTCGGTTTAACAGCAAATATAGACTTAATAGGCAATGTAAACGAACAATTCTATGATGAGATCAAAGTATCAGATAAAACAGAACCACCCTCAATTATTAATACATGGGAGGAATTTTGCACAGCAGTTTGTTGGAACATGAAAAATGGCACCGGTGCTGAATATATCGTAACAGATGAATCAATTTTAAACAGCCTTGAGAGAAGGCTTGAGTGGAAACTGGGGATAGGGGGTACTGGATTACAAGCTGCTAGCGCTGCTAGTTTTGCAGGGTATAACACGATTGTTAATATTCCGATTATGTCGAATGAGATTCGTAAACTTGTAACGTACGACGATGAAAAACTATTTCTTACCTTTGATAAGCAGGGATCTATTCCAAAGCATTATATTTTAGAATACTCAAGTCTGGGACGATCAAACCGGCTTATATTTAGAAAGTTAAATGAGTTTACACCAGATATTATAGCTTCATCATTTGTCCAAAAATTGAGAGAAAAGGATGTAAAGGTAAACTGGTTATTGGTATCAGGGTTCAATTCGTTTGATACCAGTACAGATATAGATACATTCTTAAAAAATACGATTGCATTTTTAGAGTCATTAGGAGAGGATAAGCCGAATATTCATATGGAATTAGCTTCAATATGGTCATTAGAAGAACAGTGGAAAATAATAAAAACACTTCGTTCGTATGTTGATAGTGTTGGATTAAATGAAGATGAATTCAGAGAGTTACTTGGAATTAAGGAGGATTTACTAAGTTTAACTGATGAGGATCTCCTATCAAAAATAGAAGTGGGGTATCGATTAATAGATATTTCCAACCTTATTCTCCATACAAAACAATTTTCTTTAGTCATGTCACTGGGGAATAATGTACTAAATTGGGATCAGGCGCTTTGTAATGGTAATAAATTAGCCTTTTCAAGAGCAACGAAAGGGAGGATATGCAATCTACAGGACATTAAAAAAATAACGACTGGTTCTAGAAGTAATGAAAGAGGACAGAGACTTAGATCATTAACAGAAAATAGAAAAGATATCATCATAAATCCTAGCTTTGTGGGGGAAACAGTTAGCACAATAGGGCTGGGTGATACATTTACAGCTGGATTATTAGCTGAAGCTCCATTAATCAAAAGTAGAAACTGGGTAAAATAAAAATAGGTTATTGGTAGATTAGTAAGCTATTTCCGAGTCAAAATTTAGAATGGAGTGACAATATATTGCAAACTAAAGAAGTCGTTCAATCTTTTAGAGAAAAAACAGCTCATTATCTGAAACAAGCAAATATCGTCCTAACGGAAAAAGAGAAAAGTAGTATCGAAGTCGCTGATTTTGGATTAGGCAGACTTGAGCAAGTAGGTCTCCAGCTTATTACCTATGTAAACACAGATCGGTATTGCGCTAAAGAATTGGTACTGTTTCCAGGTCAGACTTGTCCCGAACACAAGCACCCCAATCGAGCAAACGGAGATCGAGGCAAACAAGAAACATTTCGCTGTCGAACAGGAGAAGTTTATCTATATGTAGAGGGGGAGAAAACGGAACTTCCAAAAGTTTATCCCCCAGAAGATGACCTTCAATATTATACAGCATATAAGGAGATTGTCCTGCGAGCTGGTGAACAATATACAATTGAACCGGATACCCTTCACTGGTTTCAGGCGGGAGAAGAAGGAGCGATTGTATCTGAATTTTCTTCTAACAGTGATGATGCATCAGATATCTTTACAGATACCCGTATAGATAGACTTCCCAAATAGTAAGTTGAATTCGCTTAGTACAACAGTTCTGGTAGGTTCTCTGATTCGTGAACAAAATCATTGTACGATAGTATGTAGATCGAGTTGATGGATCCTTACTTAAACATGTCTAAATCTGATGTATCTTAGCAAGACACCGTTACCTAGCTGCTAAGAGATACAAGTGCGTTATTTTTTTAGCGAGATAGCTAGCAGATGTTTTGAGGTTTTCCATAAAAGAGCTATAGTTAAATATGTATGATTGTCTTTTATAAAATTTTATTTCACGAAAGCTTTTAACATAGATCTATTTGTGGAAATGCTAAATAAAAACTTCACTATTCATTTAACTAGAGGCTAGTGAAGTACTTAATTTCAAATCAATGGAATCAATTATTTTAAATACAGGAATCTGCTAAAAGAAAGGAGCTTGGTATGTCTAACGTTAAGGAAAATAATATATTAAACACTCTGCATAGCCTTTATCCTACTTTACATGATGCAGAAAAAAAAGTAGCAGATTATGTAATAAAGGAATATTTAAATGTTATTGATATGAGTGTAGCTGAGCTTTCAGAGCAATGTTATGTTAGTGAAGCTACTATTGTTAGATTTTGCAAAAGAATTGGTTTGAGGGGGTTCCATCATTTTAAGATTGCTTTGGCAAGGGATATTAATAGTTCAGAGAAGACTCCTTCTCCGACTATTAACTTAGATAACTTTGAGGAATCTATAAACAATATTTTTGCTTATAAGATAGAGGAGTTGAAGCAAACTGCTTCTTTTCTTGATGAACAAACTGTTAAGAAGTCCATGGAGTTAATTAGTAATGCTAATCTCGTTCATTTTGTTGCTGCAGGAAACTCAATTCCAGTTGCACTTGATGGTGCATACAAGTTTAGCCAAATTGGAGTTAGGTCGATTGTAAATACAACGCCAGAAATGCAAATTTCAATGGCTCATTCACTAACTGAGAATGATGTTGTCATTGGGATATCTGATTCTGGAGAATCAAAATTGTTACTTGATATTTTTGAAATTGCTAAAATTAGGAAGGCAAAAACCATTTGTATAACAAGTCATATGAAATCAGCACTCTCCAAAAAAGCTGATTTTCAATTGAACACTGTTACCAAAGAGAAACTTTTCTTTAGTGAATTTAGTTTCACTAGAATTCCAGCTATTGCTGTAATCGATACTTTGTTTCTTCTTCTTACTAAAACGGGTTTAGATAATTCTTATCGCTCCATTAGTGATAGAGAACAAGCCTTATCTGATTTCAAGTATTAAATAGTGTTGTATCTCTGTTATATTTAGGCCATGATTTAGGTCGGTTTGGATGAATATAACAGAGTTTCTCATAAAATAGTAAAATGAAAATAATCCATATCTTAAGAGCAAGAATACAGTTCCAATGATTCCCACTTATAAGGGTCGGGATTTGAAGTATACCTGTATAGCCATCACTATGCAGCATTTCATTCAAGACTCTGTTTCTAGTTGGAAATGAGTTGCTCGGTTTGTTCAAGCAAGTCGCTGCAAAACAATACTATTAGAATATTAATTGAGGTGGGAGCATGGAAGGTGAAATTGTAATTAAGAAAGATTTTTCGATCATTGAACTCTCGAATAATAGAATATATCAACAACCAAAAGACACTGGAGTCATCTCTTCATTTTGGGGAATTATTCAGAGGGGAAAACAAGAAATAAACAGATACTTAAATGAACATACACTTACAGGTATTTGTATGGGTGAATGTACTTATATTGCTGGTGTAGAGATTCTAGCCAGGGAAAGCATTCCAGATGGAGTGAGTACCCATACATTCCCAACTTATACTTACATACGATACCGTCACTACGGATCAGTTTCTACTTTACATAATACCTATTCCAAAATTTCAGAAGAATTACTCCTGAATTCTGACCATCACTCTATGAGTGATGGTCCATGGTTAGAGGTTGTCAATACTAAGAAGTATCCCAATCCATATTCTGAAAACTGTAAACTGGATATTTATATTCCAATCAAACTCGGTGTCTAAAAGCAAAATTGTGCTGGTGAACTTGCCCTTTTCTCATCATATTATGGCCTAGGTCACTTGATTCCGAAGTGAAATTATGGTGATTACTAAGTGCTGGGATTAGGTTTCCAGCACATTTTCATTTATTACAGAAAAAATTGGGAGTGGAGAGGATGGAAACATGAACTATGTAATTGGTATTGATTAGGGACAAGTGCTGTAAAGGTTTTATTAATTAACCAGCAGGGAGAGGTTTCAGGGGAAGTTTCAAAGCCTTACCAGCTGCTACAGGAAAAATCGGGCTATAGCGAACAAAACCCGGAAGATTGGGTAACTAAAACCATTGAAGCACTGAGAGAATTAATGTCTGGTTTTAATGGCTCCCCAGAAGATATCGAGGGAGTCAGTTTTTCAGGCCAAATGCATGGCCTTGTTTTATTGGACAAGGACATCAGGTTCTGCGCAACGCGATTTTATGGAATGATACCCGGACAACAAAACAATGTCGTGACATCTATGACCTAGTAGGGGAAGACCGGCTGCTGGCCATCACCAAAAATCCTGCCCTGGAAGGCTTTACTCTTCCTAAACTGTTATGGGTTAAGGAACATGAACCTGACCTTTTTCAAAATGCAACTATCTTTTTATTGCCGAAAGACTACCTGCGCTATCGGCAGACCGGCGAGGTTCACAGTGATTATTCGGATGCAGCTGGTACGCTTCTCCTGAATGTAGCTGAGAAAAAATGGAGCAGTGAAGTTTGCGAGGCAGTGGGAGTGGATCTCAATCTTTGCCCGCCTTTAGTAGAGTCGCATCAGCTGGTTGGGAGAATTACACCAGATATCGCCAGCCAAACGGGATTAAATGAAGCTACGAAGGTATTTGCTGGAGGGGCTGATAATGCATGCGGGGCAATCGGCACGGGGATTCTGGAAGAAGGAAAAACATTATGCAGTATTGGAACATCCGGGGTTGTTCTTACATATGAGAACATCCGGGATCTTGATTTTCAAGGGAAGGTCCATTATTTTAATCATGGCAAGGAAGATTCGTTTTATATAATGGGTGTAACCCTTGCGGCAGGCTACAGTCTAAGCTGGTATAGATCTGTATTTGCCGAGGGAGAAGGATTTGAAGAGATGTTAAATGGACTGGAGAATGTTCCAGTAGGTGCAAACGGCATTTTATTTACTCCATACATAGCTGGCGAAAGGACCCCGCATGCAGATTCTGTCATAAGAGGCAGCTTTATCGGCATGGACGCTTCTCATAAAAGGATTGATTTTGTCAGATCGGTTATTGAGGGAATTACGTTTTCGCTAAATGAGTCAATTGAAATCTTTAGGGAAAGCGGAAAAAACATTGATACGATTATCTCGATAGGCGGAGGAGCCAAGAACGAGACATGGCTGCAGATTCAAGCGGATATATTCAACGCCAATATCCAGAAGCTTTCAAGCGAACAGGGCCCTGGGGTAGGAGCAGCTATGCTTGCCGCTTACGGATGCGGATGGTATTCCTCCCTGAAAGAGTGCTCGGATTTATTTGTCCAGCCAGTCAAAACCTATGAACCAAATAAAGAAAATGTAGAGAAATATAAAGAATTGTACTCTTTGTATAAAAAGGTCTATCAGCAAACTAAAGACTTGAACGCAGGCCTTAGTCGGTTTAGAAGATAAGCGTATTCGCTTTGACACCACTTGTTACAAGTTTCCGACAGTACGTAATTTAGGATGGTATTTGTCAATTTATAGTATAAATAGATGAAGGTGTTTAAAAAGGAGAAGTATTCTTCACTTTGTTTTTCTCCAAGGAAACCAATCAAAGCCCTGTCGATTAATTAGCAATACAGAAGAAAAAGCGGCAAACATCACAAGGTGTAACTTTGACCGATAATTTGCACTTATTTTAAGTGTTATTTTGCACATCCAACTTTAAAACCCAGCTACCTTCACATGAAAAGATTAGCTGGGTTTCTTCATTATTTACGTCCAATCATTAAGCTATTTCGTTTAAAAGCTCTAGTCATTCTATTCCGCAATCGGGCCAGATTGTGGAGTAACTCTTATATTACGTAGTAGACTAAATACTGCGCAACAAATAATTTCGTTTATGAAAGGATGTTCTTTAAATTAAAGAGCTTTTTATCAGTGGTAGGTTTTCAACAATCGGGCCAGATTGTTGAATATCTTAATAATTAATCAGCCCATCATATACAGGATATAATTTCATGCATGTGAGGGATTGATTATTATCCAAAAAATAAACTTCCATTTCTCACTAAATTGATTGAATGCTAAATAAATTGGATCGTATTTTGCGTTTAATTTTAAAAAGTGTTCCTACTGAGCATTAACAAAAACCTAAGAGCATAAAACTAACCGCAGTGAATGAAAAAGTTGTTGATAAGAATGATGTTAATCGGTAAATTGGGAGAAATTCTTATAACCCCTATTCAATACAGAGAGCATCTCCTTAAAACATCTTAGACTTTTTTAAAAATGTCCTTTACAAAGGGTACGTTTTACATCTTAGACAGTTTTTTTATTTCCTTTGAATTCTAACGGTAGGCTACTTTTCAAAAAGTACAACGGTAAGAATAGGATTATAGATGGTTATGGGATTATCAAATCACCACCTACTGCGATAAGTAGGAATTATTTGGTGCCAACTATAGAGAAAGAAGGAATGGATCGATACGCGATTTTTTCTGCTTTCGAATAAATCAGATCGTCAAAGTCTTGCTCTATTTGTATGTTGTGGAAGCCTAATTGAAATAGAATGGCACGATCCCACTCCGGACGCATTGCAAATGTCAGTGGCAAATGCTTAGCGATCTCATCACCTTCGCTGAAAAGCTCTTCTTCATCGTATTGTGGAAATCCAAGCTGTATCGCTTTTTTGATGTCCCTTTGATAAATTTCACCGTGTATTTTATTAGCAAGTGAAATATTCCAATTTGCATCGAAAATTATCAACTTTCCATCCTTCTTCAACCATCTGTACCAGTCAGAGTAGACTTTCTCTGGCTGATGCAAAGTCCATGTTACATTGCGGGAGATGATAATGTCGAAAGTGTTTTCCGGGTTAAAGGAAGTATCGCTAGTGACATGGATAAATTGTGGTTTCACACCCGCTGAATCGGCATTTTTTTTCGCTGAAGATATCATATCTTCTGAAAAATCCAAAGCTGTCACATGATGCCCCATTTGTGATAATATTATCGTGAAAAAACCTGGTCCAGTGCCGACATCTAAAATTTGGAGAGGTCTATCTTCGGCAATACGGGCTTGTAAAATTTTTTCCCAAGCCTCTTTTTTAAAGCCGTTTAGTTCTTCTTGAATAATTCCATCATATATTTTAGCACTTTTATCCCAATATATTCGATGCTTTACTTCATTCATAGAGCAAACTCCTTTTTAAATAATAGTTGACATCTTCATCATGACAACTATTATAATAAACGTATTGATTACGATTTGCAATTATTTGAGGAGGACACAGAATGAAGAACAAAAGCATCCTATTTGTTTTGTTTGCTATTACTTTATTATTTTTAGCAGGATGTACTGAAGACAAGAAAAATAAGGCCAAAGAATCCAAAGAAGTAAGGGATACAATTCAAGTTGCGATAACGAGGGACAGTGGGGCTGATAAGTTGGACGCCGCTTCTTATGACGGAGCAATGTCTACATATACGGCAGTCTATGAGCCTTTAGTGGAATATGGAGAAAAAGGGGACATAAAGCCTGCACTCGCTACATCTTGGGATATTTCCGAGGATGGTAAAACGTATATCTTCCATTTACGCGATGACGTTAAATTTTCGGATGGTTCAAAAATGGATAGTGATGCCGTACTGTTTTCGATCAATCGATGGAAAGGAAAAAAAGAGTATGATTGGTTGAAAACGGCCTCCACACTCGAAAAGGCTGATAAGGTGGATGAATATACGATAAAACTCACTTTTTCAGAGCCGAGTGCTTTTATTTTAAATGAATTGACAGCAGCACGCCCTTTACGTGTGATGAGTCCGAACGCTGTGGAACCAGCTGGGGATCCTGATGGGAAATTTGTGAAAGCAATCGGAACAGGCCCGTGGCAAATCGATGGGTATGTAAAAGATAAAGAAACAACGTTTATACCAAATAAACATTATTGGAATGAGAAGGCTGAAATTGGAAAAATGGTTTGGAAGGTGATTGCCGATCCCGAGACCCGTTCACTGGCACTGCAAGAAGGAAGTATTCAGTTGGCTGGGGCAGAGATGAGCCGAATCCCTTATCAAGCATTACTGACATTCAAAGAGGATGATCGCTTCAAAGTGGAATCCAGACCGGGGACAATGAGTTATTTCCTTGTGATTAACAACCAAAGGGAGCCGTTGCAAAATGTGAAAGTAAGGCAGGCATTAAACTTCGCGGTCGATAAAGAGAACCTTGCTAACAATTTATTGGACAAAAATGGATATGCAGCGAAGGGACTATTTGCTGAAACGGTTCCTTTTGTAAATGACGTAAATAGTCCGGGATACGCCTATGATTTGGATAAGGCAAAGGAATTGTTGAAAGAATCCGGTTATGGCGAGGACGGTAAAAAGTTAAAACTGAAACTGGCTTTGCAAACAGAAGAATTTCCAGAGTGGAAACAAATAGCTGAAACGATTCAAAGCGATTTGAAAGAGGCCGGCATTGAAATAACGCTTGATAGCATGGAATCCACAGCCTATTACGATAACTTATGGGGAGAACAGGATTATGATTTATTAATCTATAGATCGTACGCAGACGGCCTTAATCCTCAAGGATTTCTTGATTCACTCTTTTCAATAAACGAAAATGGGAAAGGTATTGCCTACACAGATAAAACATTATCAGCTCAAATTATGAATGCGGCAAAAGCGCTTAGTCAAGAAGAACGTCAAGCTACCTACAATACAGTGCTGTCATACATGAACGATAATGCAGTAACGGTACCACTTTTCTATCCAAATGATATCGTCGTTCACAATGATGGTCTGAAAGGTTTCGTTTGGGGACCCATTAGTGATGACCCTGTACGTTGGAATAAGCTTAAGAATGAAGAATAACGAATGTGGAGTATTATTGTTAGGAAATTACCGGTTATTTTTCTGACCATGCTTTTACTTAGCATTTTCTTATTTTTTCTTGTACGCGCAATTCCGGGATCACCTGAAATGGTGATCCTTTTACAACGTGGAGGGGCGGTAAGCGAGGAAGAGCTTGCTGATTTAAAGAGGGACTTAGGACTTGATGCATCCTTGTTTCAGCAATATATGGATTGGGGAATGAATATGGCAAGGCTAGATTTTGGGACATCCTATCAATCTGGGCTTCCCGTTTTGGATGAAATTAGATCCCGTATCGGGAATTCTCTTCTTCTGGCCGTGATCTCCCTATTCATTTCTATATCTATTGGAATGTTCATTGCCTTCTTTGCGGCTCTTTACAGTGAAAGCAAATGGGATAAGGGTGTTCGAAATATTGCGATTTTCCTTTCGTCACTCCCTACTTATTTTATCGGATTACTTCTTGTGCTGATTTTTGCAATCTACGCGAGGGTTTTACCGGTGTTTGGGAATGATTCCTGGTTCCATTTCATTTTGCCAATTGTCACAATTAGTTTCTCTTTGGTAGCTACGTTCATCCCATTGTTCCGTCAAATCTTTGGTGAAGTAATGGGAAGTCTGTATTTTGAAGCTACAAGAGCTAGAGGGATTAAAAAAATCAGTTTATATGGAAAAACACTACTTCGACCTAGTATCCACGGGATGTTAACGATTATTGCGTCCAGTATCGGTATGCTTTGGGGTGCGATTATTGTTACGGAGACAATCTTTGCCTTGCCTGGACTTGGAAGTTATATTATGAAGTCGATTTCGGTAAGAGATTACTCAGTAATTATTGGCTTTACCCTAATTATGGCATTTTTTACGATGGTTCTCTACTTGATTATCGACTTGTTATTGTACTTGACGGATCCGAGGAAGGGGTTAGGGGTAGAAAATGATTAGTATAAAAAAATCGCGATGGGCCTTTCCTGCAATTTGTTGTGCGTTATTGATCATTGCTATCATTATCGGGATTTTAGTGACTCCCTATGATCCTTATCAGGTGAACGTTGCTGAAAAGCTTCAAAAGCCAAGTTCATTTCACTGGTTCGGAACAGATCATCTGGGAAGGGATGTCATGACCAGGCTAGTATTTGGTGCTCCGTATACACTGATGTTTCCATTCCTTGTCTTAATAGTTTCTACTTTCATCGGTTCTTTCTTCGGTCTTATAAGTAGCCATTTAGGAGGAAAGGCAGATACAGTAATAACCGCTGTGATGGATTCGTTCAGTTCAGTTCCGAATCTACTACTTGCTGTTGCGATTACGGGATTGCTTGGTCCAGGCCTTATCAATACTTTTCTTGCGGTTATGATTTCTTGGTGGGTGCAATATGCAAGGATTGTACGGGGTGTTGGCATTACGATACGGAATGAACCATATATGCTTGCCGCGCAATTAAGCGGATCTTTTGGGGCCAAAACGATTTACCGCCATTTGCTTCCCAATACTATGCCCCTTATCCGGGAGCTTTTCTTTTTGGATATGGGCACAATTATCTTAATGATGTCGAGCCTTTCATTTCTCGGTTTGGGAGCACAGCCTCCCATACCGGAATGGGGAAGTATGATGCTTGATGGAAAAAGCTATTTGCAGATTGCTCCTTGGATTACGATCTTTCCTGCGACAGCGATAACTGTTTTTGTTATGCTTTTTTATTTTATCGGAAAGGGATTGAAACCACGTGAATAACCAGGTATTGCTGGACGTTAGTAATCTTTCCATTGATTTAAGAGGAAATAGGCTCATTGATGGAGTTACTTTTCAACTACATAAAGAAGAGGTATTTTGTTTGGTTGGAGAATCCGGTAGCGGAAAGTCCATTACGTCACGAGCGATAATGGGACTTCTTGATAAGAGAAAGTGGGGAATTTCTGGATCGGTTCATCTAGAAGGGAAACAGTCTAATTTAATTGAATTAGCGGAAAAAAAGTGGCAGACGATACGAAGCAAAGAAATGGCTCTTATCTATCAGAATCCTTCACAAGCCCTTCATCCGTTTTTTAAAATAAGGTCACAGATGACACAAATGCTGAAGAGTAAGGGTGTAAAGGATAAAGAGGAAATCAACAACCGCATAATGCAACAATTGCATGAAATGAATTTCGCCGACCCGTATCAGATTGCAAATTCATACCCCTGCCAGTTAAGCGGCGGTATGAATCAGCGCGTGATGATTGCAATGGCCCTGTTAGAACGGCCACGCCTGCTCATTGCTGATGAGGCGACGACCGGTCTCGATACGATAAATCAGCAACTAATCATTAAGCAATTATTGGAGTTGAAGAAAAGGTACAGTATGTCTATTTTGTTTATCACACATGATCTGAGGTTGGTCAGTCAAATTGCGGATCATGTAGTCGTGATGGAAAGAGGGAAGATTGTGGAGTCTGGACCGCTTGCAGCCGTTAAAAACGCTCCGAAAAGTTCTTATACAAAAGAATTATGGGAGAGATGAACCTTGCTATTAAAAGTGAAAAATATTTCCGCATCCTATAAGAATAAGAAAAAGTCGGTGTTGCAGGATATCTCTTTTACACTGGAGATGGGACAAAAACTGGGGATCGTAGGGGAGTCCGGCAGTGGGAAAAGTACGTTGACACGAATTTTGGCAGGCTTTCACCCTATTGAAAGAGGAGAGGTTCTTTTGCAGGAGCGACCAGTTCGGGCAAAAGTAAAAGACAGGAAATGGTTGAATAGGAAAGTGCAATTAGTTTTTCAAGATTCGATTTCATCCCTTGATCCCCAACAAACAGTTCGCCAAGTGTTGGAAGAACCGTTATGTAACTTCTTTTCCCTTACTAAAAAAGAGAGAGAACAGCAAGTAGGGACTATATTAGAAGAAGTAAATTTGAAAAAGGACATTTTAAACCGTAAAGGTAGAACTCTAAGTGGCGGACAAGCTCAAAGGGTCTGCATTGCACGTTCCTTACTTGCCAGGCCGGAGATCCTGCTTTGCGATGAGCCGGTAACCGGTCTTGATATGATGAACCAAACAAGGATTATTAATTTATTAAAGAAAATTGTCGCTGAAAAGCAGTTGGCAATCATCTTTGTGTCACATGATATATCATTAGTGCTGGATTTTTGTGATGTCATTTTAGTACTAAAAGATGGACAACAAGTTGACTTTTTTAAAGCAGTGGAATGGAATCATACGGATAGAAGTGATTATACAACGAAATTAATAGAGTCGATCAATTTACAATCGTTAGTTTTCGAAATGCAACGAAAAGTCGGGGATAGGCTACATCCTTGTTCATAGCATTATGGAAAGGAATAGATGTCTTCACTCCGATAACTGTAAAATAACTGAAGTTGAGACATCCTTTTGAATAACCTACCAATTAGTATAATTCGGGAAGGAATTTGAACATTGTTTGAAGAAATTCAAGCTAATTATAAATTGCATCAACTAATAGGAAATAAAGTTCAACATACCCAAAAATAAACACTAGTAGCAATTACTGAAGTTGGTTTTACTGTATTAAATGATATATGACGGATGGACTTCTCATACTCAGATCACTTAGTCACGTAGACTCTTAGAACTTATTTACACTATTCAAATGGTAACGACCGGCGTTTAAATTAAGAACATAAGTATTATGATTATACAAATTTATCTCTCCCTGTGCGATTGTCGTGCTGGAATTCAATGTCAAGCCAATCGTTGTAGTTCATATCCTGTTAATATTGAAACATATCTCCAAGAGATCACCCTTACTTATTTACGGTCGGTAAATCATATCATAAATAATTTAAACTAAAATTATTTTACATATATTTTAAATATCTGAACGCTATTTTAGCCGAAGGATTTCTTCCACAATCGGGCGCATTTATCTCATAACGCGTCTTTTTATTTTAGAAGTTAATGCCGATTAAGCTCGAGGAAGAACAACATATCTATTTATTGCGTAGTACAACGATACTATGCAATAGAAAAGTGATCTTCAACAATCGGGCCATTTAATTGAATAAAGAAGAAGTTTTTAACAGTCAATCTAAGGGTTGTTTTGTTAAAATTTACTCGAATTAAAGATATAGCAAAATTTTATAGCGATTTTACTTTACATCCTTTGCAATAAGATTGCATAATGATCTATTGTAAGGGATGCCTATTTCATATACTTACCTAAAGGAGAGTGTAACTTATGCGCAAAACCTGTGTTCCGACTGGCGTTGAACGAAAAGACACTGGCTTTGGATATACGTTGTCCTTAGTAGGCGGTAAATATAAAATGATCATTATATATTGGCTGTCTGAAAATAAGGTTATGAGGCATAATGAGCTGAAGCGAAGTATCGGCATCATTTCTTTTAAAACACTAAGTATCATGTTAAAAGAGCTTGAGGCAGATGGCCTTATCACACGCAAGGAATTTCCCCAAGTACCTCCAAAAGTTGAATATTCATTATCTGACCGTGGTCTTTCTCTCGTTCCATTGTTAAATATGATGTGCGAGTGGGGAGAGAAAAACCGTTTGCCAGCTCTGGAGGATGTACAGAGGTAGGCATAGCTATTTTGT
This sequence comes from Metabacillus herbersteinensis, assembly GCF_042433335.1. NCBI lineage: Bacteria > Bacillati > Bacillota > Bacilli > Caryophanales > Bacillaceae > Metabacillus > Metabacillus herbersteinensis. Next base: position 191,789 of record NZ_JBHLVO010000006.1, read on the forward strand.
TTAAATCAAAAGAAGTATTTCCTCAATAAAAATACTTCTTTTTTATAGCTTTAATTAAGCTGCCTATTACAGGTTGTCAACAAAATTCAAATAATCCAGAGCGCTTTTTTCCAATTCGCTTGCACCCGACTCATTTTCTTCTTCTTCGTTTCCACCCGGCTCATTTTCTTTGCCATAAAACACAAAGAACGAACGATAATCTGCATTGCAATACAGGAAAGTCGTTTCAAATGGAACTAATAGTTGTTCAAGTGTATACCGATATCTTCCGTTTTTACTATAATCCTCTTTTTTGATTCCTGCAGATACACCTAAAGCAACTTTACGATTCTTTAATTTATCTCCACCATTTGAACCATAAGCCCATCCATAAGCTAAAACATCGTCAAACCATTTTTTAAGGAGAGGCGGACAATTAAACCAATATATAGGGAACTGCAAAACAAGATTACCATGTGATTCAACCAATTTTTGTTCTTTTTTCACGTCTATGTTTCCATCAGGGTAAACTTTAGTCAATTCGTGAACAGTAAAATTTTCCGGATATTTTTTCAGTTCTTCTACCCATCGCTTATTAATGACGGATGTTTCTATGCTGGGATGTGTTACGATAACAAGAGTTTTCAAAAGATTTGTCCTCCTAAAGTATTATTTATATCTTGATTATAAAGTGCACACTGCAAATATGTAAGTATGCACTTTTAGTACAGGTACTTACACAAAGGTGAGCGTCAAATCAGTCATAAAAATATTTTTTCTAGAAGGGGGGAGCAGCAAACCTATTACCTGCAAAGTAGAATAGCTACATTCTCGGGGTCACCTTACGTTGTTAGAAAAGATCGTGTACTTAGTCATTTTTTAGTTATTCAAGAATCGGGCGCAATTCTGCAGCAAGAATTGTGCTCTTTTTCATGTTTAGGGCCAGATTGTAGAGGAAACAGAAAGAGTAATAATGCTGATTAAAGATCATTTGAAAAATATTTCACTTTACTCGACCTCTTTATCCATAATTTTTTGTTGCAAATGCAACAAAGATAAATTAAATTTAATATATGCCATTTTTATTGCATTTGCAACAAAAAATATGTACTAAGGAGTTATTTATGAAGGAAATTCTTCGTGAAATTGGAATGATTGCCAGGGCATTAGATTCAATAAGCAATATAGAGTTTAAGGAATATGACCTTACAAAAGGGCAGTATTTGTACCTTGTCCGAATATGTGAAAACCCAGGAATCATTCAAGAAAAGCTAGCTGAGATGATAAAAGTAGACCGAACAACAGCAGCTCGTGCTATAAAAAAGCTTGAAATGAAAGGTTTTATTGAAAAGAAAGACGATCAATATAACAAAAAAATAAAGAAGCTCTTTCCAACAGAGATAGGGAAAAATGTTTATCCTTTTATAAAAAGAGAAAATGATTATTCCGATACCGTTGCATTAGAGGGATTTTCCGAAAGGGAAGCAGAAACCATTTTCAATCTTCTTCAAAGAGTAAGAAAAAATATAGAAAAAGACTGGGAATTTGTAAAAAAGGGAAACAAGAGAAATTATTGATTATATAAAGGAGCGACATATTTAAATGACTATAAAAATAAAAAAGTGTACCCTTGAAGATTCACGCAAACTTCAAGAAATTAGTTATGAAACATTTAATGAGACATTTAAGCATCAGAATTCACTCGAAAATATGAATGCCTATTTGGAAAGGGCATTTAACTTAAAACAATTAGAAAAAGAATTATCCAATATTTCTTCGCAATTCTTTTTTGTTTATTTTAATAATGAAGTCGCTGGACATTTAAAGGTCAATACCGATGATGCTCAGTCTGAAGAAATGGGTGATGACTCCCTTGAAATCGAGAGGATTTATATAAAGAACAAATTTCAAAAACACGGGCTTGGTAAATATCTGCTAAATAAAGCTATAGAAATTGCGATGGAACGAAATAAAAAGAAAATCTGGCTAGGCGTATGGGAAGAAAATGAAAATGCGATTGCTTTTTATAAGAAAATGGGGTTTATTCAAACTGGAGCCCACTCTTTTTATATGGGTGATGAAGAACAAATAGACTTTATAATGACCAAAACACTCATATAACTTTTTTTAAAAAGGTGGATTATTATGTATATTCCAAAATATTTTAAGGTCACAAATGTTGATGAAATTTGGGATTTTGTTCAAAAAAACTCTTTTGGTACGATTGTCACAACAGAACAAGGGAAACCAATTGCCACTCATTTGCCATTGCAGTTAATTAAAGAAGGAGATACTTACTATATAACGGGGCATATGGCTTATGGGAACCCTCAATGGAGAACATTCGAAACCTGTGAAGATGTATTGGTTATGTTCCAAGGACCACACGCTTATATCTCTTCCTCCTGGTATGAAGAGGAAAATGTCCCGACATGGAACTATCAAGCTGTACATGTATATGGTACAGCCAGCATTTTGAACGAAGAAGAGTTAAAACAAGAGCTGATAATATTGCTGCAAAAATACGAAAAACACCGTAAGAAGCCAGTTTTATGGGATAAGCTCTCTCCTGAAGTTTTAGAAAAACAATTAAAAGGTATTGTTGGATTTAAGATTAAAGTACAGGAAATTCAAGCTGCCAATAAACTAAGTCAAAATCGTAATGAAGAGGACTATCATAACATCGTTAATAAACTCTATGAAGAAAAGGATTTGAATTCTCAACAAATGGCACAATTGATGGAGAGGAAATTTAAAAAGGACAAAAAGGCGTAAATTTATTTGAATATAGAAAGATTGGAAATAAAGAAAAAGTCTATTATACAAAACTCCCCCTGCTCTAGCTAAACCTTGTATAAACCGTAAAACAATCAATACTCAAATAGAAGGACTAAATGGACAAGAAATGTATCTATAACAATAGAATCAACGAGATTAATAAAGAAGTGATAGTCTATTTCCAGTTTTGAAACTAGTAGGTGGGCCTTGGTTTTACGTTCATTCGATCTTTGTATTTTTGTCTTTAATGATGAGTATCATTATCTTATTAATGCAGCTAAAAAAATCTTTATTTAGATTCGTGTCCAAATTTTGATGATGGTAGCAGGACTTATTATTCCTATTATTGCGAGTCATTTTTACTTAAATGGACTTAGTCCGTATGGAATTGATCTTGGCCCTGTTTCAATGAGTATTTGTTTTTTATTTCACGGCGCGGCCCTTTTAACTTTTCAAATGTTCAATGTAGCACCGATTGCCAGGGACACCGTGTTTGAACGCATGACAGAGGGTATTATTGTTTTAAATCAAAATGGTGCGATTGTTGATTACAATCATTCGGTACTGAATGTTATCCCGAAGTTATCTACTCATGTTATTGGGAAGTCGATTGAAGATGTGCTAGCTGGAAAGGAGCAACTTGCTAAAATCATCAGTGAGCAGCAGGAATGCGATTATGAGCTAAGTATGGGTGGAGCAATGATCCACTATCATATCCGGTTTTCGTCACTTCGGAATAAAAACGGTAGTCATAAGGGACAGATTATTACCTTTGTTGATGTAACGGAAAGAGTGTATATGCAGGAAAAGTTAAAGCAGCTAGCAAGCATAGATGGCTTAACACAGGTATTTAATCGAACCTTTTTTATCAAGAAAAGTGAAGATATGTTTAACGTTCTGATGATGGAAGGCGGAAGTGTTTCTGTCATCATGTTTGATATTGATTATTTTAAAAAAGTGAATGATACATATGGACACGAAGCGGGCGATTCTGTTTTAACTCATATTGCAAGCGTGGCAAAGAATAGCTTACGATCAACAGACGTGATCGGACGTTATGGTGGAGAAGAATTCATTATCTGTATGCCAAAAACACCCTTGGCCCAGGCATATGAGCTAGCCGATACCATTCGAATGAAGGTTTCCGAGAGTACTACGTTTAGTAACAACAAGATAATCTGTGTAACAGCAAGCTTTGGGATTTCAAGTGCTTCCTTTACAGATGGTGATTACACTCATTCCATCGAGGACCTGATGCGACAAGCTGATCAGGCATTATATGGCGCAAAGAAAAATGGGAGAAACTGTGTTCAACTTTATGAAGAAGATTTGCAGAGTATAGGTTGAAAAGATGACATAAAAAGGTACCCTTCGTCAGAGATGGCGAAGGGTATTTATAAGAAGTTGGAATTGATATTCAAGAGAAACCTAATAACGCAGCCTTTATTCTTTCATTCCAATTACTCGAATTCTTTTGTAATCTGCTATCCAACTACGGTTAATAAATAAAGTTTCTTTCAAGTTATTTTCTACTTTTATGATGATACATATCTTTCCTGATTGATCTTATGAATAAGAGTATATTGATTAAATATTTTTTCTTCAAAGATTGAGGGGGTTGTAAAATAAATCAACAATGACCCGCTAGTTACATAATTTTAAACATAGTGTTCGGATTAATTTCTACTATAAAAAACCTGCTGGTTACCAAAAGTAGAAACCAGCAGAATTTGTTTTATTCTGTAACAGTCACTTCAATTGGCTCTGCCACTACATTCCATTCCTTATCTAACATAGTAAATGTGTGTTTCACGAATACTTGTGCTGTTCCAGGTTCTAAAGCTTCAATCGTGTTTCCATTCACGCTTACAACACCAGAATCATTAATGATGTAAAGCTCTGTTTCAATGTTTTCTCTTTTATCAACCCGATAATCAACAAATGCTTTTGCTTGTATAGTCGAGGTTTTTCCTACATTCAAGTTGACCTTCTTAATTGGTGTTTCAAGATTAATAGGCGAGTGAGTTAACCATTGCGTGTAGTCTGTAATTGGTCCAATAATACCTTCTTGCAATTTATCGCTAAAAGCTACCTCATCTCTAAAGGTCCAATGCATATTTAGCATTCCACGTTGGCGCATATAGGTATTAAATTCTTGATAAGCACTGCCATAGCTAGCATTAAGTGTGACGTTTTGACTTGTACCATAATCTAACATTTTTTGAGCATTTTTCAATTTGCCAGCTTCTGTTCCAGGAACACCTGCTGAGAATAGGTAACCATCAGGAATTTCAGGTTTCAGCTTGTTCATCTTAGTCATGCTGCCTAAATTAAAGCTTTGTAAGACCACTTGATCGACCATATTTTCTTCTTCGATTTCTTTTATCACTTGCTCCTCGATTCCCGTGTCTTTTAACTCAACAAGCAATACAATCTCTTTTCCTTTAAAATCCTGTAAAAATTCCTTGAAGGTAGGTACTTTTTCTCCCTTGAATTCCGGACCGAATTTTATACCTGCATCTAAAGCGCGAATTTCATCAAGTGTTAAATCACGAACTCGGCCTGTTCCATCTGTGGTGCGATTTACTGTATCATCGTGCATAATAACGATGTGACCATCCTTCGTTATTTTTAAGTCCGTTTCTATCATATCTGCACCTAGATCATAAGCTAATCTATAGCTCGCCATTGTATTTTCCGGAGCCAACGAAGGTACTCCACGGTGAGCTGCAACAATTGGTCTTTGTATGATCGTGTTTTCTGGGTATTCTTTAAGTGCTTTTGCTGAATACTCTGGTGCATTAGAAATAATACCGTCTACGCCAAGGTGAATCATATCATGGGCAGAATTCTCAGAATCAGCACCAATACCCCAAACAGAAATCGTTCGACTATGCAAATAATGAACAATGTCTTGTGTTAATATTTTTTGAGGAATAATGGCTACTTTTCCATTATGTTTATGAATTTCTTGAGCAAACATCTCTAAATCATTTTTATTTAGTGAGTTTTTCTTGTACAATAGCCCACCTCGTGCAGTTGGATAATTCGTTCTTAATTCTTTTAAAATGGAAGGATTGCTTGAGATGAAATGCACATCATTGGTCTGAGTCTCTTTTAATTCTGCTATAATCGCTTCCACAAGACTAGATTCTTCAATCCTCAAGATCGGAATTCTATTATTTTTGATAGATTTTAATACGTCACCTAGCAATTTATTGTTAGTGATTAACTGCCCATCTTGATTCATTTGAACAGGGAGCACGACAGATGAAACCTGTTCTGTTGTATCTGTGACAGAACTATCAGCTATTAATGTCGGTGGATTGATGATATTTGTTTCAGGTTCAGCTGGAATGAAAGCACCACCGTTCTCAATTGGAGGAAGTGCCTCAGATGTTGTCGTCACTTTCACATTATCAAATTGGACATTTACACCGTTTGCTTGGAAACCAACATCACCTTTCATCCACTGATTGGCCAAATCAGTGTCAATAACCAATTTACCATTTACAAAATGCTGAACACGATTCTTACTAGTTACAACTTTAATTTTGTATGTTTTATTAAATTCAAATTTTTCAGGATAAAAATTCGTCTCAGGAACAACCCATTGATTATTCGCGTTCCTTATGGCAAACTCTAGTCCATTCATAGCCGTTGTTCCTCTTCGGATAGCGAACTGATAATAAGGATAGTTTTCAGATTGGATACGGTACATTAATGAAGCCCAACGTGAATCATCAACCGCTGACAAAAATGTCATATCAGCTTCAAACACATAATCTCCAGAATCAGTTCCAAGGGGTAAAATGACTCTAGATGGTCTTGAGGACGAAGGAGAAGAGAGTAACAGTTTACCTTCCTTCGTTTCGGCATTTCCTTCTACTAATTTCCACCCAGAAGGAAGTTGTCCGTTTGTTATCTCGTCAAAATTTTCGGTCACCAGCACGTTACCCGATTGATTGGCATATGCCTTTGTTTCCATACTGATAAATGAAGGGATTGTACTAATAACAAGAGCAGATGCCACCAACACTGTTGCTACAGATTTCTTTCCTGATCTTTTCACGTTCTGTTCCTCCTAAAAATAATAAGTATAATAGAAATAAATTCTTACTACATAAATTTTAACAGAACAAAAAAATTCTAATGTTAAGAGTTATTTTGTAGGAAGAAAGAAGTGTGTAGTAGTATATATCACCTAAAAAAATCGGTTTTCTAGAACAATCTATACAGGGTTAATTTCGGATAAGGACTAAAGAAATAGTTCTATTAACACGAAAATAAGTTTTGTAAATAGTTTCTTAATATGTAGTTAATATAATTCGACAAAACTATTACATTTTCCGGTTGGATCGGCTCAAAAATACTTAAACTACTACTCTAAAATATTGAAGAATTCACAGAGGAAAATTTTTCAATAAAAAAGCTAGAGAATGAACAATACATAAAGGAACTAACGAAAAAAAGCTATGAAGAGCTAGAAGAATATTGCGCAGCTGTAAATAGAGAAGATGCATTAGCAGAACTAGCGGACATGTATTGCGATCTATCCTAAAGGATAAACGGTACAACTAAACAAAAGAACTGGAATTGTCACAAAATACAATTTCCACTCCGTTGGACAACCTCAGACACGGATTATTAAGGAAGACGATCAAACCGAAATGCTCCTAACATGAAAGTCCATCAACCTCTATGCTTCACACTCCCTACACAAACCCAAGTTCATTACCATATCGTTTTCAACCATGTCCAAACCTATTACTGTAACCCATGAAGTATAATGTAACTTTGACGGAAAAAAGCGACATAAGAAGGTGAACTTTCCTTTTGAAATTGATCCACTAAAAGGAAAAACCCCTGAATAATTACTTCAGAGGTCATTAAAAGTATTAAGTAACAATAGTAGTATCTGATGTTGGTGTGAAGTTTGTAACAACTAGAACTACTGGAGAATTTTGTTCAATCGTTGATCCAGCAGGAACAGTAATAACTAATTGCCCAACACCTGTACCACCAGAAGTATAGGCTAATAGATCTTCCATCTGTAAGACACCATTTACATACACGTTAAAGTAACTGTTATCAGTTGCTAAAGCTGGTAATGTTGTAGCGGCAGCTCCAGTATCTGTAAAGAAATCTCCGACAGCTATTGTTAAAGTTCCAGCACCTACTACAGTCGACGCTGGCTCATTAAAGAACCTTTCAACAGTAGGAGTTGTATCGACTGTTGAATTCGCAGTAATAGCAAGTTTCATGATTTTAAGTGCCAATTAATACCCCCCTTTATTATTTATTCATTTTATGTAAGTTCATTACTTGTTGCTTAGACTTAAAAAGCATAGATGATAAATTGGTCAAGCACATTCTGAAAACTAATTTATAAAATGTAAAGGATATGCAATTAATTTTAGAGGTGAATAGAAAATGAAAAATATAGAAAATAATGTAGTGGAATTAGGAGCCCCAGTTATAACGATCCCTTCTTTACCTCCTAGAATTATTCGTAATCATTCACCTAAGAAAGTAAAAGTTTTTGAATTTTATGCAATATCAGATGGATATAGCAGAATATTTAATGAGGAAGATGGAGTAAAGGAGCTAGGGAAACAAGTAATACTTGATCCTTGCAAGGTATCATACATGAATCTTTTTTTAAACGGAGTATTACAACCTAAAGAAAGCTACGTTGTAGAGAGTGGAGTAATAAAGTTGAAAACAATAGACGTGCCTACAAAAGGAGCACCATTAATACTTCAAATGATAAAAGTGTAAATTGTTCTATCTTGTTGAAAAAAAGGACAAGTCATTTTGAAGATCTTTCCTTTAGGTCTTATAAAAGTTTTTTAATGGAAGTGCATGTTTTCGATAATGAAGATCCCTTATTCGAATAAATATTCATCCTCATAATCATCAAAAAGATTTCGCATTTGCCATCTTCATATTTAAAAGGACTTGCTTTTACATAATGTACAAACAGGTAGTAGATTAGGGTTAATACTGATCATTTAGTTTAAACTCGAGTTGACAGGTCGGAATAATGAGATATATAATTTGGTAATATAAAATAGCCACCCGAGAAAACGAGAACCAAACCTTATTCTTAAAAGGTTAGGCTACTTCTATACATAATACAATTAAACCAACTGGTTAACTGGGTTTATATTATATCCCTAACGTTTTACCCTAAACAGTTCATATCTTCGTTTTTTTAAAATAGATCTTTAGCCTACGAGGAGGAAGAGTGATGAAAGAAAATTATCCTGTCATTGATGGAGCAGAGTCATTTTTTTTAAAAGGAAATAATGTGGGTCTCTTAATCACACACGGGTTTATGGGGACTCCTCAAAGTGTCCGATTTTTAGGCGATAAATTTTCTGAATTAGGATATACGGTTCTTGCTCCAAGGCTAAAAGGTCATGGTACACATTATCAAGATTTGGAAAGATCCACATCCAACGAATGGTTTACTGATTTGGAGAAGGGATATACGGTTCTAAAAGAACACTGCCCAACTATTTTTGTTATTGGGCAATCAATGGGTGGTGCATTAGCGCTTTGGTTGGCTAATAAATATCAGGATATTGAGGGTTTAATCCTAATTAATGCAGCATTAAGCGTGCCAAGTTATGACCAATGGATTGGAAAAACAAGTCCTTCTTACATTTCGGAAACAGCACCAGATATTAAGTTAAAAGGCGTTCATGAAATAACGTATAAAAAGGTACCAATCCTTTCCATTCATGAACTTCAAGCATTATTGAAGAATACTCCTGGAATAATCCCAAAGATAACAAATCCTATTCTATGTTTCAAATCAGCTGAGGATCATGTAGTTCCTCCAGAGAACACAGATTTTATTTTAAAACATATAGGTTCAAATCAGAAAGAAGCTGTTACACTTTCTAATTCTTATCATGTAGCATCAATGGATAATGATCGGGAGTTGATTATCAAAAAATCACACCTTTATATACAGAAACTATTGCAGAAAGTTGAAGTTGTTTTGTAAAGTAATAAAAGCGATATATTTCTATTGGTGATTTTTTCCTTATTCCCACAAATCATTCTATTTTTACCTAATTTGTTAATGAAATAAGAAAGGGACCAACTATGGTTCCTTCTTTTCCTTTAGAAGTTACTATAAAAATCAAGGTGGTAAAACTATGAAGAACCCTATCATCACAGTTATCGGAAGTCTAAACATGGATTTAGTGACCGTTACAGAACGTGTTCCACAACAAGGAGAAACCATCACAGGTCAGTCATTTTCGACCTTTCCCGGTGGTAAAGGAGCCAATCAAGCGGTTGCCGCCGCGAGATTAGGTGCCGAAGTTTTTATGCTAGGAAAAGTAGGGAACGATTCTTTTGGCAAACAACTAAAAGATTTACTATCCCAAGAAGATATTCATGAGGAATACGTAGAGATGTCGACGGACAAAGAAACCGGAACCGCTTCTATAACGATTTCTGGTCATGACAATCGTATTATCGTAGTACCAGGAGCTAACCATGAAGTAACACCTGAATGGGTTACAAGGCATGAATCACAAATTAAAAAAAGTGATCTGCTACTACTTCAATTGGAAATTCCATTAGATTCAGTCGTTAAAGCAACGGAAATAGCAAATAAACATGGAGTTCCAGTCATTTTAAATCCAGCACCTTATCAAAAGTTACCTAAAAAATTAATTGAGAGCGTCACATTCCTCACCCCTAATGAGTACGAATTTAAGCAATTTTTAGTCGAAGCTACCCATGAAGAAAGGGATATGATTTTAGCAAAAAGTATCGTGACAAAAGGGGAAGAGGGGGTCGAATTCCAACTAGATAACCAAAAAATGACCGTACCTGCGATTCAAGTTGATGTCGTCGATACAACGGGAGCGGGAGATACCTTTAACGGAGCCCTTGCTGTCTCATATGCTAAATCAAATAATTTGAAAGAAGCTGCTTTATTTGCAACTCTGGCAGCATCCTTATCGGTGACTAAAATGGGGGCGCAAACTGGCATGCCTTCAAATAAAGAAATGGAAAAAACAATAAATTTTGGACAGAACTAAAAGACCAATTAAAGGAAAGTACCGAAGCCACCTTGTTCAATAAGTTCAAAAAACATGGGTGTAAATTAAAAAAATAAAAGCTAAAACACTAAACACTTAGATAAACCTAAGTGTTTATAGTCACGAAAAAAATTAAGTAACCAGGAGTGCTTACTTTAACATTTTTATAGGTAATTTAAGAAGGCTATTTATTTAGTTAGATTTAAGCAGGAATTGTTATAAGAAATGTTGTCCCTTTGCCTTTTTCACTTTCGACTTCAATTATTCCTTTAACTTTATTGATTGTACTGTAAACCATGAGCATGCCAAGACCTGTTCCTTCTTCTTTTG